>NZ_JBWKMK010000029.1:0-342801 GCF_056431365.1 Acinetobacter seohaensis
GAAAATGTATATCGTTGGCAGAAGAAATTATTTAGACCAGTTATCAAAAACTTCATTGATGACTTTATTCTCGATAAAAATCATCTGCTACCACAGAGAATCTATAAATAATAGTGCGTAAGTCCTAAATATACTTATATGCAACCTAAAAAATTCAAAAGTATGTTTAATGACACGACATATCAATATGGTTTATATACCAACATTGGTTCAAGCAATGCTTTTGGTTATGGCTATGCACAAAACAGTGCCGAAGAATATATGATGGATGCTAACCCAGTTTATCGTAATGCGGGTGTCTTAGTATTTGATCCAAGTGCAAACTTTGCTGTGGGAATGCAACAACGCAGCAGTAGCAAAGATGTCAGCATGATTTTGCAATAAGTGATCAGTAAATATGGACAAAGATTTAAGTTTTGTTCAGCTTAAAAGAACTGATACGAATATTCAATTTACAGTTTTTGCTTTTTTATCAGCCTCCTTCAAGACCTCGTGACTTGAAGGAGTTTTTTTATTCATTCATAGTGAGTTTAATCAGTATAACGATAAACTTCTTTCATAAATCGAAAATGATCATAAGCAATAAGTCGAATTGATAGTGAAAGTCCCTTTTCTTGCGCTATATAGCCGCAAGAGGATGAGGGGTGCGGATTTATGAAAGAACTCTGATAGACGAGATAATGAAAAGTTTAAGGCAGGACGCGGTACAACGTCGCAAAACATTGTTCTGCTTTTTCATTACTACAGAAATTAATGGTGTGCGCATTTTTCCATTTTACAAAATATTGTGAAATGTCCCCTGTTTGGTCTTCCTGATATCCAGAACAATCCACTTCATTATTGTCATATTTAACTTGCAAAATTAAAGCTGGTAACGAATTTGCAGGGTCTTGTGAAGGTTGATAATCATATACACCTGCAGACCATTCTTGACCGCTTTTAATCACCACATCGCTATTACTTTTAAAGTTGTAATATTCAATACATTTACGATTATTTGGGATTTGCATGCCCCACAGCCCCACAATTTCTGGACGGGTCACCACACGAAATTTATTGGTCGTTTCTGCTGCTACTGGCGTTAACTTGGCTGAATCTATTGTTGTATTTTCATTCGCAATCGCGCAGACAGAACATAAGCTTAAAACTGTGGTTAGATATATTTTTTTCATACATTTATTTAAAGATATAAACCGTTTAGACAACTTAGCATATTTTTAATCCAAATCTGCAAGCATAAACATAAGACAACAATTTTATTTAACGAAAATGTGACTTAGTTTACATTTAATCGACTTTGTAGGTAATGGTTATTTGATATGATCGCCTTTCTGTTGTGAACGTCACACTCATTCAAGTTTTTTTCTTAATTATCAACCCATTGCAAAAGTGAGTTTAGTACTTGCAAAACTTTAGCATACCGCAAACTATATCTTCGACTCAAAAGCAAATATTTGCCTTTGGACTGCTAGCCGTTGTGGTATTTTTTTCTTGTTTATTGGGTATTTTTACTCGCCCACTTAGCTACTTTTCTTTTTTTTGGCCAAGCAACGCCCTCTTGTTGGGGCTACTCATTCGCTTTCCATCTTTAAAAAGTTTTGGTGGAATTTTGGGTGCTTTTTTTGGCTATATGGGCGCCGATTTGGTCACAGACAATACTTTCCTGATGACGCTAGGTTTAACGCTTTCCAACTTTGTAGCTGTTTTTAGTGGGTTGTTTTTCTTTAATTTTGCCCGCGCTAAACTTCCAGCGAGCAATAATAATGTGTCAGAGCTATATCCACATATTATTGCTGTAACTTTAGGCTGTTTCTTTGGGGCTTTATTTGCCATTCTTCTGCTGCCAAATTTGCCGCACACCTTTATGTTAAAAGAAAATCGTTGGATTGATTTTTTTACTTGGTGGTCTGGTGAAATTTTAAATGCGGTAATTGTCTTACCTTTAATTTTGGCTGCCCCAGGCTGGTCTAAATTCAAAAAACTTATAAATAATCAATATGCTAAAGAAACTCAAATTCAGGATATCTTGCCCTTTTTTGCATTACTGATCTCTATCGCCTGCACCCATATTTTCTATGGGCCAGGCGCACTATTATATCCATTGGCTGCGTTAATTTGGGCAGCTGCCAGCTATCAACTTTTCAATTTGGCACT
This sequence comes from Acinetobacter seohaensis, assembly GCF_056431365.1. Classification (NCBI taxonomy): domain Bacteria; kingdom Pseudomonadati; phylum Pseudomonadota; class Gammaproteobacteria; order Moraxellales; family Moraxellaceae; genus Acinetobacter; species Acinetobacter seohaensis. Next base: position 2,155 of record NZ_JBWKMK010000029.1, read on the forward strand.
GATTAATAGCTTGGTCTGTTTAACTCTGTATCACAGCGTCACAGGCTTGTTTATAGATCAAGTGAATTCGAGTTATTTAACCACCATTATTTCTATTCGTGTGGGTTTAATTATTTTAGGTCTTGCCACGTTAATTTTATGTGTGATTAGCCAAAACCGAAATCAGTTGTATAGAGAAGTATTGTATTTGGCAAATCATGACAGTTTAACCGAAACACTGAACCGCCGTAGTTTTACTCAGTTAAGTGAAAAAGCTTTAAAGCATAAAAACAATCATTCATTGTCTTTAATTATGTTAGATATCGACGATTTTAAAAAAATGAATGATCAATATGGGCATTATGTCGGTGACCGTGCTTTGCAACATCTCTCTAACATCGTTAAAAGCAATTTACGTGATCACGATTTATTTTGTCGCATTGGTGGTGAAGAGTTCATTATTTTGCTGAACAATAATAACTTAAATAAAACTCAACGCATTGCAGAACGTATTCGTATGTGTATTGAACATCAAGCGTTAAATTTAGAAAACCTTGAACCCATTCATTTTACAGTAAGCATGGGCGTGTCACATACACACTTACCCACCAATCTCCCTTTACAAGATTTAATTATTCAGGCAGATCAGGCGCTATATCAGGCAAAAATGCAAGGTCGTAATCGGGTCATTCTTGCTTCTTAAACAAAAATAGCATACAACATCAATTTGACAATACAGATTTTCAGGATTGAAATGAAACTTGCAGAATACCTCCAATATGATGCTTTAGGCTTGGCAGAGCTCGTTGCCAAAAAGGATGTTCAGGCCTCAGAATTATTAGATATTGCGTTACAACGTGCTGAACAAACCAATCCACAATTAAATGCCATTATTATTCCTATGCATGAACATGCACGGCAGCGCACACAAACAAAATTAACAGGCCCATTTGCAGGTGTGCCCTTTTTAGTCAAAGACTTATTTCAACAATATGCAGGCTATCCGACTTCATTTGGTTGTCAGGGTTTAAAACGTGCGCATCATCTTGCAGAACAAAATGCAGAAATTGTAAATCGTTGGGAAAATAGCGGAATCGTTACCTTTGGACGTACCAACACGCCTGAATTTGGGATTAAAGGGATAACCGAGCCAGATGCTTGGGGTGCATGTAAAAATCCATGGAATTTGAAACACAATAGTGGTGGTTCTTCTGGTGGTTCTGCGTCTGCAGTTGCGGCAGGTATTGTGCCGATTGCAGGGGCAAGTGATGGCGGTGGTTCAATTCGTATTCCTGCGTCTTACTGTGGTTTGTTTGGTTTAAAACCAAGTCGTGGACGCACCCCGTGGGGGCCACAACTCAGTGAAGCCATGCATGGTGCAGCGATGCAACATATTTTAAGTAAAAGTGTACGTGACAGTGCGGCAATGCTCGATGCAACGCATGGCGCAGATGGTCATTCACTTTTCAAAATTGAAGCTCCTGAACGCAGTTATTTAGATGCAATTCAGCAAGCGCCAAAAAAATTAAGAATCGCATATTCGACCCAATCTCCGATTGGTACAGCTGTTTCACAAGATGCCATCAATGCCATTCAAAAAACCGTACAGCTTTTAGAATCTTTAGGGCATGAAGTGGTTGAAGACCGTCCTGCTATTGATGGCATGCAATTGGCCAAAGATTTCATTACCACATGGTTTAGCCAATTTGCTTATTTAATTGCTGAAATTCAAACTCGCCTGCCAAATCATTCCGATAATTTTGAGCTAGACTCTTTGGCTTTGGCTGCCTTTGGCGCAAAAACCACGTCAGTAGATTACATTCGCAATTTGAATAATTGGGGGGTATATGTCGCACAAATGAATCAATTCTTTGAGCGTTATGATTTATACCTCATTCCTGCAACAGCTTCAGTTGCACCGAAAAATGGCGAAGTTAAAACTCCTGCATGGCAAAAACCAATTTTAAAAACACTATTACATGCAGGTAAAGCACATTGGTTAGCGCAAGGTAAATTGGTCGATCGCATTGTCAAAGAAAACCTAAAATGGGTGCCATTTACTCAACTTGCCAATATTACTGGGCTGCCTGCAATGTCTGTGCCATTGTATTGGAATAAAGATAACTTACCATTGGGTTCGCAGTTTATTGCGCCTTTTGCACGTGAAGATGTGCTTTTACAACTGGCTGCACAACTTGAAACGGCTCAACCGTGGTGGCATCAATACGCTAAAATCCGTATTTAATGTAGCAATCAATTAGTAAGAAGCAAGCAAACTATACCCATCCAACTTTGCTTGCTTCTATTTTTGATAAAAGAACGGTATCACTGCAAAATCACCAATCTAGGCTTTGGTATCACTCGACATTGACTGCGATTCTAATTGCTTTGGCAATCCCCAAATAAAACACAGACCAACGAGTGTAGATAATCCTGCAAAAATAAAAATCCATTCGCCTGAAACAATATCCCAATAATGCCCTGCCAAAATACTCCCCAGTGCAACACCTAAACCCCACATGGTACTGTAAAGTGCTTGCCCACGACCTTGTTGCCCTGCAGAAAAGTTTTGAAAAATCACCCGCATGGCAATGATATGAAATAATCCAAAACTAAAGGCATGGATGCTTTGTGCAAAAAAATGTGCAAAAAATATGGATGGAAATAAACCAACTATCACCCAACGTAAGCCTGTTAAAATTAAACATACGGCAACCAGTGAACGCCAAGACCAACGCTTTAAAAACAAACTCGCATAGGCAAACATAATGATTTCAGCAACCACCCCGACAGACCACAATAAACCGATCTGACTTGTGCTAAATCCTGCCTGACTTAAAAAATTACTATAAAAACTATAAAATGGTGCATGCGAAAACAGTAAAATCAATTCAATTATAAAAAATGAATAGACTACTGGGCGCTTTAAAATAGGCAATAAGGGTTCAAGTTGTTTTTGTGCAATGGGTGCGGAGCTTGGTTCTTGAATACTGAATGACCATAGAAATGCCAGTAAAGAAATACTGAGTAGCAACATCGGTAACATGGAGATTGGTATAATTTCTAAAATAGCACCTATGCCAAAAACCCCGACAATAAAACCTATAGAACCCCATTTACGCACTTTGCCATAGAGTTCTGCACGTTTCTCGCCCAACCAAAACAAAGTCACGCCTTCAAATTGTGCCAAAATTGCATTTTGAAAAAAGCTAAAAATCAGCATAAGTAATGCAACAGACTGAAAGCTATTCGGAACAATAAAAATCAGTAACCAAATGCTGGCTTCCATCCAAGTTGCGATGCGTACCAAAAGCATCCGTTTGCCTGATTTATCTGCAATCCATCCCCAAATAAAAGGCGCGAAAAATCGAGTTAAAATGGCAATGGAAGATAAAACACCAATTTCCTGATAATTAAAGCCCTGATCTTCTAAGTACAGGCTCCAAAAAGGCAAAAACGTCCCAACAATTGCATAGTAAAAAAAGTAGAATCCACTTAGTTTGTGTCGAATTGGAATAGGTTGCATTAGCTTGCATATCCCTGTATTTTCAATAACTTAAAATATTCAAAGGTTGCATAGCATTGCATAAGTTTGTCCTTGATTGCAGTTCAACTGTCTACAAATCAGTCTACAAACTTTAAAAAAATATTTTTCCTAATTTTTTGTAGACCGCAGCATAAGACACAGATGTTCTTAATTTTATGATTAAATTTGATGAAAGGCACGTTGCATTAAGTGGGGTGATGGATTGATGGGGTTCTTAGGTGGTTTATGTCGCACTTCAAGTGTTACTCTGCCTACTATCAATTCTCCGTTTTTTCCTCTTTATTTTCTTCCCTTGCATCCTCTTTAATCTTATTGGTTACAGTTAGTTTTTTAACTTCTGTTGTCTCAACAGTTTCTGACGGTTTTTTATTATTAGGCTCTACACTTGGTGGCGTGGCAGCAACTATTTTAGTGGTAGTTTCATTAGTAACGGTAAATAAATTCTCCTTATTTACGTTGTACATACCAACCAAACTTATTATTAAAATTACCAGGAATGAAGAAACCGACTTGCTATAAAAATCCCATGATAAAGGATTGTACAAACGACACTTATCAGTGTTTTGTACACCATCATTTTTATTCTGGGTCTCTAATGCCATTTTTAAGTTACTCATTGAGTTAATCCATTTAACCAACATATTCAATAATGTCAGTAAACAGATCATCAACAGTGAAATAATAAAGGTTAAATACGGCCACCTAGAATTTACTTCTAATAGTTTTACAGTGGAGCCAATTAGGTTCACTCCACCAAAGAGCGTAAAAATAATTGAAGCAAATATACCCAGAATAGTCACAAAATTTGTAACCATCCCACTAGACATATCTTTTGCTTTTTTAGCTTGTTTTCTCGCAAACTCAGCCTGTTTTTGAGCAATATCTGCTACTCTTTTTGCCTCTTTTGCGGAGCTGAGCATAAAATTCTTTTGAATTAAGGCGAGCTCAATGTGTAAAGCAAATTTTTCATAACAAGCAATTGCATGTTCTAGTTTGGTGCTTAAATTATATAAACCAAACGTATTCTTAATTTCTTCAGTTACAGTTGTTATAAACCCATTAAATGTATCTGATTTAATTTCACTTAATTGATCGTTAAAAACTAAGACTGAAATATCTTTATAAGGTAGGTTATAAAATGTTTCGTCAGCAGCCTTTGTTACATAAACATCTACTAACAAACTAAACATTGCAGCAGTTTCTTCAACAACTGCTTTCCTATTAAATTCATCTGGTCTTAAATGCCTTTCTACAAAGGCATTCAGCACGTGATTTGTACTCATTTATCATTAATCGTCTTTGCGGACATTAATTCAGGATCTGAATAAGTAAGTTCAATGCCTTTCATGATTTCTGACTCAAAGGCCTTCCATGCCTCCTCGTCATGTGTGCGCTCGACAAGGTCAAAAGCTTTCCAAGGTAAATAATGCTTTATAACAGGCTCTGCGACAGACTTAAACTCGGTGTCCTCATTTAATATACGAGCATCAAAATCCTTACGAGAAAAACCCATTTCACCCATTTCTAAGATTGCTTTTGGTTTGGCAATATGATGGAAACCTGAAGATTTGAACTCGTGATAAACATCTTTAACCACTGGTCCATACTGCCATTTTTGAAAATCTTCACTAAATAATCGCTTTCCAGATTTTTTAAAATACTCGGAAGCAATATAATATAAAATCTTTTGCAGTTTTAATGGACTCAGTGAGTAAATAGATACATTATTCGGTTCATGGTTTGCATACCAAACAATATAGTTAGCAACATCCATCGCAGTATATTTATTATTCATATTCACCTCCCAAATTAACACTCAAATCAACAAAACCCAGATCGAAAAATCTAAGGCTTAACATTGTCGGAATTCAGTGAAGGTGTGCATAATATTTCCAAAATCAATATTTTATAGTCAAAAAAAGACAGATTGGAACTTGTTGTTCGTCATACTGCCTGTCGCTGTATTTAATAACATATACCGCAAATATGCAATACTGTGGAACATAATTGTTTCACAGACCACATTATGGTCAACCTTAACACTACGTTTTTTTACTCGAAAACCCCTTTGAATGCTGTGCTTTGCACAATATTCCAACTACCTAGCCACCAAAAGGCTATCAAAAAAACTTAGACAGCCTTTGTGGAACTCTTCGTTAAAATTTATTTCAGGGTCGTCTTTTTCATCGTCGCAATTATCTGCTGAGGGTAAGTCATTGTACTTGGCATATAGATACCCATTACATAGCTCGGTGCGGTATTCATGCCCACACTCAGGGTCTATTCTTCGGGTCTCTTCTGCTTTAAGTGTGAGTAAAGTGCCAGCGATAAGCAAAGCAAGAATGGCTAAAACCAAGTGACCTAGGTTCATTTTAATTTTCCGATTTTATTATTATTGCTTTCAATAATTTATCAACCAACTTTCGTTTGTTCAAAATAATTCAGACAAACACTACTTGAAAGCCTGATCTATTTATAGCTATTCTATGTGTGCAAACTTCAAACACGCCATGTAGCGTAGGAGCACATAATGTCAAAAAAACTGCCGATTTATTTCTCGGATGACGCTTGGTCATCACTTCAACAAATTATGGGTCCTGAGGGTAAACCTAGCCCTACAATCAATGCAATACTTGAACAAATCACGCTGCTTGATCGTCATGGTTTTACGCAAGTGTCACCACGTACACACGTAAGCATACCAATTGCATCCGAATCCATTCCTGCAGGTTTCCCATCCCCTGCCCAAGACTACATTGATAAAAGCATCGACCTAAACGAGCACCTTATTTCAAATGCTAATGCTACGTTTTTAAATACGATACGTACGACATCAATGGTCAATGCTGGGCTTGAATATGGCGATGTAGTCATTGTTGACCGTAGTAAAGAAGCCAAACACCGCAGCATTGTGGTTGCACTAATCGACCAAAAAGACCTGACCATTAAGCGCTTGATGATTACCGCCCAGATGTCAAAAGCCGAGTTGATTGAGCATTTTGGTGAAGACTACGACCCTGCCACTTTGCCTGAGGCATGGCTCAAGGCAGAAAGCCCTGACTATGACAGCATTTACCTGAAAGATGGGCAAACGTTTGAAGTTGTCGCGGTTGTGACTTGGAACTTAAAAAACCTGTCTGTCTAAAACAATAAGAAGAATAAATCATGAAAAACGCAAATCGTGTATTTGCGCTCATTGACGTGAATAACTGTTACGTCAGCTGTGAGCGTGTATTCAATCCATCACTTAATAATCAGCCCGTTATTGTTTTATCAAACAATGATGGCTGTGCGGTCGCTCGTAGCCAAGAAGCCAAAGACTTAGGCATCAAAATGGGTGTGCCTGTATTTCAGATCAAAGACATTATTCACCACAATAATGTCCAAGTATTGTCTAGCAACTATGCTTTATATGCTGAAATGTCCCGTCGCTTTCATTCGATACTGTCTGAATTTGTGGGACCTGGTGAACAAGAAATATATTCTATAGATGAAAGCTTTCTTGAGTTGACTGCATACACTAATAAGTTTGACCTAAGTGACTACGCGCAGCAGATGCGTGAGCGCATTTGGAAATGGCTGGGATTGCCTGTCTGCGTTGGTATTGGCAGAACAAAGACCGAAGCCAAAATTGCAAACCATATTGCCAAAAAAAATGCCCAGTTCAAAGGTGTATGCGATTTGGTGAGCATGGATCTAATAAATAAGGAGCAGCTTTTTGGCACAATCGATGTGTCAGAAGTTTGGGGCGTTGGGCGTAAACACGCAAAAAGACTGAATGATATGAATATCAATACAGTACATGACCTTGCGTGCACTGACCCGCGCAAAATTAAAAAACTATTCTCGATTGTTATGGCTAGAACAGTGGCAGAGCTGCAAGGCATTTCATGCATTGAAATTGAGCATACCCCACCGAGTAAGAAACAGATCGTGGCCAGCCGCTCATTCGGCACAAAAGTCACAGACATAAATGACTTAAGAGAAGCAATTTCGATGTATGCCCAGGATGCATGTTCACGCTTAAGAAAAGAAAATCTGTTGTGTGGATGCATCACGGCTTTTGTACAAACAAATCCCTTTGATACAAATGTGCCATTCTACAGCAACGCACATACCTCAACATTTTCACAGCCCACTGACTGCGTGCTTGATCTTGTTGATAGAGCTGTGCGGATGCTAAACATGCTATATAGAAAGGATATGAAATTTAAGAAATGCGGAGTTGTTTTGACGTGCCTTGAGCCGAAGTCATCACATATTTATGACTTGCTCACTGACATGGAAGAATTGCAGAAAAAGGAAAGTTTGATGCAGGCTTTGGAAGGAGTTCAGAAGAAATTCGGCAAAAAGAAAATAGCTGCAGGTAGCGGCTTTCTGCCTGACCGTAACTGGTCAATGAGCCGTGATAAGCTAAGCAGAAATCCGTTTAAGTGGGATGAGCTGCTTGAGATTAAGCTCTAAATGTCATTTGCTTGGGGGTGCCGTATTCCATTTATTCATCAACAATGATTTAACTTTGTTTTTTAAAAATATTAATTTTAAAGGTAATAAATAATGATTCAGAATTTTAATGCAAACACTCAATATAAAGATTATGTGGGTAGTGTGGCTGCTGATGATGCAGACACATCCACGCTACGCTCGTCGTTAAAAAAATATTTTGATATCGATAAAGATGAAGTGATTATTGGTATAAAAACAACTGCTAATTATCATGGACGTTCTAATGATATTGAGAACTTTACCGTAACGATTCATGTGCTCAGCGACATGAATCAATTGGAAAAGTTAAAGAGTGGCGAGGCAGTAAGCGTTAACGAATACCAGAAGAATATATCTATCCAAGAATATTTTAAATTTTTTAAGCGTTTGGAGTTTACACTTTCAATTAAAGGTGAATTTGAAAATGCTAAATATGAAGTGATAAATAGCTAATACCTTTAGAGAACAGCCCGCACTTAGCGGGCTTTTTTATACGCATTACCAAGCTTCACATCATAAGAATTCTTTGCGTACGCAGGGCCATTGTAGCCACGCGCAAATGCTCGCCAATCTTTATTTTTGAGTGCATTAATCAGCTTGTTCGTCACAATGTAGCGGCACATCGCATCAAGCTGTGATGCTTCATCATGGTACATGGCATTGATGAAATTTTGCAGAGTCGGATAGCCTAAAGCTTTCCAGTGATAACCCATCACTTGCCCGATTCCCCAACTTGCCGACTCTAAAGCTGACTCACGATGATATTGAGCAGCTGCATTCAAACGTCCGTGCTGTGCAGAGTATAAGCCATAGTTGCCCATGGTTTTATTGCACAGATCAGGACGTTCTCGCATAGCCTTGTCTGCTGTTGCTGCTTTACCATTTGCAATTAGTCGCTGCCGAAATACATGGCGCTCAAATAGAATGACTGGTGTGCCGTCGGCATTAAACCCACTGCCCTTGCACTCAACTTCAATCACAGCTTTTAGTGCCGCAACTTCGATACCGAGTCCTAGTGCCTGTGCTTGAATCTGAGCTTCAGTTAGTTTTTTGCTCATCATTATCTCCGTGCAATTCAGGCTGATATTTCAAGCGTGAAAAAACACTTAAAACATTGTTTAAAAAGCCAAGCCATAACACCCACGAATGCGGTAATAGCTCTTTAACTTCCTGTGGTACTGCTGCCCAAACTTGTGGAAAGTTAGAACCAAATAGCCATAACAATTCAAAAGCCGCGTACATCAAGACGTAAAAAAATGCCCATAAGGCGCCTACTTGTACTGACTTGAGTTTCCATGCTTGTTTCCAATCATTAATTAATTTCACTTGTTGCCACCCCCTACAATCGCAATAAATGCCGCTTTCACCTCGGCGATTACTTCTGCAAGCGACTTCCCGTGCATGAGCGCAATTGATTGGTAAATAATGCCGATTGCCAGTAAGCCAAACACAGCAAAAATCAACATCACAAAGCCTTGTGCCATGTGTGAGTAATTGTTTAATTCGTAGTATTCAATGAATGCAGCACCGCCATACAAACTGACCGATACACTAAATAAGAACTTGCCGATGACTCCAAGCGTGACTTGGATTTTCCCTTCTTTATCGATGTCCCCACTCAATACAAGAGCAAGGATTGCCCCCACAACTGCTGGAACTAATTTAATGACCCACGGTAACGTGTTTTCTTGCATTGTCTTTTCTCCAGACATAAAAAAACGCCCTTTCGGACGCTTGCTTCAATTTAAATTTTTACACTTCAATCTGTACTACATCACCGCTTGCCGCCAAGCGTTTAATCTCCCCATCTGAAATAAAAACCGTTGACCCAACGCTATAGCGGGTCGTACTGGTACACATTACCAATCCCGACCCATCCACAACTAAAACTTTATAATTCGGATGATTTTCATGCGTGATTTGCCCCACAAATTCAGGCGCCTTAGGCATTAAATCAATCAATCGCTGCAGTGCATTACTCACGATTCACACGCTCCACTTTGACAGTTTGGTTCACCTTTGCATGGCTGAATGACACGCTGACACTTTCAACAATGCCCCACCACTCGGCACTAAATGCAAGAACTTCACCAGGTGCACATTCACCTACTTCCGCAGAAATCGGCATAGTCAATGTGTGTGTTTCCACCATGCCTGCTTTGGCTAGTTTGGCTTTACCGAATGCGCCCATGCTGACCACATCAAATAAAGGATTGTTTTCAGGTGGCAATAGCACGTCTGCTGCTGTGCCTGTGCGTTTAACTTGCGCTTGCTTGCCTGTTCTATCGTTTGTTAGTGTGATGCCGTTGTAATCGGGATAAAGCTCATAGTCTGTGGACTGGCTTGTAACGAGTGAATCAGGCACTAAACGGTCATAATCATCAACTGTGAGCGCATCCCAAAATGTCTTTTTATAAAGCGGTTTAATTGAAAGTGTATTGCTACCCTTTTCGCTATAAATAAAACCACCGCCACTTTCTGCAATCAACTTAATCGCAGCGATTGGCGCAAGGTTGGAATAACTTAAACTGTTGTTGGCCACGATCCAGCCTAGATCATCAATCAATTGCCAATTCAGCACGGTATCGCTAAAAACACGGTCTAACTCTGCCTGTGCAAGTTGTACCGATGTGCGCTCGTTTTCCTGCAGGAATGAACGTAAAGGCGCATACGGCGCATCAAGTAAAGCGGTTTGACTGCGACCTGTAAGCACATAAGTGATATTGCCGAACTTACGTGAGCGTGTACGGTTCTCAAGCAGCATGTGATGCTCATGCCCATTGACCACACTTTTAAGAATTACAGGCTGTCCATTGATTGGCTCTAGCTTGGCAATTTCAGTATGCGGCACGGTTAAGCTATACGACCACGCCCAACTACTACGGTCAGTACGATAGTTGCCGTCATACACTAAAATTTCTGCACCATTATCAAGCCGTGTCACAGATAAACTATTCAAGATATACCACCAATTTTTATTCGGAATTGCGGGAATACAGTCATCAACCCCAAAGTTTAAAATGACGTTATGCGCATCAACTTCATGGCATAAACAAACGAAATTTAAATCGCCTGTACCTTCATATTGCGGTAATTCAGGTTGTGGCCATGGCTGAATTGGATGCTTACGATAATGAATCGCCTTGGCTTTTTCCCAAGCCAAATCATCAGTCGTGACAAGCTCTAAACCCTTATCCCACTCAAATGTGAAATGCTTTTCAAAGACGTGAGCAACTTCATGCGCATAAGTGACCGTGCGACGCTTACGAATCATCTCATGCCAATCTGTGACTCGATTGATACGCAGCTTTAGCGTTTCATCAAATAAGTAGCTTTGATGAATGAATCGCTTGTCACCTGTTTGCCAAACTAAATACGCATCAGTCTGCAGGCCAGTAGCTTTCTCATGTTCAATTCTGACGGCTTGTGCGAGTGAATTTGAACGATCAAAACCAGCCATAGCTTGCTGACTCAGCACTAAGCCCTGGTCATAAAAAAGAGCCTCATTTGAGACTCTTAAAATTGGTTTTGCCCATGGTATCGCTGTGACACTTAATGCAGCGATAGCCTTTTGATAACTGGCATCAAACGCATAAGACACCCCGACAATATGATTAATGTCAAATACCGCATCAATTTCAAATTGGAAGGCTGTATCTAATACCGTATCAATGGTGCACAGGTTTTCAGCAAAAGAGGCTTCGATCTCAAAGCTAAAACTGGTATCCAGAACAGTATCAATCTGCCCGATGACATCAATATTGTCTTTAAAGACTGCGACAACATCAAAGCTGAATTCGGTATCCAGTACCGTGTCTATGACTGCAGTATTGACACCACTGTCGGCATAAATTGCAGTGACTTCAAAACTAAAATCAGTCTCTAAAACCGTGTCAATAGCTGCGGATACATCATCCCCAAAGTTGAGATTAGTCGAGCCGTCGGCTAGATGCTCAAAATTGAGAATGATGTTGTGGCTGTCGGTATTTTCAGGCTTAAAGTTTAGGTTTAGATTATGCGCATCAACGGTGCCGAGCTTATTTTTAAAATCCACATGAGCACTCTTTTCAGTTACGGTCTAAGTTTGATGGACTGGATAAACAGTGTGCCGCCCAAAGCCAAATTGGTATTTGCCAGCGATATATCAGTACCCACGGTTAAATCCGCTGCTACCTCGCCTGCACCATTAAAAATACGCGCCCATGTAGCTGTGCCAGTCTTAATAACGGAGCCTGTATCAGTCGGATGAAATTCAACATAGGTGGCTGTAGTTTCTTTAATGCATGGTTCAGGAAATACCAACGTCACCAAAGCATTATTGGAATCCGCTGCAACGGCAGTATTTGCAGGCTGCACACCTTCATAAAAAATAACGGTAGCACTTTGGCTACCGCTATCCATAAATTCTGAAAAGGCTTGAATCATGGCAAGCCGAGCATTGACTGATGTTTTACTCATTTTGGCACCACGTTATCTTGAATGACTGCGTTGAATTGAGAGGCTGGATGATGTGCAACAACAAAAAAAATTGAATGTAGCAAATGATCAAATTCATAGTTACCATTCTGATCAGTTGTAATATCTCTAACAATCCGACCTGTCAATTTATTAAACAACCTAACACGGCATGGAATATTATTACCAACTTCTTTAATTTGGCCTTTTATGCTCAATCCTTTTTGATAAACAACAGGATTTACATCTACAGGTTGCATTGAAAATAACTCAATATTCGTCAGCATTAAATCACCCTTATTAAAATTTGACCTATGCTTGCTGATGAGCCTGATGCCACATCAAGAGCAATATAAGACTGCTCACCATAATCAATAAAATTGTAATTAGTGTACGGGCGTTTCTGAAATAGCCATTTCATTAAGGGCAACTTCCCCCTCAAGCTACCATCAGTGACAAACACATCAGCGCAAGGAATTTGGTTGGCATTTGACGGTGTATCAATCCAATCACCTTCACCAGAGTAATCAACTGAATTTGTGCCTAGCTTGATTGATATTGCTTTTGCTGAAAATACTGGAATCATTTGCTGAAGGTGATTTCTCTGTAGCGCAAGACTTGCAATTGAGTTTGCGAGAGGTGTATTCGATGCGCGACTCATGGATACATTTGCCGCAATATTCATCAATGTTGATGATAAAAATGTATTACTGATATCTGCTGGAATCAAGCTCTCAAACGCTCCAAACCCATACACGAGCTTACTGTTATCCGATGTTGTCATCCCGCACAAAATATAAAATACATCTTTAGTGCCTATAAGAATGAAAGGTCGGCTGCCAGCTGATGGGGGAGTGCTATCACCCGCATTAGCCGCATTTGCTGTCGTATTTCTCGCATAATACCACCTTGCCCAGCCATTGATTACCGTTGTACCACTCCCTGTTGCCACCCAGTTTTTATCAGGATTTACTGCATCAAATGGAGTTTGCACGCCAAGCATCGTATCAATATCAGTCATATCTTCTACAATACCGACCTTTGCATATTTGGCATAAGTTGCTGTGTATGCAGGGTCTAATTCATCCACTACACGCAAAAATGGACGGCTTGGCAGAAGTAGATTTAAAGAGCGGTATGCTGCCTTACCGCCGCCATTCGGATTACTGCTTGAGAACGGTTTCTCCCAACCTAGTGGGGGTAATGACGCACTAATTGTACCTGTTGCAGTGGATACGCTCGGTGCTGCAGCTAACTCAAATGTGAGCGAACTTGAGTCTGGAATCGTTAAAATACGATGCTCACCATTAAATTCTGGCTGGTTAGCACCCGTAATTTTAATCACTTGGTACTGCATTAAATTATGTGCAGCACCGAATGTTGCTGTTACCGTACTCCCTACAGCTGTAAGTGAATTTACAGCTCCAATCTGGATGCCATCAATCAAACATGCATCCAACACATTAATCATTGAGCCGTAGGCATTTTGCAGTTGCGGCGCATTATTGTTGGTATGCACATAAAACTTAATATTTGTACTTGCGACCATCTCGATTTCCCATAAAAAAGACCGCATAAGCGGTCATATTTGATTTAACTTTTAAACAACGCGGTCAATGTCACCACGCAGCATGATCTGGAATTGATCTGACATAACAGTTGGTTCAGATTGCTTCACTGTACGAATCACCCAGACTGGAAAATTTGCAGCCACAGTATTGAAGCGCAAAACATTACCGCTTGCCCAACCTGCGCCCCAACCTTCTTTCTTCACTGTGAAATATGGCAAGCCAGTCACAGGGTTAATTGGAGCAAAGTCAGCATTTACGCTACCTGTGCCAATTTGCCCCGAATATTCACCAACACAACGGAAATTCGTGTTATCCGTAAAAATCAAAGCCCAGCGCTCCTGAATTGCGCCCTTATTGGTAACAGTAATTGGATACAATGCATCGTTGTAGTTGGCTGAAATGCCCGCGCCAGTTGCCTCATCTGCCCATGCGTTATTCCATGTTTGCTGCACAAATTTACGTGTGTAGCGCGATTGCATATCACCAATCACCAAGGCTGAACCCACAATCGTATCTGCTGCATCGTAGTTATGAGTCAAAGGCTTGGTAAAGGTCAGCTGCCCGCTGATCTGCACATCACGAATTAAACCCATGTCCTGATAACGATACTTGGCCACAATTGGCGCAACCAAAGTATTCAGAGAAAAATCACCGTTTAGCGTCACTTTGCCATAGTCATAATCGACCACATACATATCAAACGGCACTTTGGTACCTTGGCTATCTTCTAGCTCACACCACGAAATACGCTGGTCGTTTAAATCATAGGTTTGCCCTGCAATATGGCTTAGCAATTCCTGTGTTTTGCTTGAGCTAACAATGCCAATATCACCAACTCGGAAAATAGGTACACGACCATCTAGCGGCAGACGTGTTGCAGACAAACCTAGAATTTCAGAATCAAGCGGGATGTAGGTATAGGCAATTGCGTTATAACGCACCGATGAACCATCAATCCAAACTGGCACGTTAATGTAGGTTTTGCCTGCTTCCTCGTATTCCATGCGGGCGTCATACCAATCTTTGGCAATAATCTCAGCGCGATTGGCTTCTGTAATTTCGGTTTTATCGTAGAAGTAAATATCCACAAAACCTGTAATGTGATTGATCTTGCCGTGTGCAAGGCTTGTTTCAATCACACCGTTTTCGTCAGTGGTCAGTGTCAATTGACCATGCTCTAACGATGCCACAACCACAGTCAAAGACTGTGGGCGTATTGGAATCACAGGTGTTCTGAAGCTGACTTGGTTCATCGGTGGCAAGTCAGTTGTAGTCGTCAGTGAGTCCAAGTGGACTGTGTTGTCACCATTTGGTGTCCATGACTCAATTTGAACTTGCCCTGTGCCGTACTGAATCGAACCTGATGCAATACCGCTATTATTTGACGGGTCTACATTGCGATAAAGCTGCCCATCACGATCTAAGAAAGTATCAGCGCCCACTCTAAAACGTGCTGAGCCTGTCAGAATCTGTTCGTCATAACCCGATGACAGGTCGAGCCGCAACTTATCAGCCACAGCAATGGTGCTACTTTGGTTTACGCCTGAGCTATCTCGGTATTTCACTGAAATAGATGTTTCGTTATAAGCCCGAAATTCTTGTGTTGTGCCATTAATTCGGGATGTAACTGGAGAATAAAAAGACATTTAGACCACCTTTATGCAGACGCATAAGTTGCTGTATATCGTGCCTCATACACATAGTTAAATGTCTTGTACGAAGCTGTTGGTGTCACAATGCATTGACCAGTGTTGTAATCAATCGTGCCTTGAATATCGCCTGCATCGTTAATTAAATTACCCATATTGCCGCCTGTTGGGTCGTCTTTAAGATGCACAATCAGCGTATTTAGACCTGACTGATCTGTCACAGGAATATCTAAAGCCACGCTACTTGGCTGAATGTTTGAACCTGTACCAATGGTAAACGTCAGTTGTTGGTTGCCATCGGGTATCGCTGACTTAGACTGGTCGAGTTGTGGACCATAGCTATACGTGATGTTGAATTGCGTATTTTTCTGCGGCAATTTATTCGGAATAATTCGACCTGTGCCTAATGCGTAGTTGATATATCCCGATGCATCACCTGTAAACAAGCCTTTTGCATTGCTAGATGCTGTTTTGGTTTCACCTTCTAACACCCAAGTCACAGTTATTCCCGAAGCAATACCCGTGTGCCCAAGATCAAAATCAAAGCCTGCTTTCTCTACAGGCAACCCTGCTCGCACGAAAGTTGCAATCGGTGTACCCCAGTGTGCCAAAATTGGCGTATCAACATCAGGCAAAGCACCTGTGGTCAGCAAAAATGAACCCGTTTCGTAGTTAATCATGCCTGAGCCAAAGGAGCTGTGAACACCTTTTAGCTGACCCGATCCATCGTCTTTTAACTCATAAAACTTGCCTTGAGACATATACGAAAGTGACAAACTACCAGGCGCAGGAATCGGAATTAAAACGCCCGTCCAGTTGGAACTTTGGCTATTTTGCGTCACAGGAATGGCATAGCTTTGGAAATACTGTTTTGGTGCAGCAGCAGGTTTAAATGTAATTGCTAAGGTGGTTGAGCCAGTACCCGCTGCAGAAGTCCATTGAATCAAGCCACGCTGATAATCAATCGTGCCGACTTGTGTGCCTTGGCTGTTTTTAAGCAAGCCACCTTGGTCACTCACAGGCTGACCAAACAGGGTAAACGCAATGCTTGAGGGCATTACGCTCGAACCTAAATACAAGTTTTGACTTTCGCCCACGGTAGTTGGGAAGTTTGCAGTAATGCTGCCATCATTACCAGGCACCAAAATAACGCTCTCACCTGCAGCATTCACATCAATAATCGGGGTTTCAGTCTGTGCAGATGGAATCAACTGTGTGAACATGCTAGACGCATTCACAGTGAACTCACCGACTTGCGCATCCGATGCCAGTTTGACCGATGCACAATATTCACCTGTATCTGCAACCAATGATTCACGAATGATGGTTTTTGATGCCTGCCCGTCGTACCACTGCCGAGCTGTCAGGCCGACAAAATCACGCTCAAGCGGGTCATTAATCGTGTACGTGGCAATCTTGTATTCCACGTTTTTATTATCAACCACCATAATCGCAATGCGTGTTTCAACTTTCGTGATACGCACATATTGCTCAAATTCAAGCGCCTTGCCTTCGTCACTGACTAGAACAATGGTATCGCCAACGCTAGACTCAGCCTCTTGCGGAAACATGGCTACTTGCAACTGCTTCATGCCTTGCCAGTGCGTATCCAGTGGTGTGCCTGCAATCTGCCCACCTTTAGCCAAGTAATTTTCTACACGGTTTTGGGCGCTACGGCGTTCATCTGTCCAGTTTTTTGTACTGAATAGTAAAGCCGATACGTTTGGATCCTGCGGGTTTTCAGAGATGAATACCGTTGCACCCATCAATGAATCTGTATCTTCAGTGATGACTGCTGGAAAGATTTTACGCATAGACACATCGCCCATGGTTCGATCCATTTCTGACACGTCATTGAACAGGTTATTACTTTGACCATCAATGATGACCTGACCTGAATATTTACCGCCACCATCGTCTGTGTCGGTCAAACGCTCTGATTTATAGAGCACCAAGTCTTTTGTTTCAATTGCCATTATTCGCTCCAAAATCTTAGCGTTAAACGCATCATTTCATCTGAACTGGTTGCTGGTGAACCCCATACGCTGACCGCTTCTAGTGCTGTATCTTGATGATTAAAAATCACATCAAATTGTCGATTGTCATGTGGCCATTCAAACTGCAAGCGGAATTTTTCGCTTAAAGCCGACCATTCCTGTAGCTTGCGCACATCACTTAACTTTGCCCAACCACGGTTGCTGTCGGGCGTTAAAGTGATAGGTCGAGCACCAACTTTGATGCCTTCCTGAATAATGGCCGCACCACTTATGGCACGCTCCACGGTTTGCTCTTTTGGCTTCCATTCAAATTCATCAGACCATAAAAAACCGTCTTCTAATGAGACGGTTTCGGATGTCGCTAAGCGTATTAATTTCATCACATTGCCTTTTTCAGCATTTCAAATTCACGCAAGATGCTTTCCATCGTGTCTCCATCTTCCTGCGAGCCTTGCATTTCAAAGCGTTTGCCGCCTGATACAAACTCAAAGCGCACGTTTTTGGTTGGTGCATCATTCTGCAGATCGCGGATTTTTGGTTCAGAAATATTAGGTGCATAATCATTGATTTTAGGCGTGTTGCCCGTACTTCTCACATCAAGATTACGAAGTAATTCATTGATCTTGTTTGTACCGTGCTGTGTGGTTAAGCCTTTCGCTGCAGCGTTATTAAATTCTTGCTCGATGAGTTTATTCATCGCCAAGTTACCGCCTTTGCCGTATGCAGCAAATTTGGCATCACGATCTGTAGCCATGGCTTGTGACCAGATTGACCCCGCCAATTTCTTGGCTTGATCTTCACTGTATCCCATGCTTTTAATCTGAGAAATTACATCGTTCTTGCTCATGGATTGATAGCCTGAGATAGCCGCGCTTAAACCTTTGGATTGGCGTTTCATTTCAGCATCCCATTTCTGAGCCGCTTCCTGAGATGCCTTATTCCATGCGATTTGCGCTGCATTGGCTTCTTCGCGTGCAATCTGCCCTGCTTCACGATAACCATCACCAATACGGCGTGCTGATTCACGTACGCGGTGGTTGGCTTCGGTTAATTCATCCATCGCTTTAACAGAGGCTTTGCCTGTTTCGTCGATCTCGACGCGAAGGTCACGACCTGCACCCGCAGCATTAGCCGATGCAATCACCGCTTGATCACCTGATAGGGCAGCCGCTTGCGCTGCTTTCTCATAAGCCTTTTGAATGCCTTCTGCCGTAGCCTGACCACTATCACGGATAGTGATGTAATCCATCAATGCCTGTTGCGCAGAAAGCTTAAGATTCTCTTTGGTCTCAATCCCTAATCGCTTAAAAGCAGCCGTTACAGGATCAATATCATCTGGCAAGCCTTGCGCTTGATTCTTAATTGCAATCAAGCCTTGTTCAACTTGCGAAGTTGATAGCTTGCCTTGTTCACCAAACTGCTCAAGCTTGGCTTTAGCCATGTCAATTTCAGCTTGGCTTTTAGCTGTTTCTAGCCATTTAAGCCATGCCTCATAGGTTACACTTCCAGCTTTCTCGCCTGTAACACCTAAATCCTCAAGACCAGCAGTAAAGTTGTTTAACTGCCCCTCTGATTCTTTGAATTTGGCTGAAACGCGGTTGAGTGAAACGTCTAAATCCAAACCCAGTGCTGCTGCGGCTTTACGCGCCTTGTCTGCCATATTGGCATTTCTTTCAGCACCTTCAGCAGCCGCGTCCCAAGCTTCGACACTGACCTTGCCAGCCTCATTCATTGTGACGATGTAACCTTTCGTCATCAGATCGGCTTGCATGGTGCCATCCATTGCACCGCCATTGGCTTTAATGGCGGCTTCGGCGTAATCCTGAACGGCTTTTAGCTTTTCTTGCTCGGTTGCTTTCCTGCCATCAGCTTCGGCGGTTTGATCTGCTAAAAGTTTTTCAAGCTTAGCTTTGGATGACGCAACCGACTCAGCATCTTTTTCAGTTTGGGTTTTACTAATTTCCTCAATCGCAGCTATGCTTTTAGATTTAAAACCTTGTGCATCCCTATCCGCTTCTGCATAGTATTCTTTAGCCTTTTGCTTCATTAAATCAGCATTGGCTGCAAACTGTTTGCTTAAGTCACCCCAAGTCAAGGCAGCAAGTACGCTATTTGCTGCGCCTGCTAAATCGAAGAAAGCGCCAGTTAAGAGATTGACCCCGATTTTAATGCCTGACGCCGCGTCAGAAATGACGCCGAACGCTACTGAAAGACCTTGAAGCACACGTTCTAAAAAGCTGACTTGTTCGCCTGCTTCTGTAACTTCACCAGTCAGTGATGACAAAACCGATAATGCTGCTGATAAGCCTGTCCCTAAAACATCCGAAACAGTTTTGCCCAATTCAGCCAACGTCACCACAACGTCTTTAATGGCATCGTATGCACTGCTTAAAGCATTTTTAAGGCTTACCCATACAGATGGATCGATTTTTTTAAGTTGGTCGCCAACCCAAACAAAACCATCGCCCAAATCATCAATAAGGGCTTCAACAATCCCCATATTGTCAGCAATCACAACAAGCCATTCAGCTACAGTTGCGCTAGCACCATTCGCTTGATCCATTGTGCCAATCAGAATTTGCCAACTTGTTTGGATGCGCTGTAAAGCATTACCAATAGTTGTTGGGAATTGGTCATAAGTCGATTGGACTTGTGCGGCTTGGCTTTGCAGCGCCTTTGCTACACGCTCGGAAGTTAGCTCTCCATTTTCAGCCATTTTTCGGAGTTCACCTGTAGTGACTCCCAAGCCTTTAGCTAGCGCCTCGGCTAAGCCATAGCCGTTTTCCATGATTGAGTTAAATTCTTCACCACGCAAAACACCGCCTTGCATGGCTTGAATAAACTGAGTAATTGCTGCTTCACTGGCTTGAGCAGAACCACCACCAATCTGAATTGCTTGTGTAACTGTCTTGGTTAGGTCTAACGCTTGTTGTTGCGTCATACCCATTTCTTTACCGACTGCATCAATACGGGTAAATAGGTCACCAGTCGCTTGCAGACTCGAGTTTGTAGCCAAAGCAACTTGATGCACGCCCGCCATTGCAGACTCAAAGTTACCACCATCTTTGGTGGCAATCTGAATGCGTGCAGAAAGTCCAGTGTATGCGTCAGCGGCTTCTGCTAATTCACGCAAGCCAAGCCCAACACCTAATGCAGCCATAGCACCAACAAGTGCATTAACTGCAAACTTAGCGCCATCTAAGCCTTTTTTAGCCGATGTTGCTGCTGAGTCTGTTTCTTTAAGTTGAGTGTTTGCTCTGCCGACTTCTGCCTGAAAGTCGTTAAATGCTTGGTCAGCCTGTTGAACTTCTTTTTCAAGTTGATCTACTTGGCGTTGTGCAACTTCAATGTCTGCAGGTGACGCATTGGAATTAGAAAACTCTTGCAGTTTTTGTTTAGCACTTGTTAAGTCGGCTTTTAATAAATCTAAAGCCTTGTGTGATTTGTTGCCAAAATCTGTGAAGTTGTCTGCAGTAGATTTTGCGTTTTCGCCTGCATTTTTAATAATCTCTGTGGCACTGGATAATGATTTGGTTAAGCCTGCAGCTAACTCACTCGTGCCTTTTGGGATGATATTTCCAAGCTCTTTTGCTGCTTCTGCCGAGCTTTGTTTTAACTTATCAGACTCGGTTTTAATTGCTTCAAATACTGACTTTGCGACACTTTCAGATTGTTTTACACCGCTAACAAAACCTTTGCTGTCAGCGTCCAAGATAAGTTTAAAAGTTAAATTTTTTGACATGCTGACCTCAAATTTTTGGCATTAAAAAACCCACCGAAGTGGGTTTGTAAACAACAATGTGGCGTTCTAGCTACTGCATTTAATCAGCAGTAATCAATTAGGGTATTCGCATTCTGCTGATAGCTCTTACTCAAAGACATAAAACCACTCGATAGAATTTCGTTTTTGTGCATGAAATTCAAAAAGCCATCAATCGCAAAATCATAGGATTTCAATAACTCTTTTTTTAATCTATCTTCACAGTACGTCATGGTTTGTTTTTCAGAAAGCTTTCTGCGGATTTCCTGCAGGTCCTTAACTGGCTGAGATAAAGCTATACGGGATGTGGCTCCTGCTACATTTAAAGCATCCACCCATCTTGCAGCTAAGTCTGCGTAAAACTCCCTGTCTTTCTGTGACATTTTTTCTGATTCTACAATTTGTTTTGCATCCAAATAGTCCATTGAATACTTTTCTTGCAGCCCCTTAATCAATAAATCGGTTTCAGCTTTTTTTAATTTAGCCTGCTGCTCTTTAATAATCTCAGCTTTTTCAGCATCAACTTTCTGCTGATGCACAATTTCAGCCTGTTTTAGGCGCTCCGCATCTGCCTTATTGCTTTGATGCATAAAATAAAAGACAATAGCCATAACTGCTATCGCGGCTAATATACCGTATTTCATTATTCCACCATGCTTCCACAATGCTTGCATTTACGCGCATCAAATCTAATTAATTCCATGCAATCGGGGCAATTCTTCTCCTCTACGCCATTTTCATCTAGCTGCATCCTTTTACCCGCATTGTAGGAAAATACGTCATGAGCTACAGGTGCTGTTTTCCCTTTTGACACAATAGGTTGTGTAAAATCCACTTCATTAACCTTAGGCTGCGATTGTCTAGGTGTTGGCACATAGAGTCGCACACCATGACTTCCACAGGCGCTACAGACCTTTCCACCCGATCTTCGCCAAATCTCATAAATAATACCTGGCAGAAGACCTATAAATAATAAAATGATAGTTATAGCAAAACTGCCTTTCGTCTTGGGCTGACCAACATGCCCACATGCTATACATTCAACTGTTTGAGCCATCACTCACGCTCCCAACCAATGCTATAGACTTTCCCATCTACAACAGTGATTTCGTAGCGCGCGTTATTCATACGGTATGTGTAAGTTGTGGCTTTGTGCGACCAACCTTTACGGTCTTGGATTACATGGCGATATGATGAATCAGGATTGCCCAAGGCTTCCATCATGCGACTCTGTGAATGCCCCACTTCAACAATCATCGTACTGCCACGCACAGCATTGGTATACTCCAAAGCAAATACAGATGATGACGCTAATAACATTGTTGCAATTAATATCTTTTTCATAAAGTTACCCTCATAACTTACATAAGAATAACAATCACATCACGAAATGTCATGACCAAAATCAATCAACAACCTTCAAATCTTCCATAAGTTTTTTAAATTCACGGTTTTGAGCATGTTGTGCTGAGCGCATTAAATTGACCTGTGACCGCATTTTTCTAAGCTCACTTCTTTGTGCGGCTTTTACATACTGCAGATATGCACCGTATGACATATTCATAATGTCATCGTGACGATGACCAGACTCAATTAAATACTGGAACGAATCAAACCAAGTGCTTTTCTCGTTACTTGTCTTGCTGCCACGCTTTGGTTTTTCAGGCTTGAAATATGCTGTATTCACAGTTAAGACTGCTCGCAGCATACCTAAAAATAAAGCCTGATCTTTTGCCACATTAAAAATGCTTTCTGCTTCCAGATTGGTGGTCATGACGCAGACTTGAATCACTTCAACCGTGTGAGCCTTAAATAACTCAATCAAAATTTCATCTGAATAATCTTTGTCTGTCAAAAACTCTTTGACCGTTTCAGCATGTCTGCAGAATAGATCAAGTGACTTAACTTGAATTTGCCTTACTTCAATTTCGCCAATTTGAAACGTGCGGTTATCTGCTAAGAAAAAATCATTCATGATGGAATCTCAAAAAAGCCACCCTAAGGTGGCGGTAGCTTGAATTTCAGATTTAGAATCCAGAATACTTTTCCTTATTCATCTTCTTTAAAATCTAGGCTGGGTTGCGCTTCTTTAATCAGCTCGTCTAACTCTTTAAGCATGGCTGGTTTTGTCTGCTTGCCATTTACTGATAAAAACCGCCCCGCTTCCGATAAGCACTGTGTAATCAATTCAACTTGTGCTGAAAGCTTACCAATGCGCACCTGCAAACCATCTTTTAGATGACGTGCCAATTCTTCTTGCTCGATATAGTATTTGCGGATTTCATGGCCTTTTTCGTTGCGCTCCATCATTCCAAGATGCTTTGTCATATCCACCGAGATGATGTATTCAATTGAAGTTTGACCAGTCTTTGAAAGCTCCACTTTTTGGTGGAGCTTAACGTAGTCAAAGTTTTCTTCGAAATTGCACTGAGTAATTCTTCGTTTAATCCATGTTGAAAAGTCCTGCTTGCTCTCTAGCATTTTGTGCAGGTCACGCGCATTCACACCGAGTTGAACTTTTCCATTTAATTCAACTTCGATAAATGGGGTTTGTTTTTCATGGTTTACCATCATGTTCATAAGATTTCCTCTTATATGCTCATGTTCAAAAAAAGAAACTGGCAGGCACGTTGAACATGGAAACGTGCTTTTCGAACCGTCGTTCTAGCCAGTGGTTTGCCTGAAAACAGGCATAAAAAAACCGCCCTTTCGGACGGTTTAATTAAGTGGTGGGATGAATCCCTTTCGTTTTCATTAATCGCTTAATGCAAATGAAAGAAATTTAAAAAAAGGCACAAAAAAAGACGCTTATGCGTCGTGGAGTTTTCTTGTGCCTGTGTTGGTTTTAAGGTGATGGTACCGATGGAATTGTTACGATATGACCGTACAACCCAAGTGCTGCGTCGCTTTGTTTTGAAACATCAGACAACGCTTGACCTGAAATAGAGTATTGCCCTAATTCTTCGTGAATCAGTGGAAATGTGGTTTCAGGTGACTTCTTAGTGCGCCATAAACGAACCGCCATGTGCTCGCTAGTAGCCGTGTTAATACCCTTGAAAAACAGCTCATATTCTGTTTCAAAGTCCGATGCCAGTGTCGTATGCGTTACTGCGCCAGTGGTGTAGCTTGCCAAAAGTGGCATAGTGAGGTCTGAAACATCGTTAAAAACAACCGTACCGAACTTTAGGTCCACTGTGTACTTTGTTGGGTCTACTGTAACCGCTGTTCCAGTTGTTGAATCTTTAAATGACACGGTAGACAAGTTATAACCGCCAAGCTTAATTTCTTGACCTGCCACCACAGTGCCAATATTTGCGTCGGTAATGGTTTCAGTGGTCACTTCGGTGGTTTCACCAGAAACAATGTATTTCAGGTTTTCTTTATCCACTTTTTCAAGCTGACCAGAGAAGTTTACCGCTGTAGTTTGAACCATGGTGAAGTCAGTTGTACGCTTGCCTGTCATCGATTCAACATGCTCTAGCACTTCAGCACTGATTTCTAATTCAAACTCTGGTACGTTGCCCAGATGACGCATTGCACCTGCCACACCATTGGTGATTTTAGATAAGTAAAACTCACCTTGTAGCGAAATATATTGAGTGCTCATTATTTAGCATCCCCTGTAGTTTTCTTTGTTGTTGCAGCTGTGGCTTTCACTTCTTGGATGACACCATCAGCAACTAATTTTTTGATCTGATCTTCATTCAGACCACCAACCAATTCGCCAACCTGAAAGCGACCTACAGGCTTTAAGGCTTTATATTGTTTCGCCATGTATGGCTCCTAGATAAACTTTTCAGATTCAAAAATAATGGTGATGTATGCAAAGCTTGAGCTATACCCATCACGCACAGACAAAAACCGCAATGGAATACGTGAAGAAGATGGCTTCCACCCCGCCAAAAGCTGAATGACTTTTTCAGTCAGTGCGCCCGCCTCATCTGCCACAGCGCTACCATCATTTAACTGTGATTGCGCATTGCGGCATGCAACCGTAACCGACCATTGCTGACCGATCTGATTCAACTTGCTGTTACCCTTGGAGTCTTTTAGGTCGATACGCACAAAGTTCACATGGGCAGATGGTGTGACCTGCGACATTTCAGTCACGTTTACCGAATTAAGCGGTGTATAGATTTTCCGAAAGTCTGAAATTTCTTCCAATTTTTCGGCAATTTCATCACGCACCGCGAAGAATGTAGTCATTAATAAAATTTCCTACGATGTCTAAAACCATTTCCTCATCATTCGCATTAATGCCAAGTTGAGTTCGTGGTGGTAAAACAGATTGTTTTACTTTGCGATATTGACCAGCTACTGCAAACGTAATGTACTGACCGTTTTTCGGAAGGATTGTTGCCCCATAATGAAGATACGGCGCATACTCAACATTGGTGCCAACTTCCACACCATTAGACAAAACATTATGTGTGTAGGAGTTCATCAAGCGCCCTGTATCACGCAGCGTTTGACCGCCTTGCTGTATTGCACGCCATGACATTTTCCATGGATTGCCATCAACATCACGCCCATTAAAGAAACGATCCTGCACACTAAAAATAAGCCCTGAACCAATTTCATCAAATAGTTTTGACTTATCAGCATCGAACTGATTTAAGCGAGTTAAGATTGCCTCAATAGGTGAACTATCAGCTTTGATCGTGATTGCAAATGCCACACACACCTCACTTGATGCTAGGCATCAGGTCTAAAGTGGAATCACCAAACACCCCACCTGTGTAGCTGGTACCGATCGGCATGGTAGATGGCTTATTCTTTGGCTGGTCGTCCACGATTTGGTTACTCACTGCATCCTGAATCTGCAAATGCGCTTTGTTGTTGGCCACCAACTTTAAAAATGAAATAGCATCGTCATAACGCTGTCGCACTTCATCCGTTGGTTGCTGAAAGTAGAGGCGATAACGTGCAATATCACACGCCATGCGCTCTAAATTACTTGGCACATTAGGCAACGGCAAAGCATAACGACCACCGATATAGCCGTTAATTTCTTCCGTTGCATCCTGAATGGCATCCTGAACCGCAGTTGATGTATTTGCATGCATCAATTTTAGTTCTTGGATTTCCTGACCAAATCGTGCAACCAAATTTGCTTCAGTTGCATACATAAGACTTACTCAGCTGTCGAGCGAGTACGGCGTGCAGGCTTTTCTTGAGTTTCCTCTTGATCAGCTTCCACTTCTTTAATCGCACCCATAACTAAAAGGGCCTTAGCACGTTCTGCACTAAGACCCTCGACTGTTTCGCCCGGTAGATACTGCCCTACGGACTGCGTTGCAATGTATTTAGCCATGCGTCACTCCTTAAATCGTGATGAAGCCAGTACCACCACAAATACCATTTTTATTTGATGGCACGACCAATGGAGCCGATTCAGTCATGAGTAAAATGCCGCTTGGATCTTCTTCGTACCATTGGCGGTCAAAGTATTCCAAAGCCAAGCCATTTGCATGGATGTTTTCGATCTTACATTGCGTCACATAACCATTGGTATCGGAAATAAGCGCAAAGTAATCCACTGGAATGAAGCGTTTCACCTGCCCTTTGTGGCGGTACGTTGCGTCATACGTCCAGATTTCAATATCACCCAAGTAGCCTTTGAACTTCGCAGAACGTGAGGCGTTTAGACCAGGGCGATAAGGAACGCTAATACCTGCATACGGCTCAACAAACTTAGCTTTAAATGCCGCATTCTTTTCCAACACTGACCACACTTTGCCAGTTGTAAGAATCATGGTCGCATCACCACCATTTTCATCCAACATGCGTTGTGCCATGGTTTCAATGTCTTCAACAGGCGTAGCACCTGCTTGATCCCAAGCGGTTGTCGGGGTAAATGCAAGTGATGCATCGCGACCAAAAGACACTACGTTTTTAGTGTAGTCGTCTGACTCAAGCACAATTTGACCAGTTGTGACCAATTCAGCCGCCATTAAGATTTTTCGATTATCAATCGAGTCGTGGTTACGCTTGATCGTTTCGATCTGAGCAATCATGTATTGCTCTGCTGTGCTCAACTGATTGTTACCTGTTGAGATAATGCCAGCATCACGCAAACGCGCCAATAAAGCGGTATCCCAAGCGGTTGCAGGAGTGACCTGATTCTTTGGTTTTAAGTAAGCTGGCTGTACGTGGCTTACTTGAATTGCTGTGGTGCGGTCAAACGGCTTACCTGGCACCTGTGGGGCAACCAATGGAGCAATGTCTGATTCAGTTTCAAGCTCGGCAATAGGCACCACATTTGTCGTGAATGATTTGCGACGAGGAAATAGCTTGTCCAAAAGCCATGTATCCATCGGCTCATAATTTGAATGAATTAATGCTAATTCATCAACGCCCAATAGCTCCAGTGGAGCACCATCAATAGTAAAACTTTGTGGCATGATTTACACCTTTGATAATTCAATGTTGTTTTTAGATGCTTTAGCGCGTGCTGCATCGTATTTGCTTGTTGCGAGTGCGGTACCAGCAATTGATACAGCCTCAATATTGAACACCCCACCGTTATAAACAGGGATTTCAGTACCGTTTGCAGCTGCTGCAGTTGCTTGTGCAGCTGTTAGTGTTGCACCGCAAATAACGTCCCAACTTGACTCATCGGCCGCTTGGGTGAGTACGTTTGCCGCAGAAAGGGCCAACAGATCGCCTTCTTTGTATGCCGTAGCAGTTGTGACCTTGGCATTAACACGGCGCGTCTTGCCTACATCCAAATTAAATGGACGTGATTCATGTGTAACTGAAACAGTGGTCATGGATTACTTCCCCTTTTGTTGTGCCGCAAATGCTTTTGCACCTGCAGATAATTGGTGTTCTTGGTTACCCGATGGCTCCCGTCCACCTTGCAGATTAGCTTGGTGGCTGAATAAGTGCGCCAATGCTGGATTTGCTAATGGTGCTTGTTGCTGCTGACCTGCAGGTGGTTGTTGTTGAGTCGATGCTGCAAATTGCTTAAGTGTTGCAGCCATCAAATCAAATGCATCATCTGGCATAGCCGCAAACTTGGTTTTTTCTTCAGCAGTAAATTCCTTGCCCAAGTCTTTGGCCAAAGCATCAATGGCTGAATTACGTTTATCTGCAGCAAACTTATTAAGTTGATCCTGCAAACCAGAAATGGTTTTTTCCTGCTCTTGGATTTTCGCTTTCGCTTGTTCTAAGTCCACGTCTGTGTCCTCTTTGCTAGATTGTGTTGGGTTATGGCTGGCTGCCACGGCGTTGGTGTTGTCATCTGCACCCAAAGCACAGAAAGACACTTCACGAATACGACCACCACGAAATACCGTGATAGGTCCTTGGTGAACTTTTCCATTGACCGTGACAGATGTATCAGCCTGAATTTCTTCTACAGATGAAGGCTCAATGCGTACTGACATTTGCCACGGAAAACCATCGTCAGAATCCTGAGCAACTTCGGTACCGAACTCGTTACTCATTAAGTCGCCTGAAACGACTAAACCCTGTTGGTGGTTAATGCTGTGTTCATTGATGACACCTGCACGCTGACGTGGTGAGTGATCGAGTAATGCTGGAATACGCCCCTTAATTTTCATTGAGTCCAAATCAAAAATAATTCGGTCCCAATACCAATGGTCTGTAATCACTTCACCGCTATATGCCACGCCTGTGAATGTGCGCTTTTTCTTGCCTTCCTCGGCTTGGTTGACGTTCAGATCGCCAAGCCGAAAGCAATATTTGTCCTGTGTTTCCTCTACTGGCATTTTCATGCTCCAATAAAAAAACCGCCCCAAATGGAGCGGTCATATTCATATTTAAATTAGTTCAGCAAAGGCTTGAGCGTATAAATCAGTTTGCCTTTGATTGTTTCAATCGAAACCACTTCAAACGACAAGCCAAACGGAATCAAAACACCTTGCCCTGCATTCAGCTTTTCGAGATCAATACCTAAACCTTTGGCATTCTGAATCTGAATCACGATGTCACCTGCAGAATCAGCCATTAGCAACGGCGCATTGAATTGTACTGTTTGTCCGACTTGATACGCTGCCACCTGCTGAATAGTCGCGGCACCTACCACGGTTGAAGTCGTATTGCTTGCCACAGCTTGCATTGCTGCCATGTCAGCACTCAGCCACCGTTTCAACACATCGTCAGCCAGTGAAGCAGCAGACGCATTTAAATACGTGCTTAGTGCCGTGTCATTGCCCTGCACATAATCAATAAACGTCCGAATTGCTGTTGGTCTAATCTTTGGGTCAAGCGGGATGACTGTATCTGCAATCGTGTTGAACAAATCCCGACTCTTGTCATCCATTGGTGCAAACAAACTTGTCAGCTTTTTGGATGCTGTCCACTCGGCTTGAATGACTTGCTTTTGGTCAAGCAAATACTCTTTATCCAGTGATGAATCAGCAATCTTTTTATCGACCAATGATTCAAGCTCACCAAACTGCAAAGGATGTGATGACCAGTCCAAAGCTTCAGCTACTTCTGGCAGCTTGTCATCTGGCGTAATGCCGTATTTCAATGCTTGTTTTTCGGTTAAAGCTATGCACGTGCATCTACAACGGAATGAGCTTGGCGGGTAGTGTGTCAGCCAAAACGGATGGTCAAATGGCAAAACAATCTTATCCAAAGCCAAGTGGCTTGGACGTACCCGACTGTCATTGATAGCCGAGTACATCAAGTAAGGACGTTTAGCCTTGTTACGGTCTTGTTGGATCCATCGCCCGTGACCATACGCATTTTGGATATTGGTACGAAATACGTTGTCCAGATAATGCTTAGGCAACTCGATACCTTCTTTTTCAACCAACTTTTGAAAGTCCTTAAAGGTACCACCGTCAGCAATGGATTTATTCACCGCCTTAATGACCGTTTCAATCTGCTCAAGACTCGACAAAAAGCTCACCGTGGTTGCCATTTGCCGTGTTTTTAAATCCAGTGAATAAAATTCATCAGACAATACAATCTTGCGCTGCCGTGCATATTGCAAGGCTTCAAGAAAGGTAACTGGCTGCATACAAGCACCCCACAATACCAACCATCACACCAAGTACGAAATACAAGCAAGCTCGATATTTCCAAGGGTACACGGCAAATAGTGAATGATCGGAAATAATTAACGGCGCTGGAGCGGGTACAAATTTAGATTTTACTGGCTCGCATGAGCACGGCATATATCCATTCCCATTGCGACCATTGAAACCCTTACGACATGAAATACATTTTCCCATCACTTATCCTCGCTCGCAGCCATATACCCCAAAATATCTGCAGCATACAAAGCCTGATCTAACTTGGCTGTGAACTCGGTTTTAGTGGCTTTCGGAATAAGCTGTGCAAGATTGAAAGCCAAAGACTCAGGACTATCCGATTCACTTAACAATTGCTGGATTTCAGACACGCTCAACAGTGATAAATCATCTTGGCCATCGGTCAGTTCTTCAACTTCCTGCTGAGCACCTGACAACTTATTTGGCTTAGCTTTAAAGTTGAATACCTGCTTAGGTACGTGTGTGAATTGATGAGGTACCACAGAAGTCGGTTCAATCACATCACCATCTTCCAGACCATATTCACGCTTAAAGTATTGTGGTGTTAATACTGCACCAGCATTTTTAAGCTTCACATCACGTTCCGCCTTTTCAGGTTCAAGTGACTTTTCCTCACCAAGAATAATCTGTCTGCGCTTCCAACCATTAAGATCGCACAATGCATTAATAATCGCCTGCACTGTTGGGGTAATCATCCGAATGTCTGCACGGTATTTCGCATTTTGGACCTCCAAATGCACATCACCTAAAGCACGAGAGCCTGATCCATCGGTACCACTGGTGAGCGTCTGACCTAAAACCACCTTTTGAATACGGCGTTCCAAATTCTTGTCGAATGTTTCATACGCTTGCGAGCCATTACCTACAGCCGATGCACTATGCAGTTCTACAGAGTCCATACTCGAAATTGCTAGAACAGAAGTTGCATGTGCTTTTAGTAATGCATCCCGCATATCTTGGTTGTGGCCAGTAGATGACTTGCCCACCAACAATGGCATACCGTACTTTTCCACAAATTTTGACCAGAACTTAAAGCCATTCGTTTTAAAGAACCAAACCCAGTACAAACGACTAAGCAGTGCCTCTCCATAAGGATTTTCAAACGTAGATTTACAGCGTGTTAAGAAGTGCTTAAAACGCTGGTCTACTTCTTGATCCTGATGTGTGTGGTTGTAGTTTTTTAAAAGAAGTAAAGTTCCATTACTCTTTGGCTCATACCATTGCATAGGCTTTTCACCAATCCATTCAAAGCCTATGAAAGGCGTGACAGTATCACCTTGAATATGAACCCTTGGGTTTTCAAGTTTGGAGTAAATTGCCTCAAGCACAGAATATCCGTACCATCGCGCGTTTTGTGCGCCTAAAATGATTTCAGACCACCATTCACGAAGATGTGCATACAGGATTTCTGTTTCTATACCTTCTGCTGGCTCTAGCCGCCATGGAGCACTTTCCAGTTTATCCTGTCGCTTCTCAATTGCCTGATAAACTTCATCGTCATACATCATGACTTTTAAGCGGTGTCTTGTGATACCTGCTTTACGCAGTACCTCATCCACATCAGGCATTTTAGTTAAATAATTGAGTAGCGCTTGTTCAGCCTCATGCACACTTAAGTTACCCGACACAGGCTTTTGACTTTCGGGATTGCGTTTTTTCTTAGCCATATTTAAAACCTTATGCCGCTGGTGGGCTGTAATTCAACATCACGACTGAATCTTCAATCGCATCAATTAAGGTATCGACTTGGTCGTCGTGATCATGGGTCATTTGGGCGTTAAATGCCTCACACTCATCTAGGAAGGATTGCTTCCAAGTTGCATTTCGAGGCAGCATGACAAACCTGTTTTGATTTTCAGGGTAAACATCAAAGTTGTTCTCTAGGTGTGGTGCTACATCCATAAAGCGAGTCAATTTGTCCTTTTCACGTTGAACAGGAATAATTGGAATACCGCCATATTTTTGCCATGACTGCACCAGTTGGGTTCCATGCGCCTTATCCTCAACTTTCATATATCGAACAGGCTTGGTTCTAAGGTCATACACCTTGTGTTTATCGATAAATGCTTTCGCTTTTTTATTCATCTCAGGCGCTTCCCATTTGCCGCGCAAAAGATCAATCAAATAAAGCTTGCCATCTACCCCCATACCAACCAAAAGAAAGACAGTGAAGTCATTTTCTTCTTTGACCTTTTGAGCGGTATCCACATATACAGCACGCCAAACCAGTTCAGGTAATTCGTGATATTCACCAAACCACTCGCCCTTGATTAGATCGCCACCTAATTTCTTAGGTCGCTGCATGTATTGGCTACTGAACGTGTAACGTGAAACTGTTGCGCCATCTTTGTCTTGGCCACCTTTCTCCAATTGCAGCAAAGACTGCAATGATTCTTTCAATGGCCAATAGCTTTGACGCCCTTTTTCGTCTCGCTCAACGTCACGCGGTACCTTCTTTTGAATATGCTCAGGCAGTGACTGAATGTAATCATCATCAATCAAGGCAGGGATTGAAATTTGATGCCATTCGCCTGGTACGTTGCCAGTCATAACAAAGTTAGTCGGATCCTCAACGTGCAAACGCTGCATGATCAAAATAATCGGTGTCGATGATTTAGCTTTACGTGAGTTCACCGTGTTTAGAATTTTACGGTTTGCTTTGTTACGTGCTGTCTTACTGAATGCATCTTCTGGTTTAAGTGGGTCATCAAGAATGATAGCCCCTGTAAACCCAAGATCAGCTAAGGTACCAGCACGACGCCCTGTAACCTGACCACCCATCGAGGCGCTATACACATGCCCCGCCTCATACCCATCTACTGTGGTTTTCCATGATGCCTTTGCATCGGTACTGGTTGAAATTTTGACTGGCCATAAGGCTTGAAAGTCTGGTGACTTCACGATATTTCGAGCTGTGGCCGAAACATCCTCAACCAAAGACTGTGAAAATGATAAATACAGAAAGCGTGAACGCTGGTTACGCCCAATCCCCCGTGCAATCAGGTTGGTAAGTAATTCAGTTTTACCACTGCCTGGTGGTACGTTAATCACAAGGTTGGGAATTTCACCACTGATAACTTTATCAATCGCATCAGCAATATATTCATGGTGCCAATTCACCAAGAATTTAAACCCCATACGTGGCAGGAAAAATGCCCGAGTAAAAAACAAATGCTCATCTTCACATTTGATTCTTTTTGCTTTTAATTTGACTGGGTCAATATTCGCTCTCGAGTTCATTTATCGCCTGCCTTACCTGCTCATCAGTGGCAGTAACAACTACTGTATTTTTGTTCTGAATCGGTCCACCACCTGCGCCTGTGATTTCTTGTTTATTTGTAAACTGCCCACCGCAGTCTTTAGCAGCCTGTTCAAGAATCTTGAGTGACATCACTGTGTTCTTTGCATTGCGCTCTAATTGCTTCTGATACTGCTTTAAGCGGTAATGCTTGTTTGCAATCGGGATATCAATTAAGCCAGCATCAAAGTCGGCGCGTGTCTTATTGAATAAATCGACAAATTTTTTACTTAGATTTCTGCCTGAATATTTTGTTGGATCGTAAGCCTGGCATTGGCTTCGTGAAATTTGAATCCCATACTCTTGTTTGACGAGATCAACCACCTCTTGAGGGGTGTCACGGCATGCAAGAGCTTGAACTATAAATATTTTTACAGGCTCTTTTAATGCTGCCATAAGCTCCCCTTTGTACAACTACGTACAACAAAGCAGGCAAAAAAATTTAAGCCAACTTCAATAAACACGTACCACATGCATGAGCAATTTTTGCTTTGCCGATTGTTGGACCATCATTTGCAAGCTCCACCATTTTTTGAACGTCTGGTGATGCACCGTAACGTTGAACGACACCGTGAAATTCTTCTACATCATGCGGTCGCAAATAATATTTATACTCGCCTGTAGACGGGCTGATTTGGTAGTTACCATCTTCATCTTTTTTAGCACCCACGTGATACAGCTCATGTTCGATCAATGCGCAAAAATCAGTATCGCTGGCATTGTGTGCAAACCATGCATCAATCGTGATGATGAAATTCGGCACACAACCAAACCAATCAATCATCTGTTTTTCTTGACGCAACTTTCGCCAGCCGCCCGCCATCGGTGCAAACTTTTCAGTCTGACCTAAAACAATTTTTTCAGACTTTTTAAACCCACTTGATGCCCATAGCACCATAAATAAATCATCATCCCATGGCGATATATGCATGTGATCAGGGTTGTGTAGCTCACCATCCTCATCAATGAATGTTTTTAAAATCCATTCTTTTAGTTCGTGTGCAGGCTCAAATCCCACTGGTTCTTCAGGATCAAGATCAAGCAGGCTTTGAGGCGGCATTGGTCGTTTCACAGCAATACATTCCGTAAGTTTCTAATTCGCTCTTTCAATCGGCGCATGATGCCGTCAATCGTTAGCATCTCATTTCGTGTCAATCCCGATCTACTGAGATTCTGATACTTAGACAGCTCAGCACTGCAAAATTCTAAGTCTTTTTTCGCTTGTACTTTGTCTGTCATGTAATCACCAATTAGAAAAGAAAAAGCCCCTCAACATCTAGAATGCAAGGGGCTTTATGTGCCGTAATCTGTTCGGCAAGTGCTACCAAGCCTATTGACTTGGCAACGGGGTTTTTAATCTATCTCAAGAATTACAAAATTCCATTTAGGGTAAGCTTTCTCAATAGCAGCCTCAACAGCTGATTCAGTCTTGCTTTCCGCCATTACACTAATTCTTGTTTTTCCTGATGGCTTTCCGCCATTTGGATGATAAAGAACGTAAACTCTAACCGATACCATAAAACCCCCTCTTGTTAAATTATTAAAATACTCTAAAAATCAATTAGATTGATTCACCCAATAAGGTATTAAATCCAACACAAAAGATCAATTGTTATGTATCTGTTTTTTTGGCACGCCATGTAGGATTCAAACCCACAACCATTGGTATAGAAGACCCATGCTCTATCCATTTGAGCTAATGGCGCTTAAAAAAGGATGTGGTGATCTGCCACACCCTTGCCTTAGATTACGATATTGACCAGCTCGGCAACTGATCTACCGCTACTCACAATCACACACACCCAACATGCACGGTCTGCTTTACTTGCTTTCAATCCTCTTTAGGTCGGGGCGCTACTCCCTAGCCTAGATTCCCGAAGGAAGTTTACTCGATGGTATGTTCCACTGGTCAGCACTCCAGTAGGCTTGGGTCGCCTTTTTACAGACATTAAAAAAGCCCGCCATTTGGCGAGCTTTTAACTTATTGACAATCTCTAAAGTTAATACTGTAAGATTTTAATTTTTTCATTGTTGGATTATTGATTTCATAAACAACATTTCCCTGAGTTGTTTTAGTAAAAAATTTAGATTCAAATATCAGCGGTTCTCCACACATTCTGTTTTTGATCATTTGCAAAAATAAACGTTCGTCCAATTTTTCTTCTAATTCCTCTACCGTGTTAATTCCATCTAACTCAAGTGAAACTCTCAGTCCATTCTGCGATAGCTTGAACATTGTATACGTAGTTTGACTATCAACCTGAGCTGGCAACCTTTTCGCAAATTCATTATTTATCAATCTGGTTACGTTTAAATATTTATCGTAATTAATTATATCAAATTTCTGATTCACCGCCCCAGCATCTAGGTACATTTGATCATAACTTTCAATTGCAAATACACTATTTCCAATCCCTAGTGCCAGTAACAAAAATATTATTTTCATGTGAAATCACTGCAAACCGGATAACTATCTTTTACTATATTAGTCCAAATCAAATATTTATAAAACGCAAAAAGCCCACATTTCTGTGAGCTTTACGGTAATTATCAGTCTTTCCTGATCGTCATTTGCTTTCGCTTATTAAGCTAGATAGCCATAATATGACCATCTTATAAAAACTATACCCTAGTTTTCGGAATAACGAAATACTTATGCTCGCAATTCTTTGTAAGTATTTTTTTTATACTTTTCAATCGCCTTTGATGCTTCATCAATTGCTGATTCAATAGCCATAACCATGAGTCGTTCATAGGTTTTCCATGTCATTCGATAATTATCAACCGTCATCTGGTGGCAATTAATACCCGCATAATACAAACGCCCCTGTGCTGTGAAATTAGCCTCAAGCTGAGGATCCAATGCAAAGTCTATAATCATACGCGCAATCAGGTACGCCATGTGATTTATTGTGATGTGTTCAGGCTCGCGCTTTTTATCTGCCATGGCGTTTTTAAGCATGATATTTACCAGATGCCCACGAACATATTCGTAATCACTTTCGCATTTACCATCAAAAACAATCAAAGCCGTAACTGACTTGGCTAATTGCGTCTCCATAGATGCAATAGCACCCAAGCGATCTTCATAATTCAAAGGCTTCTCTCCAGTGCCACGCACATTTGGTTCAAAATTTGGCGACTTAGCCGTAATGCCATGAGTCAGCCATTCAAATTGTTCAAACTTTTCCGCCACTGCTGCATTCATCCCTTCACCAACCCTTCAATCTGTTTAATCGCAAAACCACTTGTCACTTGCTCTGTGCTGAACCGTAAAACCTGAAAACCCAACATTGTTGCCGCGTTATATTTTTCCATGTCCCCTATGTAGCCCTTGCCCCTTGTGTGACGCCCACCGCTCCAAATACCGCCTTCAATCTCGATCAATAATTTCGTATTTTTGATATGAAAATCTGCCCGCCATTTTCGTGATGTGTGAAATTTAAATTCCTGCACAAATTCGATTTTTAACGCTCTGAGCTGCTGGATTAATGCTGCCTCACCCACACTTTCCACCTTTGCGCCTTTAACCTTTTTCTTACGCTTGCTGGCAGTCTTACGACCACCGCCATAAAGTTTTCTGTATTCAGCAAGCGAGATGCTAGTCACTGGCACCTCGCAAAGCCTTTTCCAAAACAAAAATCAACAATGCCGCATCATCTTCATCACAATAATTACCTGTGATACTCAAGGCTTTATCAATCCGATCTTGCTTTTCTGCCCAAACCCGATAAGCCAACCGCACAGTCAGATTCTCAAACTCACCATCACGTTGAATGAACAGACGCTCACCGTGTTGGAAAACTAATGTTTGGTATTCAGGCGTTGTTTTCAGCCATTCTTGGAAGTCATTCGCTTTCATGCTCAATCCCCTTGCAGCAACTTCAAAACCAACACCACGACAGCCAATGCACTGCAAAGGCCAATCCCAAAGCTAAACCCTCGGCTCATCCATTCCATAACCGCAGTGTTATTGAATCCACCACTGAGCCACTTCCAAAAGAACCTAATTGCAAAAAATAAAAATGCGCTAAGCAGCACACAAATCAAAAAGTCTTTATTGCTCATAAATCCCCTTGCACTATCGTCATTGGACTAATGTGGTTTTTAATATCACTCACATAATCAGTGTTTTTATCAATGCGGTGGCCAACTGCTATTTCTTCAGGTGTTGCATGGCGAACACAAAAACACGGCACAAGAAACTCTCCAAATAAGCGAATAGCCAAATGGCTGCCGCTATTGTCCAGCCTCAAAACTGGATACACTGCGCTGTACTTCTTGAGCTTGCCTTCAACCACAACAACCCTGTCACCTGCTTTAAAACTCATGCCTTCACCTCAAATAATTCCTTGGCCATACCTGATAAGTAATAGCG
This sequence comes from Acinetobacter seohaensis, assembly GCF_056431365.1. NCBI lineage: Bacteria > Pseudomonadati > Pseudomonadota > Gammaproteobacteria > Moraxellales > Moraxellaceae > Acinetobacter > Acinetobacter seohaensis. The sequence goes on from NZ_JBWKMK010000029.1 coordinate 40,306, forward strand.
ATACCCAGTGTTTACATAGCCAGTGCGACGCACTAACCCAATGCCTTCCAAGTTTGTTAAATATCGCTGTACCGATCTCTTTGACATGCCTGGTAATACCTGCGCTCGAATCACGTCAACTGAGGCAACTTTGGTGTTTTTAATAAAAATTAGAACTGCGATACCGCGTGTTAACTGCGATACGCCCTTAGATCCAACAAAATCCATTGTTGAAAAATCTTTAGGATGCTTCAAACTGCACCCCCTACTCGCTGATCTGCCCAGTTGCATTCCACAACATCCAACCCATCATGTTGAAAACGGGACCACAGTCGATCACCTAAATCTTTGCGCAATTCTTCTAACGTATAATTTGAAATGAGCATCGTTGGCTTTCCTTCGTCATAACGTGCGTACAGCACTTTGTGCACCAGCTGCAGTCTGTTCTCGTGCCGATCATGCAAACCGTATTCATCCAAAATCAGTAAGTCATACTCAGTGAATCGATAAACGGCTTGTGCTTCGGTGTCATCAGGCTTAGTCCATGCATTGGCAATTTCTGCTGCCATGTCTTCAGACGTGATGTATCTTGCGAATTTGCCCTTATCCAAAGCGTTTCTAGCCACGGCGCAAGACAGATGTGTTTTACCCGTACCTGTACGACCAACCATGATCAAATTACGTGTAAGGCCCGTAATAAAATCCTTGGTGTATTTCACGCAAAGCTCTTTGGCATTTCTTTGGCCATCGTTTTGAGTGATGTACTCGTTGAATCCACTTTTGGCGTGTCGGCTTGGGAGTTTGGCACCTTCAAAGTGTTTTTTTCGCACCATGGCATCAACTGCTTTTTGGTGCTCAAGGTTGCTTTGAATCACATTTTCTTTAGCACAGGTTCCACAAATTAAACTACTCCCTGCTTTGATTTTGAGTTCACCGTGGATGGGACAAATGTCACTACTCACTTGGAAATTAAATCCTGCTACTGCTGCAATTGAGTTCATACAAGGTCCCCCAAATCGATATCGTCAGTTGAGCAAGGCGCATACTGAGTCACATCACCCCAAGCGTCGTTGACGTTTCGTGAAGTGCTAACTTGGCTTTGTTTGTGTTGGTGGGTGTTTGTACTGCGTGAAAACTTTCGCTTAATCCATTTCACAAAATTTGAATACATCTGAGTTTCTGTAATCAGGCCAGATTTAAACTTTTGCTCGTAATGCGCATTGACCTCCAGCAAAACCTGATTCACTTGATCTTGTGTCATTGGCATTTCACCTGATCGTTGCAACCAAGAATTCAAAGAATGTAAATCTGGTGTCCAGAGATTCAATACCTGATCTACTGGATTTTGCTGCGTGTTTCTCTCTTTAAAGTTTTCTTTAAATGTTTCTTTAAGTGTTTCTTTAATAGTGCCCCGTTCAACGGGACTAGTCCCGTCACCTTTCGCGGTACTAGTCCCGTCCCGTTTGGCGGTACTAGTCCCATCACCTTTAAGGGTACTACCCTCATTTGGTACTAGTCCCTTTTCGCGGTACTGGTCAGGAGTGAATAAATATTCATTTAGACATCCTGTTGTTCTCTCAACTTTGATCAAACCAAGTTCTTCCAGATCGCGAATACATGACATAACCGTGTCGCGTTTTTTAATCCCGCAATACTTTTGAAATTGAGTAATAGCAATTGGGTGTGATGCGCGATCAAACCCTATGGTTTGGCGCATGACAAACATTAAACACTTAAATGCCTTATCGTTTAACTGAGCCATAATCCGACTATCAATTAACATGTTAGGCATCTTGGTGTAGCGCTCTTCTTTATTCGACATAGCTTTGCGCTCATTTTTTGGGAAATGAACTACTTGCCCTTGAGGTAGTGGTGGTTCATGTGCTAAATTTGTGTTCATTCAATGCCCTCTAAGTTTTGAATACAAAAGCCTGACCTAGACCGTCAGGCTTTTTCTTTGCCTTCAACACAAGCGTGTACCTTGGCATCCAGTTCAGCCAATATCTTGTGTAGCTTGTTTATGACTCGTGACATATCCACCGCTTCACCACGAGTTATACGGCCATCCAACATCATTTCTTTGAATACAGATTGAATGTCACCGCCACTGATCCCCATGTTTAACACCAGTTCAGTCAAGGCTGTGTCGCGGCATTCAGGAATTTTAGGTATATCAATTGCAACCTTGCCGTGCTCTACATTAAGTGCATGCAAAATACGGTAGTCGTTTGTGATTCCCATTAGTTTTGAAGCTTCAGCAAGCGTAATGTGATGGGTATCCGTATTTGGATTCACTTTGCTGTTCAGCACGGCTGGGCTTTTAATGCCGAGTCTTGGTGCTAGAGCATTTGCCCCACCTGGGTAGTCATGCACCGTGTGATATGCCGCATCTAAGATGTTCATTTAGGCTTCCTTTGAACGTGTTTAAATAAAATCAATTGGTTGATAATTGATTTATGCAGTTAATGCGGGAGCTATAGATGAAACTGACTTATCACGGCGTATTTCAAAATGAATACTGGGAATCAAAGCCATAATTTTTCCAACGGATGGGTCTGGAACATACTCCCCCCACTGGTTTACAGCTTGTGGAGTAACCCCTATCTCATCTGCTAAGTGGGATGCATTTTTGAAGAATTTCATAGCATCACTTGTCTTAATCAGTACTTTCACTTTTATTCCTCAAAGTACGCTTTATTTTTAAAGCATACTTTAATAAACATTTGCAAGCAAGCTTTATTATTCATGTTGTAAGCTAGCTTTAAATTTAAAGTGGGTTTTATTTTTATGAACACTCTTCAGGATAGGATTAACCTTGCTATTAGCCATTTCTTGAAAACCAGAAATGAAAAGAAATTAAAAAGAAGTGAAATGGCAAAGTTTTGTGGTGTGTCAGTTGCCGCCATAGGTCAATGGATTAACGGACAAACCAACTCACTTGATAGTTTAAAAAATGCAAAGGCTGCACAGTACTTGGGTGTAAACCCACACTGGCTAGCTGGCGATTCAAAATTTAAAATGCTGGACGATGTTGATTCAACTATTAAGTTTGATCCACTTGTTGCTGTAGATACCGTGGTTGCAACCGAAGACCACAAAGATGATTTTGTTTGGATCGATGTTGTTGAGGCTGTCTTTTCATGTGGCGCTGGCGAATCAATTGAATTTCACTTTGACACCATTAATGGAAAAATCCCATTTTCACCTTCATTTATGAAAGACAAAGGCGTTACTGAAAAATCCATGAAAATCATTAAAGCCAAAGGCGAAAGCATGGCGGATTTCATTAAGGATGGTGACCTAGTTGGTATTAACTTAGCGCAAACAGACATTATAGATGGTGAAATTTACGCTGTGTATTTGGCTGGCGAAGGCATGTTGAAGCAAATATTTAAAGAAGCTAACGGCTCTTTGGTGCTTCATAGCTTGAATGAAAAGTTTCCAGACAGAATTGTAAGTGAAGAAAATGGAAGGAATTTTAAAGTAATAGGTCGCCAGTTTTGGCGGGCGGGATAAATTTAAAAATAGAGAATACTTATGCACCCAAAACAAATAATGAATCAAATCATTGAGCGTATTAACAAGGCTTCAGCCGCTAACGAACCGCTAACGCTAAACCCTGAAGAAGTTAAAATTCTCTCAGAAGAAATTGGCGATCTACACTTCATTCCTGTTCTTACTAATGAGCAATTGATCCAGCTATGCAATGAGGGAAAGTTGGGTCAAAAGATGGTTGATAAGAAAGATTGATAAAAAAGCCGCTAATGCGGCTTGGGTAAGGTAGTTGGATTGTATAGGGATGTTTAAAATTTTATTTACTTTCATTTTATGATTTTACAACTTTAATTTATTGAATTTATTTTTATTGGGGCGGTAATGAAATATATAAAGTTATCTAAATTATCCTTTGATGAAATAGGTATAAGAAAATTAAAAAATTTTAGCATACCTATTACTGAAAGAATAACTTTAATAGCTGGGCATAATGCTATTGGTAAATCAACAATTCTTGGAATAATAGCAAACAGTTCAGGAATTAAATCTGCAGATTATAAATCGTATTTTGAAAAAACTTATCAATCAAAATTTGAAGAATTATTTTATCTAGATGATTCTGAAATACTACCCCCAGGTCATCGTGGCCATGCAATCCTTACTTATTATATTGAAACACAAAATAAGGAAGGCTTTGATTTTTGTGCAATCCATAAAAAGAAATGCAATATTAGTAAAAATACTACGTTATCAACAATAAGGCCTCGTTTAATTCCGAGAAGTGAAGACCGCGAACAAAGTGAAGAAATTGGAATTGGTGCTGGCGATGGTAAAATACCTTTACCAACTATATATTTAGGAATGAGTCGAATGACCCCAATTGGGGAGTTTGAAGATGCTGATATCAGCAAAAAAATTCTTAAAAATATGGACGATGAAGATAAAAGGTTTATACATGAAATATTCAATAAAATAATTAGAATAAATAGTGTTTCTGCTTCTGAAGTAATTGACCATGATTTCAAAGGAAGTAAAAAAAGATCTAAAGTACCAAATATGGATTTCAATACTTTATCTATATCTTTAGGGCAAGATTCTGTCAGTGCAATCGTCACTGCTTTAGCCTCTTTTAATAAATTAAAAAGAGAATTAAAAGAAGCTTATATTGGTGGAATTTTAGTTATTGATGAAATAGAGTCGGGGCTTCATCCTAAAGCTCAAATGAATCTTATTGAAGTATTAAAAAAACAAGGAAGAGACCTGAAACTGCAAATTATGGCTACGACACACTCTCTTACTATCATTAAATCTGTTCTTAAAGATCAAGAAGACCAAAGTAAGTTTGAAGAGCCAAAGGATTCAGTAGTTTATTTACAAGATACTCGAATGCCAAGGCCAATGCCATTTCCAACATATGAAAAAATTAAAAATGATATGCTTCTTAGTATTGAAGAGGTTAAAGATTTACCATCAATTAAAGTTTATTTTGAAGATAAAGAAGCTTGTTTTTTCTTCGAAAAAATAATGAAATATTTAAACTTAAAGGACGAACTTATTGAGTTTGGTCGTTCTCTTAAATTAACTTCAGCATCCCTGGGTTGTGATGTTCTAATAAAATTAAATAAAGCAGATGATTATTTTAAGAATGTAGTTATTATTCTTGATAATGATATCGTTACTAAATCAACTTATCTGGAATATGTACTTTCTCAAAAGAATATTCTGACGTTACCTGGGGATAAATCATTTACCCCCTCCACTCCTCCTTATTTAAGAAATCCTGAAAATATTATTTATAGTTATCTCAATGACAAATTAAAAAATTACTATGATAACTTAGATTTTTGGGAGAATTGTAAGTATACATCCGATTATGTTGAACAAAATATACTCAAATTAAATCAAAGTGATATGTCTAATAATGAAATTATGAAAAAATGGTTTAACACCAATACCACACATTTTGATAATATGGAAATTATTGAAAAATGGTGCGCTGAGAACGATTCATCAGTTCAAAAATTTAAACAAGAATTTTTCGAAGTTCTTGCACACTTACACTAAAGGCTCTAAATCTTTATGCGCTTCTCAACCCCGCTACGCTATCCTGGTGGAAAAGCCAAATTTGCGCCCTTTGTAAAAGATCTGATGGAAATAAACCATCTTTCGGGCGATTATCTCGAGCCTTTCGCGGGAGGTGCAGGTGTAGCTTTAGATTTGCTCTTTAGTGAGTATTGTAAAAATATACATATCAATGATTTTGACAGAGCTGTTTATAATTTCTGGAAATCAGTGACTTTAGAAACAGAGGAATTCCTAAAGGTCTTGTATGATACTCCAGTAACTATTGAAGAATGGTATAAACAAAAAGCTATTCTTTCTGCTCCCACTGAACATTCTGAACTTGAACATGGCTTCGCTGCATTCTTTTTAAATCGTACTAACCGTTCAGGGATCTTAAAAGGTGGAGTAATTGGTGGTAAAAATCAGGATGGCCACTATAAGCTTGATGCGCGTTTTCATAAAGAAAATTTAGCCAAGCGAATTGAAAAAATTGGAGAGTTTAAGGAGCGCATCAAAGTCTACAACTATGATGCTCTAGAGTTATTAAGCAAAGTAGATTCTTTACTTCCGGAAAATTCTCTCATTTATTTAGATCCTCCTTACTACGTCAAAGGTCAGGGTTTATATCGTAATTTTTATGTTCATGAAGATCATGTACAAATTCGAAAAGCTTTAGATAAAGTAAGAACAAAATGGATAGTTTCTTATGATAATTGCCCAGAAATTAAAGAAATTTATTTAGGGTATCGCCAAGAAGATTATGAACTTAACTATAGTGCCTATTATAAGGTTAAAGGCTCTGAAGTAATGATCTACTGCGACAATATAAAAAAAGTTAATATCCCATCTAAACAACATCAACAGTAACTTAATTTAGCTATTGCTTAAATCCATCCAACCCACCCCAGCGGTGGGTTTTTTGTGTAATAACTCTGTAACAGTGGATTTAAACGTAGTTTTATACCATTTATTATATTTACTCTAATGATTTAGAAGACAAAAAGGAAAATAAAATGAAATACGTGTTAGGTGCAACTCTTGTAGCTCTAGCGATCACTGGCTGTACTTCGACTCCAAATAAAGAAGTTACGCGCGAAAACGTGATACGCAATGCCCCTGAAAATACACAAGTTATCAGTTTTGTAGGCCCTAATGATTTAAAACTTTTCCTAAAATCATCAGACCTATTTGAAACTGCACAAATGATTGATGGATCGGGTAAAGTTTATCATCTTAAACGCGCTGTTTCTGGTAGTGGAGTTCGCTTAGCGAATGATGATGGAGTTTCTATTCACTTCAAAGGCGGTGAAGGTATCGTCGAGTTTGAGAAAGACAAGCCGATCAGTATTACTGAAGTAAAAAAATAAAGTATCAACTTAAGATCAACCCACCCCAGCGGTGGGTTTTCTTTTGTCTATTAAAGCACAAATTAAAGTAAAGTTTAAAATATTTATTAAAGTATGCTTTACACATGCAATTTATTAAAGTATGCTTTAATTATCAAAACAAAAAAAGCACACCGACCGTCAAATCATGTGTGCTTTTCCAAACTGCGAGGTCAATTATGACAACAAATACTTCTCATAACAAGCTAGTCGAAAGGCTAATTAAGCGCCAAGACAAAAAACGCTTCGTTTCTAAGCTTAAAAGCTTTGCTTCAAATGCTGCTGCATCTGCGCTGATTGCAGTAAGCACATTCATCTTTTTTGGTGTTGGTTTAAAAGCTTGTGAAGCGGAACAAGTTTCACAGGTTAATGCAACCAAAGCGCATTTGGAGGCTATGCGATGATGGCTTTCATTCCTAAAGTTGCTACCCCTATTGAAGCAACACACCACATTTTGGTCAATGGTGAAACGCTGGAGTATTACCGCGAAGACACAAACCAAAAGTTTGATGGCGGTCTGTGGGTTGATCTGAATTCTAAGTTTTTCCCGACATGGGTTACGCCTATCAACCAAATGCCTGCACAAGTAAGTCGTGGTTATGTGCGTTCTGAAATTTATCCTCGTAAACACGTTTTTGGCGCTTATCAGGGAGATTGAATATGAATACTGCAGTGGATTTACAAAGTGCTGAAAACGCCCGCCAAGCATGGCTTGAGTCTCGTCGTTTAGGCATTGGCGGTTCTGATGTGGCTGCAATCCTTGGTTTGAGCAAGTACAAATCACCTTATCAATTGTGGCTTGATAAAACTTCACGGTCTGAACTTGAAGATTCTCAATCTGAGGCTGCTTACTGGGGCAACACTTTAGAAGACATTGTGGCCAAAGAGTATGCCAAACGGAATGGCGTTAAGGTGCAGCGTGTTAATGCAACGATCGCTCACCCTGAACAAGACTGGATGCGTGCCAATATTGACCGCGCCATTATCAATCCAGAAATTGCAGGCAATGTGCGGATCAAAGATGGCAAGCTGACCACAGACCGAATTCTTGAGTGCAAGACTGCAAACCAATACTTGGCAAAACTTTGGGGTGATGAACAAACCGAATCGGTACCTGATTATTACCTGACTCAATGCCAGTGGTACATGGGTATTACAGGTGCATCACTTTGCGGTTTAGGTGTGCTGATCGGTGGTCAAAAGTTCCGTACCTACCAAATTGCTTTCGACCCTGAATTGTTTGAAATGCTTGTCGAGCAATGTTCTGAGTTTTGGCATGAGCATGTACTGGCAGACGTACCACCAGCGCCAACCACATTTGATGATGTCTTGCATCGTTGGGCAAAACACAATCCTGATCAGGCGCTGCAAGCAGATGACGACCTTGCCCAGCTAGTAGCTGAGTATAAGGACCTAAACGCCACGATCAAAGAAGCAAGTGGCGAACTTGATGCATTAAAGCTGCAGATCTGCACACGAATGGAAGATGCAGAAATGATTATTGCTGAAGAAAAGCGTTTGGCCACATTCAAATATCAGGAACGCAACACCTTAGACAGCAAAGCATTAAAGGCTGCACATCCTGAGATTTATGAACAATTTTTAAAGACCTCTAGCACTCGTGTGCTGCGCGTGTCTTAAACCAATAACTAAAGTATAGGAATTTAAATATGACCAACATCACTACAACTCAAAATACCGCAGTGAATTTTTTAACGCCTACAACACTGCAAGAAGCAATGCAGATTGCTGACCTTTTGGCGGGTTCTGACATTGTGCCAAAGGATTATCAACGCAAGCCTGGCAACATTCTTGTTGCTATGCAATGGGGTGCTGAAATTGGGTTGCAGCCACTTCAAGCAATGCAAAACATTGCTGTAATTAATGGTCGCCCTTCTATCTGGGGTGATGCAATGCTTGCCTTGGTGCGTGGCTCAGGCTTACTTGACTTCATCCGTGAAGAACTTTCAGAAGATGGTACCAAGGCGATTTGCACTGTAAAGCGAAAAGGCGAAGAGCCAACCGTTTCAGAATTCAGTATGGAGGATGCTAAAAAAGCAGGCTTATCAGGTAAGCAAGGACCTTGGACACAGTATCCAAAGCGCATGATGAAGTTACGCGCACGCTCTTATGCTTTGCGTGATGTCTTCCCTGACGTGCTCAAAGGTATGGCAATTGCTGAGGAAGAAAAGGATAAGGAAATTGATATTACCCCTGCTGCGGTTACACCTGAAACAAGCACAGCAAAAGCCAATAGTGGTTCGTCAGCATTAAAAGCACGCATGGCTAAGAAGCAGGCGGTTGAGTCTGTTGCTACTGAAATTGACTTAACACCATATTACCAGCGCATTGATAACGCAACGTCACTTGATGATTTGAAGCAGGTCGGTGCTGATATTGCGGCACTTAATTTGGGTGAGCCAGCCAAATCTGAAATTGGTGAGGCATACAAAGCCAAGCACAAAGAGCTTAAAGAAGCTCAGATGTTCCCTGCTGAATCTGTGACCGCTGTGATTGATGAAATCAACAATGCAAGCGACTTAGATGCGTTGAATACGGTTATGGCGACCCGCTTTGAACCATTTACAGCAAAAATGACTGAACAGCAAATTGCTCAAATTAATTCAGCGTATGAAGCTCAAGAAGCAGCTCTAACACCATGAGTTTCTCATATTCAACCATCACCCGAACACTAACAGTGTTCGGGACCAAGATGACACACATATTTAACAACGTGAGTTTAGGTGAAATTGACAGCCTAATTCTTGACGCAAAATTCAAAGAAGCGAACTGGAGAGAATAATGAATTCAGCTGCTGATATGAGACGCTTTCATGAGCAGACAGCTCTACAAAAAGCAAAAGACAAGGTAATTGATGCTTTAAAGAATGACCCGCTTGGCTTGTCTGCAAATCAATTAATGACTGTTTGCCGCCTTAGTATTAAGACCGTGAAAAACATCCTAGCAACGATCGATGTGCAAGAAGAGCATGGTGTTTATTTTCTGTCAGGTGTGGCTAGAGCAGAAATTTCAACTGAACCAGAGGCAGAACAAGTCACAACTGTGGTACAGGGAAAGGTTCATGATGCAATTTTGCAATATTTGCATGACTTTCCTGCAGGTTTAACAAAGCCTGAATTGATGGCTGCTTTGCAACTAAATGACAAGCAATTCGCCAATGGCATTTATAAGCTGAATAAGGATGGTGCAATTATCCGTACTGGTAAATTCGGCAGCTACAAATACCAATTAAAAACTAATGGCCAAGAAATGAATACTGAAGTTATTGCGGCACCAGCTGCTGAAGAAAATGTGATTAGTGTGCAGCCTGTTGTAGAAACATCTGCTCAGGATCCACAACCAAGTGAGCCTGATGCCATCGCTTTATTAAAAGAGCAGGTTAAAACAGTGGTCACACGTAAAAGCGAATTGACTCTACAGCAAGACCAACTGACTGAGCTTTTATCAAGTGTTTTTGGTTTAGACACTGTCAATTTTCACATTGAAGGCAACATCTTAGTGGGTGTGCATCTTTCTCAAGAAGAGGTGGCGTGATGAAAAAAATAGATTTAACAAATTTTGAAGGAACGGCTGATCAGTTGGGCGAACAAGTATTTAAGCAATTAATCGCGCCAATGCTTGATGAAATGAAATCTCAAGATCCTGATTCAGCAAAGCTGTTTGCATTTTCTATTCTTTGGCTTGGTCTTGCTTCGTATGCAAATCAATTTAAACCTGAGGGAGCAAAGAAAAGCATTAATTTTACTGTTGATAAATTTATGTCGGCTTTCGACGAATTTAACAAAAGACCGAGTTGAGGTGGCGTGATGGATATTGAAAAAATTAAAGAATTGGCTTTAGTAAATGGCTTCAAGTTAAAAGAACAAGCAAGTGGAAACATGGATTTAAACGCTTATGTTTATGACTTTGCAAATGCTATTGAGCAAGCAGCTAAAGCTGAATCTCATAAGAGTGCATCACTATATCAATTGGAAATAAACCATTTAGCATCCGCAAATCAACAATTGAGGGACTATGCAGCAAAAGCCAGTGCTGTGCCTGATGGGTTTGTTTTGGTTGCTAAAAAATCAGTAGAACACTGGTATTTAGATGAGGGTGAATCCCTTTGGATGGATGAGCCTGATAACTGGTTGTGTGATATGGATGTAGGTGATGTTCAAGAAGTTGAGCATAAGGAATACATAGTCACAGAAAGCAACACACTCTACGCAACTAAAGTTTGGGATGGTGAAAACCAAGATGTTAGTAGTTGGGAGTTTTTCAACTCTAAAGATGATGCAGAAAAAGCGGCTGAATATTGTAAAGCCATGATCGAAGCACAGGAGCAAGCCAATGACTGAAAAACAATGTGCTTGGGTTGAGAATCAAGATGCAAATTGGGAAACAGGGTGTGGTGAAACCTTTGTTTTTAATGATTGCATGCTGCCATCGGAACATTCTTTTAAGTTTTGTTGTTTTTGTGGTGGGGAGCTTAGTGAAACAGTGTTTGAGGAAGAGTGGAATGACTGAAATTCAGCAAACGAACGTCGGCGTGGCGAATTTCATTGCTGGTGAGTTGCAGAAGGAGTTGCCATTTGACTTGGTGTTAGATCCAGGTGAAACAGGTGCTCTTTATGAAATAGCGGTGGATATGCGTCATTTAAATTCTGATTTTGTTGATTGGATTATCAAGGTCACAAAGAGTAGAAAGGTTGATGGCACTGGAATCATTATCCGTGTGCAAAAACACTTTGTGCATCCGCTCTACAACATGCTTGCTTTATATATTAATAAGCATGACCAGTATGGTGTGGTTAAAGCATTGGGAGAGGTGTCGTGATGGCATTAAAAAACTTAGACTCAGTTGCTGAATGTAAAAAACAGCAATTACTTGAAAGTTTTATAGCTGCTCCAAATGATCAAAATTTTGGTCAAGAAGTGGTGGCGCTATATTTGGGTTGCTCCCCTTGGACACTGGCACGAATGCGCTGCGATGGTTCTGAGTTACCATATACAAAAATTGGACGACGCATCGCCTATAAAAAACGTGATGTACTGGCCTACGAAAAAAGCCGCACAACAACGTGCACGGCTCAGTATGTATAAGGCAGGTCTATCCTGCCTTAATTTGTTTTAATCGCTCATCCCAAACACTTTCATAATTAAAACAGTCAATTTTGCCTTGATAAACAGCTTCAACCATGTTCATTGAAGCCCTGAGTTCTTCCATTGGAATTTGCACATATCCACCAGTCACATCAACACGTGGCCTAGCAGTATGATTCAGTAATCGCTTGGTCACGTAAATATTGAATCGAAGTAAATTACAAATCGTAGCGAAAGTACGTCGGAAATCGTGCATTGAAACATAGAAATCCACCTGATCACCTATGACTCTTAGAATCCGATCAACACAGGTGGCATGGATGTTTGCTGACGTTGGTATTTTTGTCGCAGGGAAAACCCAATCGTTCTCACGCAATAAATAACGGTCTTTCAGGATTGATAATAGATGTTCACCAATTGGAAACCAATGGTCAGCACCATTTTTTGTATCCCTAAACACAACAGTTCCATCTTTAAAATTGATGTCAGTCCATTTCAGCTTACAAACTTCCTGACGACGGCAACCCGTATACATTGTGAATAAAAGTATATCTCGATGTGTGTTAGATCGAGCAGTATTTTCTAAATTCAGTTCATCCTGGTAATTCAGAACTGCATTGTAATATATGTGAATAACCTCTTTATCCAAGTGCCTTTCACGACGCTCAATTTTATTCCAGCCTTTGGTTACAGCAATAACATCAACAGGATTTGTGCGCAGGATTGGATCCTCATCACTTGAGTACAGCACATGCATATATTTCCACAACGTACCCAGTAGCGATACAGCACCATTCGCAGATGAAGGGCTCAACTTAGTTACTTCAATAAATTTATCCAGGACTTCACTTTTGGTGATTTCAAATAATTTTCTATTCGACCAGCGCAAATACAAATTGAAGTATTTATTATATTGTTTGACTGTTTTTGGCTTGAAGTCATTTTTGCTTAGATAAATATCCAATGCTTCTTGTACTGTAATATCAAGTGGATTATTAACAACTTGTTTTTTAGATGGCTTTACATACTCACCATTGGCAATTTTAGCCAAAATGGTTTGTGCTTTTGCACGAGCAGACAAGGTAGAAATTTCATTAGTTTTACCTAGCACTACCCTGTACAGTTCCCCTGCATTTCGTCTTTCAATGATATAGGATTTTGATTTGGTGGTAGCCCGAACAGCAAAGCCAATTAACTCACTATCCCGATAAATTTTTTGACCTGACGTCGTCAATGGAATAGCATCAACATTGGACTTGTTGAGTTTCATATTTAATTCCAGATACCTTAGACAGTACTGATTTAAGCATGTTTCTCAACAGTCTACAAATAATCTACAAGTAAAAAAGTTACACTATAAAACCTGCAAATTACCAAAACAACAATTTGTTTTTATTAGATTTATAAAAATAAACTTTCCACAATGGTTCTATAGAAAAAGTAGAATCCACCTAAACGTGTCGATATATTCAAGGCTTGCATCAATGTATATTTCCTTGATTTTTCAAACACATAAATAAGTGCATTATCTGACCTGATCTAAAATTTTAAGACAACCGATATATTAACACTGTAGTACTTTAATTTTGAGTGATTGGCTGATTAAAACGAAAAACCCTGAAAATCAGATCAAATTTTCAGGGTAATATTGAGAAAATTTCTTAAAATTGTTTAGCCGCAAGAAGCTTGTAGAATAATTTTAGTTTTCGGATCGACCACCACAGTGACTCGATTCATACGATAATCCATTGTTACAGGCTGACCTGGTGTAACCATTCTCACAATTTCAGCTCGGGTAAGCGCTTTAATTTGTGTTTCAGTCAAACCTGTTTTACCAACTAACTGCGCAGCAGATTCTGGGACACAATTTTGCATGGTCTGTGGCACCTGAGTTTGTTCATTGATAGGCTGATTACTACACGCAGCTAAAGTTGCCACACTTAAAACAGCCAAAACACTATATAACTTTTTCATGTTGATACTCGTTTTTAATTTCTTCAAACCAACTCAAAATAACATAACTGATTAAATATGCAGTAAATTTACTGAATAAAACTGTGATGATAGTTTTATTGATCAAAATAAATTAGATGTAAGTTTGGATTAAGTTTAATTCTCAATCACACTTAAACTCAGTTTCATCCAATCAATTGCCTGTTGGCGACGCTCTTCTAAAGCATTCCATAGCGTATCTTGCGATAATATAAAATATTCCCCTTCGCGGCAGCTAAGTTCAGGCGCATTTTCATAGTCCTCAAGCCATTGTTCACTTTGATAATAGGCCTGTAATTCTTGCCAGAGCTTTTCTGCAGCTTGCCATTTTTGCTGCGCTTCTCGCATCTGTCGATGTAAATCATGCCATTGCTCATATTGTTGCTGTAAAACCTGAGCATCGTACATTTTATTTTTACTCATAGCTGAAATTCAAAAATTAAGATGACATGAGCGTACAATAATTCAAGATCAAGGAATGTGAGTGTATGTAGGTTTTATTTAAAGAAACATATATTGCTATATTTTTTTGCATTAATTTTTAAAGAAGACAATTCCTGATTTATTTAGTCAACTTTAGCTTCATTACTTTCAGTAAAATTTAGTATAAAAGTGTAATTCCATCTTTTTATCAAAAGTTAAAGTCATTAGTATAAGTTTGCTTCAATTTTTTAGAAAAGGTACAAAAATGAAATATTTTTTAGGGGCAACATTACTTGCATTCGGTTTAATGGGATGTAACTCAAATTCGAATAATGAAGTGAGCCAAGAAAAAGTACAAAGTAATGCACCTGCAGAAACACAAGTTATTTATTTTAATGGCCCACAAGACTTAACCATTGAATTAAAATCTTCAGATAATTTTGAAACTGCAGAAATGGTAGATAATTCAGACACAGTTTATCATTTAAAACGTGCTGTATCTGGTAGCGGTATTTTACTGAGCAATGATGATGGTGTATCTATTCATTTTAAAGGTGGTGAAGGTGTACTTGAGTTAGTCAAAGATCAGCCTATTAATATTACTGAATTTAAAAAATAGATTTTTTGCTGATTTTAGGCATACATAAGGACGAAAGTAATAATACTATTGGTAATTACATAGTCGAAGGCACCAAGCCATCAACTAAAGATAAAGTTATTAATGTTGAAACACAATATTATGAAAATCCAGGACATCATGACTTGAAAGAGGCTTTGTTGTACAAACCTATCTGTAAAGGCTTTTTCAGCGATATAATTTTCAAATGAAGAAGCCTACACACAAAATCTACCGCACAACCAATTGGCCCGCATATAACCGAGCACTCATGAGTCGCGGAAATATTGTCATTTGGTTTGATCCTGCTACGCAATGGTATGCGCCATCAAAAGGCAAACAAGGGCGAAATCAAACCTACTCCGACGCAGCTATCCAATGCTGCTTAATGATTAAATCCTTATTCCGTCTATCTTTACGTATGGTCACTGGCTTTGTGCAAAGTCTGATTGAACTTTGCGGATTAAATTGGACCGCACCAGATTACAGTACGCTTTGTAGAAGACAAAAGCATATTGATATTGCAATCAGCTACCAAAAAAGTAGCGATGGGCTGCATCTACTCATGGACTCTACAGGCATGAAGTTTCTAGGTGAGGGCGAATGGAAACGCAAGAAACATGGACCTGAATATCGTCGCCAATGGCGTAAACTTCATATTGGTATAGATGCTAAAACCCTACAAATACGAGCAGTTCAGCTTACAACCAATAATGTCAGTGATTCACAGGTGCTTGGTGANAACTCTGTTTATACTGATGGAGCTTATGACACCAAGCAATGCCGTCAGGTCATTGCAGATCGGCAAGCGCATGCGGTGATTCCACCTAGAAAAAATGCGAAACCATGGAAAGATACAAAGAGTAGCTCGCTAGAGCGAAATGAATTACTTCGAACAATTAAACGTTTAGGCAGGACACTATGGAAAAAATGGTCAGGCTATCATCGTCGAAGTTTGGTTGAAACTAAGATGCATTGCATCAAATTATTAGGAGATAAACTCAGTGCAAGGAGTTTTGATAGCCAAGTGAATGAGATCCATGCACGTGTAGCAGTCCTTAACAGATTTACGGAATTAGGTCGACCACTTACCCAAGTTACGCCTTAAATTTGGCTCAATTAGGGGCGCTTTGCATTTCAAATCTTTGTGCAACAAAGCCCTGCGCTAGTCTAAATTTTAGACAAAAAAAATCCCACATGGGAATGTGGGAAAACTAAGAAACTACAGCTATGTTTCGTTCATTTATTTTATCGTCATCTGACCGACAAACAGTGGCATAAAATTACTTTTTTAAGTCTATTTTTCACCTTTAACATATCCCATTGGATCCGCATCGAAGTATACGATTTACACCTAGATTATTATTTCCGATCTAACTCTACTAGACCCTGTCTTGCTTCTGTAATGATCAGCTGAATTTCTTCATTTTGCTTTCTCTTTTGTTCAAAATACACATAAATGCCTAGAGAAAATCCCACAGCTAAAATGATCAGCGTCATCATGATAATTGCATTATGATTCATTATATTTAGCCCCTTTAAACTTCCTCACTATTGTGAGATGCAAGGACTATACACAGCAATAACAAAAATGCTCAATTCCAATAAAGAAAATACACTGTTTTTTTTAATTTTATCTAAGAAAAACACTTTATTATTTAACAATATAATAAAAACCAAAATGTAACACGCATTCAAAAAATACGTTAAAATTCAATTATATTTTGTTCTATCTGTCATGATTATATTTTTAAGATATTTTAATTAATTTTCTCTCTATCTCAATTATCAGTCTGTTAAAATAAAAATTGATCTAAAAAACATAAGCTTATTTAAGCCATTACAGCCCGTTTGAAAAATGCTAATCTACAAAAATACCAACACAAATATGTGACGTAGTTAGCATTTTTAATCAATTCTTCAATTTTTTCTTGTGATGTGAAATACAATTTTTTGCATCCAGTGACTAAAAAAACACCAACTTCGATACGCTTCACTGATGCTCAATCATTCTGCTGTTATATTGAAGCTCTGACTAATCTAGATTGAAATGACTTTAAATCACCAAAACTCTGACAATGATGGTTTGATGTTCTTCATTTTCCTCAATCAACTGTAAACGCTTTTGTTCTTTACTCACCACTTTAAAGCGCAAGTTTTGATATTCAATAATGCTTGGAATTTGGTCAAAATATTGTGCATCAGCATCAATTTCATCCTCAAATAATGATGTACCAAGTTGATAGTCCAAACTTTTTAAAACGATATATTTCACCGTTGTTTTCATCACAGCATCCTTTTTATTACTTTTTGCTTTACTTTTATTTGTATCACCGTTCATGCCACGATTAAACCTATAATTGTAAATTTTGCTGTATTTATAGGCAGTTAAATCGTGAACATTCTTATTTTAGCATTTCACTTTTTGATGTTTTTTCGCACAAGTCGACAAAATTCAGTACACTTGAGCAACTTATTCTATTCACTTGCAGATTTATCATGCTCAAACAATGCTGTGCCATACTTGAACAACGCCAACAGACTGTGGCTTTTATTGAAAGTGCCAGCTCAGGTTACTTATGTAGTCAGTTTTCTATTTATAAAAATAGCGGTGCCAATATTTTACTTGGTGGATTAGTCAGTTACGACCCAAGCATTAAACGTGAGATTTTGCATGTGAATAGTGACTTAATTGCCACCTATACCGCTGAATCCGCAGAAGTCACACAAGCCATGGCAGTTCAAGGCAAAAAACTATTTCAACATGCAGATTTTATTGTGGCATGCACAGGGTTACTGAAACCAGGCGGCAGTGCCACACCAGAAAAACCTGTAGGGACATTTTTTATCGCCATTCATTATCAGCAGCAAACTTTTCAGTACAAATATTTTTTAGATGGCAATCCATTACAACGACTAGAACAGCTCACTCTGTTAGTCGCTCAAGACCTGATTGATCTAATGCAAGATACAAGCACTTGTACTGCACCCTGAAGTAAACCTATCTTTTTAAGTCTCTATAAAAATTCTCATGACTGCCCAATTTTAAAAGATAGAGTGTCATGATTTCGTCATCACTCACAGAGTAAGCCAGTAGCACAAGCTGTTTGTCCATTTTAAATTTATAAACAAATACTCCTGCTAAATCCCCCACTTTAGCTTCTCCGATATCAGGATTATTCCAAACGGTTATTACGGCATTATCAACATCTTTTTTCTGCTGCTTGGTTAGTTTTTTCACTGTCCGTTCAAATAAGGGAGTTTGTTGTATATTCATTGAACTCAACCAAAGCTATATGGTGTTGTATTCCCTGCTTTGACATGCGCCATACTAAGCAACAAATCTGCTATATCTTGAAAAGTTAAATCGGGATTGTCTTGTGCGATTTTTCCAATTTTAGCCCAGTACTCAATTTGTTTAGTTGCACTTCTACTTTCAGCCATCCCGTAAATCTTTGCTGATTCAACAATATCGCTGTCGATTTTAACTGCTACATGTGACATTGCTTTTTCCTCATATTAATTATGGAATAAATTTTAGCCAATCATGCAACCATTTACAACCTTAAGAAACAAAATACAACAACCTTCTTTTATGATCAAATATTTAAAAATGCGCTATCGTACGTCCGATCTTTTTTAATTCTCTAACGCTTCAATAATTACTCATTGTATTTTTGACTACCCTCATCCAAACCTCAAAAAAAATAAGGTTCCATTGCTTAACAATGAAACCTTATCTTCAGCCTAAACTGCTGCATCACATGATGTTCATGCACGGTACAGCTTTTTAGACAACCAATTAAGCAGCCGAACGCTCTGCAATTGGTACAACTTTACGCAATTCTGGGCCTGTATAATCTGCACTTGGGCGGATAATACGGTTATCTGCACGCTGTTCCATCACGTGTGCTGCCCAACCTGTTACACGGCTCATCACAAAGATTGGTGTAAATAGTTTGGTCGCAATACCCATAAAGTGATACGCAGACGCATGGAAGAAGTCAGCATTACAGAATAATTTCTTCTCACGCCACATCACTTCTTCACAACGCACCGATACAGGATAAAGTACTGTATCACCTACATCTTGCGCTAAACGCTCAGACCAGATTTTGATGATGCCGTTACGTGGATCATTGTCTTTATAAATCGCATGACCAAAGCCCATGATCTTTTCTTTACGTTCCAACTTGCCTAGCATTTCACGTTCAGCTTCTTCTGGCGATGTCCAATTTTCAATCATTTCCATCGCTGCTTCATTCGCGCCACCGTGTAATGGGCCACGTAATGAACCAATCGCGCCTGTAATACATGAATGCATGTCAGACAAAGTTGATGCGCAAACACGTGCTGTAAATGTTGATGCGTTGAACTCATGCTCTGCATACAAAATTAATGACACATTCATGACTTGTTCATGCAATTCATTTGGTTTTTCACCACGTAATAAATGCAGGAATTGTGCGCCAATTGAATCATCATCCGTATTTTCTTCAATACGCACGCCATCGTGGCTATAACGATACCAGTAGCAAATAATAGCTGGCAAAGTCGCCAAGATGCGGTCTGCTACATCTTGTTGCTGTTCAAATGACTGTTCGGTTTCTAAGTTACCTAGCATTGAAACACCTGTACGCATCACATCCATTGGGTGTGAATCTGCAGGAATACGCTCAAGCACTTCTTTGAGTGCTTGAGGCAATGCACGTAAAGATTTCAATTTTGCTTTATAGGCAGCCAATTGCTCTGAAGTCGGCAATTCACCAAAGAAAATCAAGTATGCAACTTCTTCAAACTGACAGTTTTCTGCCAAGTCTTGCACATCATAACCACGGTAAGTTAAGCCTGCGCCACTTTTACCAACAGTTGAGAGTGAGGTTTTACCTGCCACTTGTCCACGCAATCCTGCGCCTGTGAGTACTTTTCCTTCAGCCATTTTTTTAATTCTCCTGTTTGAACAGCTTGTCTAATGTATTTTCAAAAGTATGATAATCAAGGAATTCGTATAATTCTTTACGTTGTTGCATTTTGTCTAAGACATTCACTTGCGTGCCATCTTTACGAATGGATTGCATCACTTCAAGTGCTGCTTTTTGCATAGCACGAGTTGGTGAAAGTGGATACAACACCATGCGAATGCCCTGCTCAGCCAATTCTTCAGTGGTGTAATAAGGGGTATCACCAAACTCGGTAATGTTTGCCAATACAGGTACACCTACGGCATCACATACAGTTTTATACATGGTAATATCAGTCATAGCTTCTGCAAAAATTGCATCTGCACCCGCTTCCACACATGCGCAAGCACGGTCAATAACCGCCTGTAAACCTTCTTTTTGCAAGGCATCAGTACGTGCCATGACTACAAAGTTTGAATCGGTTTTCGCATCAACAGCCGCTTTAATACGATCAACCATTTCTTGCTGGGTTACAATTTCTTTGTTTGGACGATGTCCACAACGCTTTTGTGCAACCTGATCTTCAATATGAACTGCAGCAGCACCCGCAGCAATCATTTGTTTAATACTGCGGGCAATATTGAATGCACCGCCCCAACCTGTGTCAATATCCACCAATAATGGTGTATCAACACGCTCAGTAATACGACGTACATCTTCCAAGACGTTGTCTAAACTGGTCATGCCCAAGTCAGGTAAACCGTAAGAATAGTTGGCAACACCTGCACCAGATAAATAAATGGCTTTATAGCCCACTTGTTTTGCCATCATGGCAGCATAAGCATTTACCGTGCCGATAATTTGTAATGGCTTTTCGACTTCCAAGGCTTGTCTGAATCTTAAGCCCGCAGATGTTTGTTCTGTCATCTTCCTTTCCGCTTTTCTTACTATATTTTTCGAGATTCGAGTATATCGAGAATGCGAGATCACGCCATGGCTTTTTAGAATCTATACTCTAAAACTTTAGTCAAATAATTTTCAAATTTATTGCACAATAAATTTTCGTGATGTTGGTTATTCTTTATTTTTGATAAACACAGCTTTTTAGTACACTAAATAAGCAAAATTTAAACTATTTTCTAAAAATATGGCTTTTTCAGCTCAAATCATGCCATGTGCAAGTACACTTCGACACAGCACGCTGTACATATATTTGTTATAATGACAATCTCCCTTCTATTTAATTGATGATTTTTTACTCAATATGCACGAACTCGCCCATTTCGCTCCTTTAGGTAAAGATATACCACCAACCAAGCGTGGTCATGAGCGATGTGTAGCGTTATTAGTCAGTGCAACTGAGCTATTTTTAGAGCGTGGTTACGATGCCGTATCCTTAGATGATATTGTGCAACACGCAGGCGGTTCTAAAGCGTCGATCTATAAATACTTTGGCAATAAAGAAGGGTTATTCAAAGCTATTTGTGATTATCGCCGTGATAAATTTTTTCAGGATATTCACATTCCCTTTGAACAAATTGATTCAAATTTACGTGGTTATTTGATTCAAACCTTATTGAATTTTTATCATCATATTTTGGAACCAGAAAATGCAGCCTTTATGCGTCTGGTATTAGAGCAAAGTCAGCGCAATCCTGATATTGCCTTACACATACATGAGCGCGGCCCTTTGCATGTGCAACTTTGTATTGCCAAAGTATTGGAACATGCCAGTCAGCAAGGTTTAATTTGCTGTGAACAGCCTATTTATTCTGCACAATTGTATTTTGGAATTTTAAGAAATTTAGAATGGCGCATTATTATGGGCATTCCAAAACAAGAAACTGAACAAGAAACAATCAATTATGTAAGTTATTGTGTAGATCGCTTTCTAGACGCCCATCAAAAAGTCTAGTTTTTTTGCAATTTCTTCATCCTATAGTATATTAGCCGATTCCCTTTTTCATTTAACCAACCAACAACTAATTGTTGTTTTTCTCATTCAGCAATTATTGTGGAGTAACGAATGGCTCTACGTCACTTTCTAACATTACGCGATTTATCGACTTTAGAACTGAATCAAATTTTGCAACGCGCCATTGAGCTCAAGCGTAAACAGCATAACAATGAAGTTTTCCAACCCTTTGTGGGCAAAGTCTTGGGAATGATTTTTGAAAAATCTAGTACCCGAACTCGTGTATCGTTTGAAGCAGGTATGAGTCAGTTTGGTGGCAGCGCAATTTTCC
This sequence comes from Acinetobacter seohaensis, assembly GCF_056431365.1. NCBI lineage: Bacteria > Pseudomonadati > Pseudomonadota > Gammaproteobacteria > Moraxellales > Moraxellaceae > Acinetobacter > Acinetobacter seohaensis. The sequence continues at coordinate 62,513 of NZ_JBWKMK010000029.1, forward strand.
TATCATCACGTGACACACAGTTAGGTCGTGGTGAACCGATTGAAGATTCAGCACGAGTCATTTCAAGTATGCTTGACATTGTGATGATTCGTACTTTCGGACATGACATTGTAGAACGTTTTGCATCTTATTCAAAAGTTCCAGTGATCAATGCTTTAACTGACGATCACCACCCTTGCCAGTTACTTGCAGACATGCAAACTTACTTAGAGCATCGCGGTTCAATTGAAGGTAAAACCGTGGCTTGGATTGGTGATGGCAACAACATGTGTAACTCTTATATTGAAGCTGCGCACATGTGGGGCTTTAATTTAAAAATTGCAACGCCTAAAGGCTATGAACCTGAACAACGTTTCCTGTCTGAATTTGCACACTGTGTAGAATTAGTAGATTCTGCTGAAGATGCCGCAGTCAATGCTGACCTGATTGTGACCGATGTTTGGGCAAGTATGGGACAGGAAGAAGAACAAAAAATTCGTGAAAAAGCGTTTGCAGACTATCAAGTGAATGAACGCCTGATGGATTTAGCACATCCTGATTGTTTATTTATGCACTGCTTACCTGCGCACCGTGGTGAAGAAATTTCTGAAAATATGCTCGATCACAAAAATGCTGTAGTGTGGGATGAAGCAGAAAATCGCTTACATGCTCAAAAAGCATTGGTTGAGTTTTTATTGAATGAAAATCTTAAAAAAGACTAAGCTTTAAAACCCGTCTTAAATATTCGCAAAACTTTGATGAGTTTTGTTACAAACAGCACCAAAAGGTGCTGTTTTTTTATTTGGCTCGCTATAATCTTGAGTTATGGTCTATTTTTCTAAAATTTCTAAAAGAGCCTAGATAAACAATATGATTGATAAAACACTTGCCACAATTACGCTGTGCACTACTACACTGATCGCGAGTGCTTCACTCTATGCCAAAGCCAGTGAATTAGATCAATATTTAGTCCAACAAAAGATTCTAAGTGCAGATTATAAAATTCAAAATATCGTCGCTTTAAATGAAATTTTAGATGTCATTAGTGATGAAGATTCTCGTACTATGCCTTATCAGGTCGATCAAAATACAGTGATTGAACAAAGTACGGCGACAGACAAACAAATCAATATTCGTGGCATGATTATTTCACCTGACTTCACGCAGTTTGTAGAAAGTACGGGTTATAACAATGTCAAAAATATGATTAAACAAAACTTAATTCATAATTGTGAATCTATTTTTGAGCATCAGTTCCAACGGGTAAATCCCTATGTATTGAACTTAAAACTCAGTGCAGAAAAAACCCAGTTTAATGTGCAATTGGCAAATAGCGAGTGCCAATTTAAAGCAGACTGAACTGTATTTAAAACTAAAACAACCTCAGCTTTAAGATTTAATGCCTAAGGTTTAATGCGTAAACCCAAATATAACCTAACGTATTAAACCTTGCGGTTGTAAAATAATGATCAATGCGCCTAAAACTACTATCATTCCACCGAACATATCCCAACGTGTTAAATTGACTTGATCTACATACTTTAACCAAATCAAGGCTGTACAAATATAAATACCACCATAAGCCGCATAAATTCGCCCCGATGCCGCAGGATGTAGAGTCAATAACCACACAAAAGCCGCTAAGGCTAAAATTGTTGGCAGCCATAACCACTGTGATTTCCCCTGATTTAAAATCAAATAAGGAAAATAACAGCCTAATATTTCCATAACTGCCGTAACAAAAAACAAGAACGTTGTGCTGGCAATTTTAGTGATCTGAAAATCCATAAATCCTGTGTGGTCTCTCTTTTAGCAGTAACGATTCAAGTTCACGCATCTGCGAATTCATAAAAAATAACCCATGTTCAACATGGGTTATTTTCAAAATTCAAATAAGGATTGATTAGGCTGGTTCAGCCGTTTGATCTTCAAAGACTTCAAGTTTCAAACCGACTGCCTTACCGTTCTCTTTCTTCACAGAAACAGCCACATTACCGCCCTGTTCTGCAAGTTCACCAAACAGAATCATTTCTGCCAATGGCTTTTTCAAGTGTTCCTGAATCAGACGTTGCATTGGACGTGCGCCCATTAAGCGATCATATCCATGCTCAGCCATCCATTCACGCGCATCTTGATCAACCTCAAGAATGACTTTTTTATCATCCAACTGCGCTTGTAATTCAGTCAAGAATTTATCCACTACATTTTCAATTACTGTAGTAGGTAAAGCTTTAAATTGAATGACCCCATCCAAACGGTTACGGAACTCAGGTGAGAAGGCTTTTTTCATCGCTTCTTGGTTGTCATTACTGTTGTCTTGATCCATGAAACCAATGCTCACGCGGGAAATACTTTCCGCACCAATATTAGTGGTCAGAACCAAAATCACATTACGGAAGTCTGATTTACGACCATTATTATCGGTCAATGAACCATGATCCATAATTTGCAGCAATAGGTTAAATACATCAGGATGCGCTTTTTCAATTTCATCCAACAACAACACACAATGCGGATTTTTATGAATCGCATCGGTGAGTAAGCCACCCTGATCAAAACCGACATAGCCTGGAGGTGCACCAATTAAACGTGAAACGGCATGGCGCTCCATGTACTCAGACATATCAAAGCGAACCAATTCCACACCCAACAGTTTTGCCAACTGCTTGGTAACTTCGGTTTTACCAACGCCTGTCGGGCCAGCAAATACAAAACTACCCACTGGTTTGTCTGGTGTTTTTAAACCAGCACGTGACAGTTTAATTGCTGATGCTAACGCTTCAATAGCTTCATCTTGACCAAAGACCACACGTTTTAAATCACGCTCAAGATGTTCAAGTACAGTCTTGTCATCTTTCGATACGGTTTTAGGTGGAATACGTGAAATTTTAGAGACGATATCTTCAATGTTTTCTACTGTGATTAAAGTATCATCTTGCTCAGCTCTTAAACGGCGCTGCGCACCTGCTTCATCAATCACATCAATGGCTTTGTCTGGCAAGAAACGGTCATTAATAAATTTGGCCGATAACTCTACCGCAGACACCAATGCTTTATCATCATATTTAACATGGTGAAATTCTTCAAATTTCGATTTTAAACCACGTAAAATATCAATCGTTTCTGAAATAGAAGGCTCATTCACATCAATTTTTTGGAAACGGCGTGAAAGTGCATGGTCTTTTTCAAATACCTGACGATATTCTTGGAATGTCGTCGAGCCAATGCAACGCAAAGTACCATTTGCCAACGCAGGTTTAATTAAATTTGATGCATCCATAGTGCTACCCATGCTTGAGCCTGCACCAATAATCATGTGGATTTCGTCAATAAATAAAATGGCATCAGGTTTCTTTTTCAAGGCATTTAACAGTTGTTTTAAACGCTTTTCAAAGTCACCACGGTATTTTGTACCCGCTACCAACGCACCGATATCCAAACTATATACTTCGGCATTTTCGAGTGGTTTTGGCGCTTTACCATTCACAATCAGCCACGCCAGACCTTCGGCAATAGAGGTTTTACCCACGCCTGGATCACCCACCAACAATGGGTTGTTCTTACGACGACGGCATAGAATTTGTGCAGCACGCTCAATTTCTTTTTCACGCCCAATTAACGGATCGGTTTTACCCTTTTGCGCTTCAGTATTCAAATTTAGCGTGTAAAGCTCTAACGGGCCAGCATTGGCAGAGCTTGAACTTTCGCTATCTAATTCTTCAACCTCTTCTTCCGCTTGCGTTTCGTCTTTACGTGTACCGTGCGATAAGTATTGCGTTAAGGTCAAACGGTTAATTTGATGACGCTTGAGTAGATACACGGCAAATGAATCACGTTCAGAGTACATTGCCACTAAAATATCTGCGCCTTCAACCGTACGGTCACCACCGCTAGATTGCACATGGAAAATACCACGCTGCAAAATGCGGTCAAAACTTTCGGTCGGGTGCGGCGCCTGATCGTTATTTTCAGCAAGTTTAGGGGTATGTTGTTCTACATATTCTTCGAGTTCTTTACGCAGCACAATAACATCTGCACCACACGCCTTGAGTGCATTGACTGCCGAATCATTGTCTAATAAAGCCAATAATAAATGTTCAACCGTTAGAAACTCGTGTCTCTTTTGACGAGCCATGCTAACAGCCAAACGTAGTGATACTTCTAATTGACGACTGAGCATGTAACCCCCTTAATCTTTAGGCTCAATCTGACAAAGTAATGGATGACCTTGTGATCGAGCGTAATTATTGACTTGGTTCGCTTTCGTTTCCGCAATATCCCGCGGATAGACCCCTGCGACACCTTTTCCTTCATAGTGTACAGTTAGCATTACTTGAGTCGCTTGGTCAAGATTCATTGCAAAGTATTGTTGTAAAATTTCAATTACAAAGTCCATTGGGGTGTAATCATCGTTCATTAAAACGACAGCATACAAAGGTGGACGCTTTAATTGTGGTGGTGCGGTCTGTACTGCAATGTCACCATCATCTTCATGCCCTTCATCATCCACCGCCAAACGTGGGCTTAAATGCCAATCGACATAGCCAGATTGATGAAAATTATTTTTAATTTCGTTTAAACAAATAGATCGTTTCTGGGTTCGCATAAGTTTTACATATCACACATTATTGAGCACTGGCTTCTGCTTGTGGAATTTCAGCAATAAATGCTGAATCGGCTTCCACAGCTTTGCCCTTACTCCAACTGAAACGCTTGATGACAGGCGTTGAGCCATTGACACGGACTTCAATAAAATCTGGATTAAAGCCTTTTGGCATTGTCCAGCGTCCCGTTAAACGCTCATAATTATCAAAATTAAAATTACTGTCTTCCATTGGAATAACCAGTACTTCTGTGCCCTGAATTAAACGCAACTCGACTGTACCGCTTGCACGGCGTTTATTTGGGCTGACTTGTACTAAATCGACCTGATATTCATAGGCATTTTCAGGTAAAGGTTTTACCCCTAAATTCTGTACAGTCAGACTCAAACCTCCACGCTGACGCAACACTTCACGATAGATCGCACTCATTCCCTCAGTACGTTGCTTATCTTCAGTCGCTTGCGTAAATGCTTCGTATAAGTCATTCGAGTTACTCACCGCAACATCACGCTCTTGCACTGCAGCATTTAAACTTTTATTTAGGCTTTCTAAACGGGTTTTCTGTTCCTGAACCACTTCAACCAGTTGTTCAGCATCGGCATCATAACCCACCACTGTTAAGCCTTGACGATGTCCAACTGAATATCCTAAAAAACCACTGCCTAAAATTAAAATTGCAGCACCAATCGCTAAAGGCGCATTTGTTTCAAAAAATGGCTTTTTTTCTGGTGGTGTTGTAGATGGTGTCGTGGTTGAATTCGACTGTGACGTGGTTTCAGTATCAGTGTTATGCATCGTCATCTCTTGTTTTGATTCATTCAAAACACACATTTAAATCGAAATCTAAATGTGTGTGAAGTTGAAAAACGTGTTTTATGGTAATAAACCAATCACCTCAAGTCCTGCGTTTTCAGCAAAACCAAACATCAGGTTCATATTTTGTACGGCTTGCCCTGCTGCACCTTTCACCAAGTTGTCTTGTGCAACCAAAAGTACCATTTTTTTTGGTTGAGGTTTATACAACGCAATACGCAACTGGTTGGCGCCACGTACTGAACGTGTTTCTGGTGAACTGTTGGCTGGCATTACATCTACAAATTGCTCATTGGCATAAAACTGCTCATACAAGCTTTGTAAATCTGCTGCATCGCCAGCATCAGTCAAATCTACATAAATAGTGCTGAGCATACCGCGAATCATCGGCACTAAATGCGGTACAAATAATATGTGATTGAACACATTTTTTTGACCCGAAATATTTTCTAGTGCTTCTACAATTTCAGGATGATGGCGATGCCCCGCAACACCATAGGCTTTAAAGTTATCTGCATTTTCAGAGTAAATCATGCCCAGACTGGCTTTACGGCCTGCACCAGATACACCTGATTTTGCATCAATAATAATGCTTTCAGGTTTCACTAAAGCTTCAGCTTGTTTAAACAATGGTGCTAAACCAAGTTGCACTGTGGTTGGATAACAACCTGGGTTACCAATCACCTGTGCGTGTTTAATTTGCTCACGGTTGAGTTCAGACAAGCCATAAACTGAATCTTTTAAAATGTCTGGGCAAGCATGTTGCATGCCATACCATTTTTCAAACTGTGCTAAATCTTGCAAACGGAAGTCTGCTGCTAAATCGACCACTTTGGTGTTGGCTGCAACAAGCTCCGCAGCATGTTGCATTGCAACGCCGTGCGGTGTAGCAAAGAACACCACATCACACTGTTTTAATTCTTCGATGTTTAAATCGGAGTAGCACAGGTCTGTGTGTCCACGCAGGCTTGGGAACATATCATCTACACGGCGACCCGCTTCTGTACGTGAAGTCAGTACATTTACTTTCACATTTGGGTGTCGTAGCAAAAGACGCAATAATTCAACGCCTGTATAACCTGTACCACCGACAATACCAACTGAAATCACGTGCATTACCTCAATTCAAAAGCATGTTTAAGCTAACGCTATAGTATGACAGGAAGTTTTGGTTTTCTGAACTGTTTTACTAGGGTTTTGGGGCTTTTCTTTATTCTGTTGATTTTATAAAAGATGATTTGGATTGTAGTCAATACGTGCAACACCTTTGCATTGTAGTCTTATCATGTGGGTGTTGGCTTTTTTATTGATACCACCACCAAGGCAAAGGCGTTGTTTTTAACTGTTTGCGATGCTGCAAATAGTGCACATCATGCCGCAGCACTTCAGCCCAAAACGCAGGACTATGATCAAAATGTCGGGTATGTGCCAACTCATGCACAGCCACATATCGCACAATTTGTTCAGGAAACAACACCAAAGCGCTATTGAGCATAATATGCTGTTGTGCACTGCAACTGCCCCAACGGGTTTTCGGTTGACGAATTGCACACTGTTTAAATGGCAAAGCAATTTCACGGCTGACTGTTTGTAAATACATCGGCAACATTTGTTTGGCATAAGCAATAACAAAGGCTTTTAAATATGCTGCAGGTTGACGGTCACTGACCCAAAGACAATGCTGTTTTAAATCTAAAATAAAACTATGTTTTTGTGTTTGATAATGAATATTTAAAGGCTCAGGCAAATTAAAAAGTGATAACTGATTTGGCAATTCACGCTGCACAAGTCCTTGCTGTGCTTGCTGTTTATGCCAAGTTTCAATCATCCACTGTTCAGATTGTTGCAAAAAATCCTGAATTTGTCGCTGAGTGCAATATTTCGGCACAGTTAAGCGAATTTGATTCGGCTCGACACGTAACCGTAAACGTGTTGCTTTTGCATGTGGTGTAATTTGAATTTCAGGTAAGTCGGATAATGTCATTGTTGTTCTTTTATTAAATCCTCCCCGACCCCTCCTTTAATAAAGGAGGAAGAAAAGCCCCCCATTAAAAACAAGGGACTTGGGAGACGAATTAAACCGCAGTACGTTCTTCAATGCCGTTATTGGTCGCTACAATTGCAATATCTGCTTTATTGATGGCAAAAATACCATTGGTCACAACACCCGGAATATCATTCAAGGTTTTTTCTAATTCCAACGCATTTAAAATATTTAAATTATAAATATCTAAAATCACGTTACCGTTATCAGTTACCACACCTTCACGGTAAGCAGGATCGCCACCTAAAGCCACAATTTTACGTGCTACCGCAGAACGAGCCATTGGAATGACCTCGATTGGCAATGGAAACTCACGTCCTAACTGCTCTACACATTTTGAATCATCGACAATACAGATAAACTTACGTGCAATAGAAGCCACAATTTTTTCACGGGTCAACGCTGCGCCGCCGCCTTTAATCATGTGCATGTGACGGTCAATTTCATCTGCACCATCAACATAAGCATCTAAACTGCCCACAGAGTTCATATCGACCACTTCAATACCAAGTTTCTTTAAGCGCTCCGCAGTCGCTTCAGAACTTGCCACAGCTGCTTCTAATTGTAATTCAGGCAATAAATCAATCAGGAAATTCACTGTACTGCCTGTACCTACCCCCAAAATCCCGCCTTTAGGCAAATGTTTTAATGCTGCTTTGGCAGCCGCTTGCTTCTTTTCATCTTGGGTAGCATACAGACTCATGACTTCACTCAACTATTTTTGACATTTATTGCCGATTTTACAGCGCAAATGTGCAGGGGTTTGTTACAATAACCCCCTATTTTAAACTGTTAGATGGAAGATTAACATGCTGTCTCGTTTGGTTCGACAAATTTTACAAGCAACGGTCTACGATGTTGCAATCGAAACCCCACTCGACGCAGCGCCACGAATTAGTGAAAAACTGAACAATAACATTCGCTTTAAACGTGAAGACTTACAACCTGTATTCTCTTTTAAATTGCGTGGTGCGTATAACCGTATTAGCCAATTACCCAAAGACCAACTTGAACGTGGTGTAATTACTGCCTCTGCAGGCAACCATGCGCAAGGTGTAGCATTGTCTGGGCAAAAACTGGGCATTCGCGCCATTATCGTTATGCCTAAAACCACGCCAGATATTAAAGTACAAGCGGTAAAACGCTTGGGTGGCGAAGTGGTATTACATGGTGACTCATTTGATGTTGCCAACAAATATGCAATTCAACGTGCCCAAGATGAAGGCATGACTTTTATTCCACCGTATGACGATGAATTGGTCATGGCAGGTCAAGGTACGATTGCCAACGAAATTTTGCGTCAATGGCGCGATGTCGAATATGTTTTCGTTGCTGTTGGTGGTGGCGGTTTAATTGCAGGTGTTGCAGCCTACTTGGGCGATGTCGCACCGCATGTCAAAGTCATTCCTGTAGAATATGATGAATCGGCTTGCTTAAAAGCGGCTTTTGAAGCCAATGAACGGGTTATTTTGCCGCAAGTGGGTTTATTTGCCGATGGTACTGCTGTCGCACAAATTGGTGAGAAACCGTTTGAAGTTTTACAACTACAAAAATCAGATCAATCAGGCCCAATTGTTGAGCGCGATGTAGTTTTGGTGAATACCGATGAAATCTGTGCGGCAATTAAAGACACCTTTGATGAAAACCGCAGCATTGTAGAACCTTCAGGTGCAATGGCTTTGGCAGGCATCAAAAAATATGTCGAGCAACACCAATTGCAAAATAAAAATATTGTGTCAATTGTCTGTGGCGCAAACATGAACTTTGACCGTTTACGCTATATTGCGGAACGTACTGAACTCGGTGAACATAAAGAAGCAATTTTTGCCGTGACCATTCCAGAAGAAAAAGGTGCGTTCCTTAACTTCTGCCGTGCGCTGCAAGGTCGTAATATCACCGAGTTTAACTACCGCGCCAGCGATGCTACTGCTGCACAAGTCTTTGTCGGCATCAGCTTAAAATCTGGTGAAAAAGAACGCCACGACATTTATGAGTTACTCAAAACCCAGTACGATGTTGATGATTTGTCGGATGATGAAGTAGCAAAACTACACATTCGTTATTTGGTCGGTGGTCATGCCGATATTGAAAATGAACGTCTATTCCGTGTGGAATTTCCAGAGCGTCCGGGTGCATTACTGACTTTCTTGGAGCGCTTAGGCCCAACCCATAACATCACCCTGTTCCATTACCGTAACCACGGTGCAGCGGAAGGCCGTGTATTGGTCGGTTTAGAAGCTTCGGATGCCAAACAGAACCCAGATGGTTTAATTGAAACTTTGGAAAAGATCACTTATCCATACCAAGAGATTACTAATAACTTGGGTTATCAGCGTTTCTTAAAATAACCGATCACACATCTCAATAAGTGCAAAAAACCGCTGATTTCAGCGGTTTTTTAGTCATATTGCTACAGTATAGAGCCCTAAAATATTTTAGAATATTGGAAGAATAATATAATTTTTCAGGATGATGTTATGGCACAATTTGCTGTCATTGGTTTAGGTAGCTTTGGTGCAACTGTGGCGACACAATTGGTCAAACTCAACCATGATGTCATTGGGATTGATAGCAATAAAAAGTTTGTAGAAAACATTGCCGATCAAATTACCCATGCGGTGATTGCCGATGCAACCGATGAACACGTTTTGGAAGAACTGAATATTCAAAATTGTGATGCAGTGGTGGTCGCCATTGGTGAAGATATTGAAGCCAGTATTTTGTGTGTCTTAAATTTAAAGAATTTGGGTATTTCTAAAATTTACGTTAAAGCCAAAAGTAAAGCGCACACCATGATTTTGACCCATTTGGGCGTAAGTAAAATTATTCACCCTGAAGAAGATATGGGCGTTCGCATCGCGCAATCACTGAGTTATCCGATGGTGAGTCGTTATATGAGCCTAAACGACAACCACTATATTGTAAAAGTAAAAATTAAAGACAACTTGCATGGCACGCGCATTCATAGTCTGATGTCACATGCACCCGAGGTTAAACTTTTACTGTTTAAACGTGCCGAAACGATTTTCTATACGCTTGAATCCAATTTAATGCTACAAACAGATGATATTTTGGTGGTTGAAGGACAACTTGAACCATTAAAACGCTTATCTAAACAATTTAAGTCAGAATGAAAAAAACAGCGAAACAACCAATCAAAACTGTCAATTTAAGCCCACCCAGTCTTTTGGCACTGGGCTTTTTAAGCTTTATTAGCATTGGCACAATCTTGCTGAAACTGCCCATTTCCCATCATGGCGAGATGAGTTGGATTAATGCCTTATTTACTGCTACATCTGCAGTGACGATCACTGGATTGTCTGTAGTGAATATTGGCGATGCTTATACCGTATTTGGGCAAATGGTCATTATGTTGTTGTTACAATGTGGTGGCTTAGGTTTTATGACTTTTGCGATTTTAGCGGTTTTAAGTTTGTCATCCAAAATTGGTTTAAAACAACAAATCATGGCGCAAGACACCATTGGGCAAACCAACCTGTCTAAAGTGTCGATGACCATTAAAAGCGTGTTGCTCTACTCATTGTTTTTTGAAGGCATTGGCACACTAATTCTAACGATCGCTTGGATGCAGGATTACCCTTTTCAAGATGCCTTTTTCTATGCTGCTTTTTATAGTGTGTCTGCATTTAATAATGGCGGCTTTTCATTATTTCCCAATAGCTTAATGAGCTTTGCAGATCAGTATTTGATTACACTTACCATTAGTATGCTCTATATTATTGGCGGTGTAGGCTTTGTGGTACTCATGGATATTAAACGAGCCAAACGCTGGAAAACACTTTCACCCAATAGCAAACTCATTCTTTCTACTATTGCAGGATTAAACCTCGTTGCATTTTTGCTGATTTGGGCCATTGAAGCCAGCAATCCGCATACCCTTGCTGCGATGAGTATTGGCGACCAAGCACTCAATGCATGGTTTCACGCTACCGTTCCTCGCTCATCAGGCTTTAATAGTCTAGATGTCGCAAGTATGCAAAATAGCTCGACCTTGCTCACCATGCTTCTGATGTTTATTGGTGGTGGTTCGCTCAGTACCGCAGGTGGCATTAAAGTGGGTACATTTATTATTGTCGTTTTAAGTGTGATCAGCTTTTTAAGACGCTCAGATGAAGTTCGTGTATTTAATCATGCCATACCTGAACGGACGACTTTTAAAGCATTGGCTGTGGTCAGCATTACAGGAATGTTGATTACAATCGGTATCTTCAGCCTACTTCTATTTGAACCTAAGCAAAATTTTTTGGATTTACTTTTTGAAGTGGTTTCTGCTGCCTGCACGGTAGGTTTATCTCGTGGTGTCACAGGCGAATTACAACCTGCTAGTTTAATTGTATTAATGCTGCTGATGTTTGCAGGACGTCTAGGGCCTCTGACCTTGGCCTATTTAATTGCCACACCACAAAAAAGCCGTCTTAAACACCCTAATGCAGATATTCAGGTTGGATAAAACAAATTACATGCGATAGAAAAATAAACGCCAATCTTCAAGATTGGCGTTTTAAATTCAGTTAAAAACGTTTTTAAATCAATGCTAGGTCATTAAAACCAATTCATTAAAGACACACCCAAACCAACATAGGTGGCGCGGTGGTTATAATCAATCAGGCTTTCACCATAACCATCAAACAATTGGAAATGACCGCGTAATTTTCCACTGATTGGGAAAACCCAGTCAAACTGTGCTGCACCGTGCGCGTCATCACCGCCTTTTAAGCTATGACGAAGCATCAAAGAAAAGTCATGCTCTTTCCAGCGATAAAATGCCAACATATCGCCACGCCCGATATAATTTTTAATTTCAGGGTTATTGTCATCGCTGCGGTCTTCTTCAATGCGATACCACGGACGTAACATCAAGGCAAAATTGTCTTTTTCAAAACCAAGATTGAAAATTACTCGATTCCAACTGCGTGATAATGGATCAGAACGACCATTGGATTGATGGTTCAACGTCACACCCAATAAACGACCATGCAGCCCCATAAGTGTATAGTTGGTGCGGAACATCAAACTGGCTTCAGGCTCATAATTGGTTTCACGAAATGGACGTGACTCATCACCATTATAAACCTGCCAACGTGATGACTGGGTATAACCTAGCCACACATCACCGTTATCACCCAACAGATTTTCTACCGCTTTGGTTTTTAAAGACAGCTGAAATTTGGTTTCCATTGAGGTCAGGTTTTGCTCCTTACCCACGGGAACGGTATTTTGCTCATTCAAGCTTTGTGGACGTTCATTTTTATCGGACGTCCAAAAAGTAGGCATCAAATACACAGGTTGATAAGCACGTAAATTCCATGTGCCTAATTTGCTATCGGGTGAAAGCTCCCAGCGCTTATCCAGTAAAGATACATTCGGATCAAGCTTTGGTACATCAAATGAAAATAAATTACTCACACCCACTGCAATTTTTTCTTTCACAGTTTCAGGTGCAGGAGCAAGTGCCTGAGCGGCTTGACGTTCGCTAATCAGCGCTGTTTTTTCTGCTTCAGGAATTTTAAACAGAGCATCGTAACACACCAAACGATCAGCATTTGACTCTAAAGCCACACAGGCTTCAGGTGTTGCAGGTGCAACTAAGCTAGCTGGGTCTTGTGCATAGGTTTTCGCCACAAACACAGTGCTGAGTGCGGCAACACTCAGCGACAGTCCTGTGCGTTCAAACAGTTTGAACGCGCTCATAAATCCCCCTAAGTTTTCGTTGTTATTTCACGTATCAGTTCACTTGTTTAATTTCAAAACCAAGTTCGAGCAATGCTTCACGTTTTGACACAGGTGCGACTACGGCTTTAGATGCTTGCTGCTGACGCAAATATTGCTCCGCAACACGTTTTAAATCGTCTAAAGTCACCGCCAATAAACGCTCACGTAATACTGTGCGGAATGCGGGTGTACGCGCGTGCAATAATGCATAACATGCAGTAATCGCTTCACCTGCAGGCGAACCTGGTTTATCCATACTAGCAATTAAACCTAAAATCGCTTCTTCTAGTTGATGCGGCAATTGCTCTGCATTAAATAACCAATCAATACTCGCTTCAAAGTCTGCGAAAGTTTCTGCCAAGCGTGGATCACGATAACTGTAAAAACGGAATGAACATGCATTGCCATCGTAGCTTGCACCGCCACCGTAAGCACCGCCTTTTTCACGGATTGCGCTGTGTAAGAAACCATTGCGCAAATATGCAGCCAATACCATCAAAGGTGCAGCATCAGGATGCGACACTTCCACCGCAGGATACGCAGCCGCACAGAATTGCACATTGGCTTGAATCAACCATGCCTGATCTTGCGTTGAATGATCTACAGGAACTTGAGTTAAAGCAGCAGGATTTTCTGCAACAATAAGTTTATCCCAAACTTCTTGAACTTCTTCGACCAAACGGTCAGATTGATGTTCTTCACATACTAACAAAAATTGCTTAGGTGCTTGCAGTAATTTATGGTGAATCAATTGCAATTCAGCAATCAATTTCTCGTACTCCGCTGCATCTTTTTCAATTTTAGCAACCAAGTCTGCCAACCAATTTAATGCGCCCAAACCTGTGTTGTTGTAATCACGCTGCGCCAAAGCACTGTGATGACGCCCTGCAATTTGCATGGCATAACTGTGCCCCGAACCCGACAAACGTGACTGCCAACGGGTTTTTCGTTGTTGTAACAGCTCGATAATGCGGTCTTTTTCATCAAAACGTAATTGCTCAAATGCTAATTTCAGCAAGCGGATGGCTTCAAGATTATTCACCAAAGACTTAGTGGTTAATGTGAGCCATGCACTGATCTGATTTTTGTCATCGACTTTAGAACGTAAAGATGCACCCATGCCCAAACCACCGCTAACTGCGGTTTGTAGCTGTTGCAATTCTAAATAGCCGTATTCACCTGCACCCACTTCGCCCATCAAAATAGACAGCAAATTAAAATATGGCGATTGTACAATTTCATCAGGAATTTGAATCAATACTTGCTGATAGTAAATTCCATTGGTTCCTGCATGATATAAATTTAAAGGATAATCAATGCGGTTACTGATAATTTCACGCAACTCACCCTGCACAATATGCAAAGCTGCAGGCACATCTTCCAAACCAACTTTTGGCAATAAATTCAAATCATCTGGCGTATCTTGACGGACTTTTAAAGCTTCCGTTTGCGCGACGATTTCTGCTTTTTGCTCATCTGTGAGTTGTGCGCCTATCTCAGCCAGACGTGCTTTTTCAAGTGCAGCATCTTTGGCCGATTTTTCTGCATCTGGAACCAAAGTCATTTGAACACGGTGCGGGTTATCAATTAAATGCGTCTGAATTAGCCGTGATAACCACATTGGATCTTTAAGTTCTTCTTTGACTTGCTCAATCGCAGTATCTACATCCCACACCTGAATTGGGTCATTGTGGTGAATTGCACTGCTTAAACCATTTAAAATCAAGCTCAACCCGTATGGCATACCATCGCCATTAATTTCACGCTGATGCAATTCAATTTGATGCAAAATTGCATCGACCAATGCCGTATCCACAGGCTGTGCAGCCACGTCTTGTAAAACTTTTAAAACGCCCGCCTGAAATTCTGCTGCATGTTCAGGGTTAGAACCTTGCACACCACAGAAGAAGGTCATTTCAAAGTTGGAATCATCCACGCCCATCAATGGCCCTGTAGATTGTGCATGCGCCCAAGTTTCCAAATAATGACGCAGTGGTGATGCAGAATTTTCAAGTAAAACACCTTCAACCAAACGCATACCTAAGCGTAATTTAATATCGCTTGCTTCAGGCAATAACCACGCCAAAACATGATAAGTTTTATCTTTCAGTTCTTCTGCATCGACTGCATAACTTTCAGTCACTGACACTGGTGCTGCTAAACGACGTTCAGGTTTCGAATATAGCGTTTCGCCCTGCTCAAATTTCGCCAAAGCCAACTGTTCAAACTGTTCTTGTAAATCGTATGCAGGCGTATTGCCAAAAGTCATAAATACCGCATTACTTGGGTGATAATGTGACTTATAAAAATCTACCAATTCTTGATAGGTTAAATCTGGAATATCTTTCGGGTCACCGCCTGAATTGTAGTGGTAAGTCGTTTCAGGGAATAAATGATAAGCCAATTGATGATAAAGCTGATCGGATGGCGAACTCATCGCACCTTTCATTTCATTAAATACCACGCCTTTATAAACAGGCTCGCCATTTTCCAGCTCAATACGAATACCTTCCTGAGCAAAATCGAGAGGATTTAAATTGGCTGCAAAAGCCGCATCCATATACACCGCAAGCAGGTTTTGGAAATCTTTTTTGTTTTGTGTTGCAAATGGATAAGCCGTCCAATCTGCCGCGGTAAATGCGTTCATAAAAGTATTCAATGAACGACGAATCATTAAAAAAAACGGGTCACGGACAGGGAATTTTTCAGAACCACACAACGCAGTATGTTCTAAAATATGTGCCTCACCTTTGGAGTCCATCGGCTGAGTGCGAAATGCGACTAAAAAAACATTTTCATCATGTTCTGTCGCTAAGTGATAATACACCGCACCTGTAACTTTATGTTTAAATTCAGACACTAAAATGTCTAAGGCTTCAACATGGTGTTGACGTACCAACTGAAACGCAGGATGTACAGTCTGGGAAATGGTTTCAGTGACATCTACAGTCATGTGATCTCCTAAAAATAAGCAAATAAAAAACTAAAGCCATTATAGCTTTAGTTCTTTAGATAATTCACGTTGAAAACCCGACTAAATTGATTGAAATTTGCAAAGTATCACCAAAATGCTGCGCTGCACTGGCTGTAGCATGAGCAAAACTAGATCAGGTATTTAAAATAACTATAGTTTGGATGATTTTCGACATACACATAATTCTGTTTTTGATAAAAATGCGCTGCCGATTTGGTATCAGTGTTTAAACACAACGCCGAAAAATTAGCACGTGCTTTTTTCTCTAAATGTTGCAAGAGCTGTTTACCTACGCCATGTTTACGATAATTTGGCAAAACATAAAAACGACGTACACGTCCAATACGACTTTCAATATCTTGCTCATTCCATTGCTGGTTTAAGCCACCACATGCAACCAATTGATCACCATCGTAAACATACAATAAAAACTCACCAGGCTGATCAAAGCGGTTTTTGCCACTTTCCCATTCTTCAATTAAACGATGGACAAAATCAAAGCCTTCCTGAGCAGCATGTTTTGCCAAAGTCTGTATTTGCGCTGGTAATTCCTGTGCTTCTTTAATTTCGATGTTCATCTAACCTTCCTGATAACTCTGCTAAACCCCTATTTTCCATCAATATCATTCATTCAACTGAATTTTATTCATGAAACTACAGCAATCCTGAGCATTGGTGTAAACTTAGCGTTTTTAATTTTGACTGTGATTTAAAGACATGGCAACTGTTGACCTTTTTGCAATTGGTAATGCATTAATTGACCAAGAATTTCAAGTCTCGGATGACTTCCTCATTCAACATAGCTTGCAAAAAGGTACTATGCAATTAACCGATGGTGAAACACAAGCAAATTTATACAACAACTTAATTAAAACACAAAGACATAAAGGCCAAGCTTCGGGTGGTTCTGCCGCAAATACCACCGTTGCATTTAGTGCTTTAGGTGGTCAAGCCTTCTATGCCTGCCGTGTTGGTAACGATGAATTGGGTGATATTTACCTCAAAGGCTTAAATGAAGCAGGTATTCACACCACAACCAAATCGGTCAGTGAAGGCGTTACAGGGACTTGTATGGTACTTGTGAGTGATGACTCTGAACGTACCATGCACACTTACTTGGGCATTACCGCAGAACTTTCTGCTACACAAATTGATTTTGAGCCACTTAAAACAGCAAAATGGCTTTATATCGAAGGTTATTTATCTACTAGTGATACTGCACGTGCTGCGGTAAAACAAGCGCGTGAAATTGCCAAAGCCAATCAGGTTAAAATTGCACTGACTTTATCTGATCCTGCCATGGTGCAATATGCGCGTGAAGGTTTGGATGAGTTACTAGATGATGGTGTGGATTTGATCTTCTGTAACCAGCAAGAAGCCATGATGTACACAGGAACGGAAACGGCTGAAGCGGCATTAGAACAACTAAAACAAAAAAGCAAATACATTGTCATTACATTGAGCGCACAAGGTGCCCTAATTTATGATGGCAACAACGCTTTTTCTGTACCAGGTCGTCAAGTCACTGCTGTTGATGCCAACGGTGCGGGTGATGCCTTTGCAGGTTCATTCCTGTATGCACTCAATGCAGGCTTAGGTTTCCAAACTGCAGCTCAACTTGCCATTCTGATTTCAAGTGAAGTGGTTTCTCAATTCGGCCCTCGTCTTGCGGTAGAAGATTACGCTAAACTTTTGCATAGCATTCAAAAGGAATCTGCATAATGAATAAAATTTGTATGATGGAAGACATTCCTGAGCGTGAAGCACGTGCCTACGAAACGCAAAATGGTGACACAATTTTTATCACCCAACGTGATGGCATGTATTACGCTTACCAAAACGTCTGCCCACACCTACAAGTGGAATTAGAATTTTTAGAAAACCAGTTCTTAGACCGTGACCAAGAATATATCGAATGCTCAACGCATGGTGCTTTATTTTTAGTTGAAACAGGTGAATGTATTTCTGGCCCATGTTTAGGTCAATCACTTGAGAAAGTTGAGATCAGCGTTCATTCAGATGGTGGGATTTACTTGATCAACGACTAACTTTTTTGCAACTTTCAGAAAGAAGCGAAAAGTTCCAAATCTTAGCTCTATACAAAACCAGATCATTTATCTATGCTCTCTAAGCAGAGTTAGATCAATGATCTGCATCTAATAACATCACCTATAAATATTTCAACACGTGAGTTTAGCGCATGCATGAGTTTTTATCTGATTTGAACTTAATGCCCTTTCATCTCAGCCTAGTTGTTTTATTGCTACTCAGCACTGTCGAAACGATTGGTTATTACTTTAATTTTCGCCCAAGTCAGTTGCTCAAACGTGCATTTTCACAACGAATTACAGAATCGCCACTTTTAGATGTTAAATTTTCTAAAGTACTGATTTTTGTTTTTTTACTGATGAATTTCAGTGTTGCAGGATATTTTTTACAGTTTTTGATTTACTCACAACAACAACATTTCGTTCCTGCTTATTACATTATTATTCCAGCGTTTATTATTGCCATCTTTTTTACAGTCTTCATGATTCACTGTTTAGACCAAGTGATTAAGCCCAAATATAGCGTGCGCCAAGTCGATTTACTCGGACGTTTAGCCACAATTTCCAGTGGTAATGCCCGTCCTGGTTTTTCTGCACAAGCACGTGTACGTGATGAGTTTGGGCAACTGCATTATGTGCAGGTTGAACCTGAATTTGGTGAACTTGAATTTCAAGCTCAAATTATTATTGTGCGCAAAAAAAGATCACACTATCTAGCTAAAAAAATTTCAGCATCAAATAACTTGTTTAGCAATCAATAAGTCATTTTTTAAGATTTAAAACCAATCACACTGACCTAAGAACGTTAAAATTTTTCACTCTATCTCAACGCAATCTGTTTATTTATAAATGATACACTTCATGTGATCTGAACAATATTTAAACAAACTTATTATGAAAAAATGCTATTTACGTTAGACTAAGCCAAAGACAAAGTACCACTACATTGTAGGGAAATAAAAAAAATGTGCGGAATCGTCATTAAACTTTAACAAATGAATGAGAATAATTATTAGCTGATAATATCTCTAATTTATTGTGGTTTTTAGATTGATTTTTATTCATAGCAATTTAGTCAGATTTGCTTTTTTAAAATATAAGTATTTTAGTCAGATTTGGAATTATTAATTACAAGTGTTCCTGTCAAGTTTAAAAAATACTAATTTCTCCCGTTTATTATCAGCAAAACACAAAAACAAACCACTGATTTATAATAAGTTAACAATATATTTTCATTTTAACTGTGCCAGCTATTTTTTTTTGTATGTTTTTGTTTAATAATATAAAACACAGTTTAAAAAATAGGCTTATAAAAGTGAGCTTAGTTCCTAAAGATTTAAATAGAAAAGTAGTTCGTGAACTCACGATCATTTTAATAATTAAGGTCGTGCTGTTAATGGTCATCAAAAATATTTGGTTTGATGCCCCAACTATTCCTCAAAATTTTGATTCACAAGTTGCTGAGCGTATTGCTGGCAGTCCTTCCTCAATCAAGGAGACACGTTGATGATTTCTGAAAGCGTGGTCGATCTCTCGCGGTTCCAATTCGCAATGACCGCGATGTATCACTTTATTTTTGTTCCACTGACTTTAGGTCTGGCTTTTATTCTTGCCATTATGGAAACCACGTATGTGATTTCTGGTAAAGAAATTTATAAAGACATGACCAAATTCTGGGGAAAACTCTTCGGTATTAACTTTGCCTTAGGGGTAACCACTGGTTTAACCATGGAGTTCCAGTTTGGTACAAACTGGGCGTATTACTCACACTACGTGGGTGATATCTTTGGTGCACCACTCGCAATTGAAGGTTTAATGGCCTTCTTCTTAGAATCGACCTTCATTGGTTTATTCTTCTTTGGATGGGATCGCCTCTCCAAAGTGCAGCACTTATGTGTAACGTGGCTGGTTGCGCTTGGTTCTAATATGTCCGCTCTCTGGATTTTAGTTGCCAACGGCTGGATGCAAAACCCAGTGGGTTCTACCTTTAACTACGAAACCATGCGTATGGAATTGGTTGACTTCGGGGCGTTAATTTTTAACCCTGTTGCGCAAGTTAAATTCGTACACACTGTTTCTGCAGGTTATGTAACGGGTGCTATTTTCGTTTTAGCGATTTCAAGTTATTACTTATTGAAAAAGCAAGACTTGCCATTTGCGCGTCGTTCATTCGCTATTGCAGCAATTTTCGGTTTAGCTTCTACTTTATCTGTAATTCTACTTGGTGATGAATCAGGTTATGAATTAGGTGATGTTCAAAAAACCAAACTCGCAGCAATTGAAGCAGAATGGGATACTCACCCTGCTCCTGCAGCGTTCACTTTATTTGGTATTCCAAACAAAGAAACGCAAACGACAGATTACGCAGTTAAAATTCCTTATGTCATGGGGATTATTGCAACGCGTTCTATCACCGAAGAAGTGACTGGTATTAAAGACCTGATCGCAAACCACGAAGTTCGTATTCGTAACGGTATGGTTGCTTATCAACAACTTGAGCAATTACGTGCGGGCGACCAATCTCCTGAACTTAAAGCTGCATTTGAGCAAACTCAAACCGATTTGGGTTATGGTTTATTGTTGAAAAAATACACGCCAAACGTAGTAGATGCGACTGACGAACAAATTAAAATGGCTGCTGCGGATACTATTCCACACGTACCAAGTTTGTTCTGGGCATTCCGTGCCATGGTAGCTTCTGGTTTCTTAATGCTGTTGTTATTCGCACTTGCAACTTTTGCAGTGGCTAAACGCAACGCAGAAAGTAAACCTTGGTTATTAAAATTTGCGTTATTCTCATTACCATTACCTTGGATTGCAGCGCAAACAGGTTGGTATGTCGCAGAAGTTGGTCGTCAACCATGGACAATTGGTGAAGTACTTCCAACACACTTGTCTGCATCTTCACTCAGCACTGGCGACGTATGGGGCTCAATCATTGCATTGGCAGCGTTCTATACCGTTTTGCTGATTATTGAAATGTACTTGATGATCAAATTCTCACGTCTAGGCCCAAGCTCGCTTCATACTGGTAAATACCACTTCGAGAAAATTGAAGCTGCGAAAAAAGCCAATGAGGAGGCTTAAGCATGATCGAATATGAATTACTCAAAATCATTTGGTGGGTGTTAGTGGGTGTATTACTCATTGGCTTTGCCCTCACCGATGGCTTCGACATGGGCTCAATGGCGATCATGCCATTTGTAGGTAAAAATGACGAAGAACGCCGTGCTGCAATCAACACGATTGCACCGCACTGGGATGGTAACCAGGTTTGGTTCATTACAGCGGGTGGCGCGTTATTTGCTGCTTGGCCAATGGTATATGCAACAGCATTCTCAGGCATGTATTGGGCACTGCTCTTAGTTCTGTTTGCCCTATTCCTGCGCCCAGTTGGTTTTGACTACCGTTCAAAACTTGAAAACACCAAATGGCGTACATCTTGGGACTGGGGTTTGGCTGTAGGTGGTGCAGTTCCTGCATTAGTATTCGGTGTTGCGTTTGGTAATATGTTCCTTGGCGTACCATTTACCCTAGACGAAACTGTACGTTCAACATATACAGGCAGCTTCTTTGCATTATTAAACCCATTTGCTTTAGTTTGTGGTTTAGTCAGCTTGTCTATGCTTTGTGCGCATGGTGGTGCATGGTTAATGCTGCGTACCGATGGTGACTTACGTGCACGCTCTGCAAAAGCAACGCAAATCATGGGTATTGTGTTCCTTGTGTGTTTCTTAGGTGCAGGCGCATGGTTATACTTCGGTGGTATCGAAGGTTATACCCTAGTCACTCCATACGACACGAATGGCGTAGCAAACCCATTGGCTAAAGAAGTTTTAACCAATGCAAACCCAGGCTGGATGAATAACTACTCAGCGTACCCTATTACCATGATTGCACCAATTATGGGCATCTTGGGCGGTATTTTGATTATTCTTGCAGCAGGTAAAAACAAAGCTGGTTTAAGTTTCACAGGTTCATCTTTAGCGGTGATCGGTGCGATTTTAACTGCAGGTTTTGCATTGTTCCCATTCTTAATGCCATCAAGCCTCAACCCAGTTGCAAGCTTGACCATGTGGGATGCGGTATCAAGTAAAAACACATTAACTGTAATGACTGTTGCAGCATGTATCTTCGTACCAATTATTTTGCTATACACCACTTGGTGTTACTACAAAATGTGGGGCGTTATCACCAACAAGCACATTAAAGAGAATTCACACAGCCTTTACTAAGGCTGTGTCTAAGGAGAATAAATTATGTGGTACTTTGCATGGATTCTCGGTATTCTGATGGCATGCTTTGCAGGTGTCTTGAGTGCCCTGTATATTGAATCTCATCAAGACCTTGACGAGGAATAATTAGATGACAGACACTGCAGTGAACGCTGAAACAACAGTTCAAAAACCGAACAAGATTGCGATGGTTATTTCATGTTTATTGGCATTCCCACTCGCAGCCGTTCTGCTTCTTCATCCAGCAGCAATGCTGGATGCCAACGGTGAATATAGCCACCGTGCCATGATGTTTATTATGATTGGTATTTCAGGTGGCTTTGTACACGGTGTTGGTTTTATTCCACGCTTCTGGTTTTGGAAATGGTTATTTAGCCCATTTGTGGCTTGGCCATTGATGATTTGGGGTTATTACACTTGGTTCCTTTAATGAAGTGTAAATAAGTTCCTTAAAAAGAGCGCGATATGCGCTCTTTTTTATTGGCCTAATTTTAGGAGCCGCAGATCATTCCTTGCATCTTCATTATAAAAAACAGCGTACAAAATTTTAAAACGCACAATCTAAAAGATGAACTAATCTCAAAATTCAGGTATTAAAAAGCCAAACGCTGTGGTTTGGCTTCTTTCTCAACAATATTTTTATAACTATCGATGACAATACGTCTTGCTTAAAGCATATTGTTATTTTGGCTCAATGGGTGCAAACGGTGCAACCACATCGGCATTTTGCGCACGATGACGCATGAAATGATCCATCAATACAATCGCAAGCATAGCTTCTGCAATTGGCGTTGCACGCACACCTACGCAAGGATCATGGCGTCCTTTGGTCAGTACGTCTGTATCTTCACGGTTTAAATTAATGGTTTTGCCTGGCGTGGTAATACTGGCTGTTGGTTTTAAAGCAATCGCAACACGAATATCTTGACCACTAGAAATACCGCCTAAAATACCGCCTGCATGGTTCGCCAAAAAGCCGTCAGTGGTCAGTTCGTCACGGGTTTCATGCCCAAACTGCGCTGCCACTGCAAAACCATCTCCAATTTCAACGCCTTTCACAGCATTGATAGACATCATGGCATGGGCAATATCGGCATCTAAACGATCAAAAACAGGTTCGCCCCAACCCACAGGAACTTTTTCAGCCACAATTTCCAGTTTTGCACCACAGCTTGTACCCTGTTCACGCAAAGACGTTACCAAAGCTTCAAAACGTGGTACAGCATCGGCATCGCCACAGAAAAATGGATTGTTTGGTACTTCGTTCCAATCTAGCTTTTCAGCTTTTTCTGTACCAATTTGAGTGACGTGACCACGAATCACAATTCCAAATTTTTCGAACAGGTATTTTTTTGCAATTGCACCTGCTGCAACGCGCATTGCTGTTTCACGTGCGCTTGAACGTCCACCACCACGATAATCGCGGAAACCATACTTTTGCGTATAGGTATAATCTGCATGCCCAGGGCGGAAAGTCTGTGCAATATTACCGTAGTCTTTCGATTTTTGGTCAGTATTACGAATCAGTAAACCAATTGAAGTTCCAGTGGTTTTACCTTCAAAAACACCTGAAATAATTTCAACTTCATCGGGTTCTTTGCGCTGTGTCGCGAACTTAGACGTACCCGGTTTACGGCGATCTAAATCTTTTTGTAAATCTTCTGCGGACAGTTCAATCCCCGGTGGCACGCCATCGACAATCGCCATCAGACCTACCCCATGAGATTCACCACAAGTCGTTACACGGAAAAGTTGCCCTATACTATTACCTGCCACGTCCAACGACTCCTTATGCTTGAACAGATTGAATAAATAAATCGCGATATTCACGGCATTGTGCTGCAGTCAATGCAAAAATACCTGAACCACCTTTTTGGAATTTTAACCAGTGCAAATCAACCGTGTTGAAATTCTGTTTCATCGCCCATTCAGAATTACCTACTTCAATCACAATCAGACCATCTTCAGTTAAGTAATCTGCCGCCTGCGCCAACATTTTACGGACTAAATCTAAGCCGTCTTGCCCTGCTGCCAATGCCAATTCTGGCTCATGATGGAATTCTTCAGGTAAATCTGCCATATCTTCCGCATCAACATACGGCGGGTTAGATACGATTAAATCATACTGATTTTCGGCTGGGATTTTGGCGAATAAATCAGACTCAAGCAACGCCACTTGGTATTGTTTGTTGTGATGTTCACAGTTAATTTGTGCGACTTCCAAAGCATCTTTTGAAATGTCAGTTGCATCGACTTCAGCATCTGGAAAAGCATAAGCCAAAGCAATCGCAATACAACCTGAACCCGTGCACATATCCAAAATACGTTGTGGGGTTTTAGGCGCAGCATTGGCTGGTAAATTGTTATCTGCTTCGCGCATTTGACCTTCTTCATCTAGGCAATATGGCGCAAAACGATTTTCAATTAGCTCGGCAATAGGTGAACGTGGAATTAGAACACGCTCATCTACATAAAATGGTTTTCCGAAGAAATACGCCAAGTTTAATAAGTAAGAAGTTGGTACTTTTTCATTGATACGGCGTTCGAGCAAGCTTAAAAATTCAGCTGCTTCGCTCGGCAATAATTTTGCATCTAAAATTTCAGCGTCTGCATTCCAGTCTAAAGACAAAGTTTGTAACACCAATGCAGAACTTTCTGCAAAATAATCTTCTGTACCTTGACCTAAATGTGCATCGTATTGACGTAGTGCTGTAACCCCAAAGCGAATAAAATCACGAATTGTTGATAGGTTTTCAGCAGCTTCCTGCAAATGTTCAGGGCTAATTGTCGGTCGATCCACTTAAGGCGCTCCAAGGTCAAATTTTAAAACGCCTTATGATACCTTGTTTTGCTCGGTTTTATAATGTTTAAGCAGTTTCCAAGTAATTTATTTACTATGGTTTTACTTATTTGATTCCCACAAACTGACCTTGATAATAATCAGCGCGCTCTGCTGTTTGCAGCAAAACACATTGTGCACGTTGTAATGCGGCAAAATCGCTTTGAGTCGATAAATAACAGCGTTGTTTTACACGGTTTTCCCAAAGTTGATGCTGTTGTTGAATATTACTGGCATTGCCTGCGCTGCGTTTTACATAGGCTTTATAGTGTTTTTTGAGTCGTTTGGTTTGTGCTTTTTGCTCAGTTTTAATACATTTTTGCGATTGGGAAATTTTGCCATAACTATTGTTCATACATTGCGTATAGCCTTGTGAAACGCCATTCGCCCAAACTTGAGCTGTACCCAAAGTCAGCATCCCCAATAGTGTAAATATCCAAACTTTCATATTTTCCCCTGAGCGCAGTCTGTTTTTAAAGCGCGGTAAATTTTCAATATTTTATAATTTTACAAAACCCAAATTGCTGCATTGATGCTACAAGATTCAGGTTAAAAAGCATATAGTCAATCCCCTGCTTTTTATGATTCAGTCTATGATAAATGCACAACAATCATTGAAAAATGTGACAATATCCCAATAATTGAATTACTCATTTTATAGATGAAACTTTCAGCCTTATGAGCTACAAACACAATAATTTGATGGCCATGCGCCAAAGCTATTGGAACGACAACCACTCCGAAGCAGTCTTGATTGAAAAACAATTTTTTCAGCAAATTTTGATTGAAAACGGCATTTTTGAAAATTCGTCATTAGATGATGCCAAATATCTATTTTTTAGTTTGCCCAGCGTGATTATTGTTAAGGGATATGCGCATGGTTTTTTACACGATTCTGTAAAATTGATGATTCTCAAATTTATCCAAGACAACAAAGCGCAATTGATGAAAAAAGCCGAAACCAAAGTGCAATATCGGATGTAAAAGTACTTTTAAGCCGTTTTTCATACTTTTTTCACGAGGAAACTCGTCGTTCAGCAAGTTGAACTTTTTTAATACGTTAAGACGCGCTAATATCCGTTACAATCTAATTTTCCTGCGTATTGCTGATTTAAGGATTGATTTTAATGTCAGATCAGAACGATAAGCTTAAACAACTCAAGACTTCCTCTATGGATCGACGCTTATCCATCGCAAAGGCATCTTTACTTGCAGGAACACGATGGGCAGCCTCGAATGCCACCTCTATGTTTTCAAGCGAAGAAGAAAAAGAACGTAAACGAAAAAAAGCCATGAAAGAACAAGCCGATTACTTGGTGGCTGAAATTGGCAAACTCAAAGGCTCTATCGTGAAGATTGGGCAAATGATGGCGCTGTACGGCGAACATTTTTTACCTGAAGAAATTACGCAAGCACTCAACACGCTGAATAACCAGACTGTCGCATTGGCATGGCCTGCAATTAAACAGCAATTACAGGCACAGTTAGGTGCCAAACTTGATGATCTCACCATTGATCATGAGCCATTAGGTACAGCCTCTTTGGCTCAAGTTCACCGCGCGACCCGCAAGTCGGATGGTTTGGAGTTGGTATTAAAAATCCAATATCCAGGCGTAGCAGATGCGATTGACTCAGACATGAGCCTATTTAGAAATATGCTCAAATTGACACGCATGGTGCCGCAAACCCGTGAATTTGATCAGTGGTTTGATGAAGTGCGTGAAATGATGCATCGTGAAGTCAACTATCAAATTGAAGCGGAAACGACACGTCGTTTTGCTGCCCGTTTAAAAGATGATCCGCGCTACATTGTGCCGCAAATTGTGGATGAATACTGTAGCGACCAAGTGCTGTGTATGACCTTTGAACGTGGCGTACCGATTAACAGCCCTGTCATGCTCTCATTACCTCAAGAACGCCGTAACCAATTAGGCGAAGCCTCTTTAGAAATTGCTGTGCGTGAAGTATTTGAATGGGGCGAAATGCAGACTGACCCGAACTTTGGCAACTACTTAGTTCGCTTAGGTAATGGTGAAGATATTCACGATAAAATTGTACTGCTCGACTTTGGTGCTATTCGTCAATTTGATCAACACTTGCTGACTGTGGCGCGTAATTTGATCAAGGCGGGTTATTACCACGACCCACAAATGATGGTGAATGCCATGACGGGTTATGAGTTTTTTGACAGCATCCCTGAAAGCATTAAACCTGACATGGCAAAAGTGTTTCTATTGGCAACCGAAGCCTTTAGTCACTTAGACAATAACCGCGATTTACCTGCAGGCGTGATGGATGAACAATCGCGCTATGACTGGAAAAAAAGTCAGCTGCATAGCCGTGTCATGCAACAAGCATCTAAATCGATGGCTTCGCGTTACTTTAGTGTGCCGCCTAAAGAATTTATGTTTATTAGCCGTAAATTTATTGGTGCCTACACCTTTATGACCGTGATTGATGCGAAAACCAATGTCCGCAAAATGATTCAAAAGTTTATTTAAGTCCCAACTTTTATTTCTTTGATCAAAGCTGTTATATAGACCTAAATGATTGTTGCCCACTCGATGCAATTGTCATTTAGGTCAATTTATTTTAAAAGCGTAGATTTCTATAAAATTAATAATCTATAAAAATCCACAGATTAGTCCAGTTATAAGAAAATTTTTACCGTTTATCTTTGACAATTCTGCATGTCAGCAATGACATAGTTTTTTTATAGTCTGCATGTCAGCATAAAAAACAAGCATTCTCTGTGTAGGACAACACAATCATGAGTCAAATGATAAACAAAGCCCAAGGATTCGGCTTAGCGCTACTCACTAAAATGGCATCGAGTGATCTGCTCGATCAATTCAAATTACGCAAATGGGTTGAACAATCTCTATATCACTCAGCCAAAGCAGGTTTTAAAACCTTTGAAACCACTCAAAAAAATTTTAAAAGCACACAAAAATTACCGCAACAACGACTGACACGTCAATCCAAAGATTTATTTGATTTGTCATTGAGTGAAGAACAGCAAATGCTGGTCGATGCCATGCAGCAATTTGCTACAGAAGTGATCTATCCATTGGCACATCAGGCAGATCATGATGCGAAATTCCCACAAGTATTATGGCAATACAGCACAGATTTAGGTTTGAACACCTATGCTCTGCCCGAAGCTTTAGGCGGTGTTGCCACTGAACAAAATATTGTCAGCCATATTTTAATTGCCGAACAATTGGCACGTGGTGACTTTGGCTTAACCGCAGGATTACTTTCCACATTTGGCGTAATGAATGCCATAACTCGCTGGGATTCAGAACAGGTTCAAAATCAGTATTTATCTGCGTTTTCCGAAACAGACGCGAACCATCCAACGCCACTTCAAGCCACTTTTGCGATTCAGGAAAATACTGCTGCGTTTAATCCGTATCAGCTAAAAACCAAAGCGACTTTGCAAAATGGACAGTACCTAATTACAGGTGAAAAAACGCTGGTGATTTTGGCCGAAACAGCAGATTTATTTTTGGTTAGTGCAGAGCTAAATGGTCAAGCCGATGTGTTCATTGTGCAACGTGATGCTTCTATTCAATTTAAAGCAGCGCCTGCAATGGGCTTAAAAGCCTGCGAAACGGCGACTTTAAAGTTTAATCAAACCCCTGCGGAGCGTTTAGGCACAGATGATTTCGATTACAGCGCATTTTTAGATTTAGGCAATCTCATGTGGTGCGCCATGGCAGTTGGTTGCTGTGAAGCAGTGAAAAGTTATTGTATTCGCTATGCCAATGAGCGCACTGCATTTGGCGAACCAATTTCACATCGTCAAAGTGTGGCTTTTATGATTGCAGATATGGCCATTGAAATTGAAGCCATGCGCATGCTGTTGCTGAATGCAGCGAGTCTTGCCGAATCGGGTAAAAACTTTCATCGAGAAGCATATTTAGCACGTCTGCTCTGTGCAGAAAAATCTATGCAAATTGCCACCAATGGCGTGCAAATTTTAGGTGGTCATGGCTTTACCAAAGAACATCCTGTAGAGCGTTGGTATCGTGATTTACGTGCGACTGCAATTATGCATTCAGGCTTGCATGCTTAATCTCACACCATCAATAAACGATAGCCAGCTAGAAAAATAAGGAATACATCCATGAATTTACAAAATCCAAAAAAATTCAAAATGTTGGTCGATCAGGCACATGAAGTTGCTTTAAATGTATTACGTCCCATTTCAAGGAAATATGATAAAGCCGAACACGCCTACCCGAAAGAATTAGACATGCTTGCCGCCTTAGTTGATGGTATGAACCAAGCGGGCGATGGCATGAATGCAGGTGCAGCAGTCAACAAACATGGTGACACATCTACAGGTAACAAAAATGGCGTAAATATGTCTACCGCACTGAGTATTGTCGAAATGTGTTATGGCGATACAGGTTTATTACTCAGTATGCCACGCCAAGGTTTAGGTAATTCTGCGATTGCTGCGGTGGCCAATGAAGAACAATTACAACGCTTTAATGGTGTTTGGGCAGCCATGGCAATTACCGAACCCAACTGTGGTTCTGACTCTGCGGCTATTCGTACCACTGCCACCAAAGTAGACAATGAATATATTTTAAATGGTGAAAAGATTTTTGTGACCTCTGGTGACCGCGCCGATGCCGTTGTTGTGTGGGCAACCTTAGACAAAAAACTGGGACGTGCTGCGATCAAATCCTTTGTTGTGACTAAGGGCACACCTGGCATGACCGTGGAACGCTTAGAACATAAACTAGGGATTAAAGCCTCGGACACAGCAACAATTCGATTTGAAAATTGCCGTGTTCCTGCGAGCAACCTTTTAGGCAATGCAGAAATTGATGTTGCCAAAGGGTTTGCAGGTGTGATGGAAACCTTTGATAACACTCGCCCTTTGGTGGCAGCTATGGCCGTTGGTTGTGCCAAAGCCGCTTTAGAGCGGATTAAGGAAATTTTTAAAGACCAATTAGATGCAAATTATGCCACGCCCTATTTACAGTGTTCACATATCGCAGCACAGACTTATCGGATGGAAGCAGAATGGGAAGCCGCACGTTTATTGATGCTCAAAGCAGCATGGATGGCAGACAATAAACAGCCTAACTCACGCGAAGCTTCTATTTCCAAAGCCAAAGCTGGTCGCGTGTGTAATGAAATCACGCTCAGGTGTGTCGAGTTAGCTGCATCGGTGGGTTATAACGAAGATGAGTTATTGGAAAAATGGGCACGTGATTCGAAAATTTTAGATATTTTTGAAGGTACGCAACAGATTCAGCTATTGATTATTGCCCGTCGTGAATTAGGTAAAAGTTCGAGTGAGCTCAAGTGATTTTATGATTTAAGGCATATAGTAAAGTAAGATAAAAGACAGATTTTCATAGAAATATTGCTATAAATTTCTGTCTTTTTCTATATAAATTAATCTTCAGGTGAAAAAATTGCGATATATCTTGCTAAAACCTCATCCAAAACATCTGCGTGCGAGGATTCTAAAAACCGCGCGTGTCTAGCTTCAAAATCTAAAGCTCTAGGTTGATCACAACGCACAATACCTGTAGTTTTCCCACCAATAAGCTCTACAGCGAAACCCATATTTCGTGCAAAGTTTCCACCAGAAGTAATAGGCAAAACAATCGGCATTTTAGTAATAAGATTAAATGACTTAGGTGAAATAACAAATACAGGTCGCTTACCTTGTTGTTCATGTCCAAGTGTTGGATCTAATGAAATCAAATAAATATCGCCTTGATTCATTAGATTTCTTCTCGCCCAACTGCTTTTACATCATGCCACGCATCTTGCTCTAATGCTAAAGCTTGATGCTCTTGCAGCAAGTCAGCCAATTTATAAGATAGCTTCGCTTTAGGTTCGACCACTAACTTACCATTCACAATGCTCAGAGAAACTTCCTTTCCCGCATCTAAACCTAAACTTTTTAATAATGTAGGCGGTACGGCAAGCATGACCGAACCACCTACTTTTCTCAAGTTTGTATGAATCATACCCACCTCAATATTATATAAATATATAACTTTATTATGCGCCAAAATGAGATGAAGTCAATTCATAGTAAGATGAGTGAAAATAGACATCTGGTATACATCTCAATCTTTCCTTTGAAAGATATATACAAAAGAAATATCAAAATGAATATTAAAAAATAATTTTAATAATTCAATCAATTATCCACCACACCAAATTTCTTAAAAATTCGTGCACGGCGTTTAGGCTGAATATTGGCTTTGTTTAAATTGCCTTGATAATGTTCAAATACACGTTTATCCATAATTTTAAACCACAAAGGTGGAATCATGGCAGGCAGCAACATGCTGGCATAACCGCTTGGTAATTCAGGCGCTTCATCAAAATGTCGCAAAGCCTGAAATGGTCGGGTTGGATAAGCATGATGATCGGAATGACGTTGTAATTGATACAAAAACAAATTGGTCACAATATTGTTATTATTCCAGCTGTGTTCAGGCATAGTGCGCTCATATTTGCCATGCGCATCTTTTTGTCTAAGCAAGCCATAATGTTCTATATAATTAATTATTTCAAACAGGCTAATGCCATAAAAAGCCTGTGTCGCCAAATACGGAATGATCCCAGTACCAAAACGCGCCAACAATGCAGCATGAAATGCCGCACTCATGCCCCAGCCTTGTAATAATTCATTGTCTTTCGACCAAAAACTTTTGCCTTTACGTTTTAAACGCTGAGTTTCAATTTGCAGTGCAGACTTAAACGAACCTTTTACCGTGCGGGGCCAAAACTCATAAAATGTTTCTCCCATACGTGAAGATGCAGGGTCTTCAGGTGTCGCAGCACGTTTATGATGCCCATACGGATGCTCAACCCGAAAATGGTTATATCCTGTTGGTGCTAAAGCCAAATGTGACAGTAAGTGATCTATTTTTGAAGATTTATGGCTGAGTTCATGCGCAGTATTGACAGCAATACCATTCACCATCCCCATGGAAATACCCAGAAAAATTTTATCGACTAACGAGGTTTGTGGCCGTCCAACCAAATAAGCTGCATAAATATTGGCGGCATATTGCAAAGGAATAAAACTTTTCACCAAACGCGAATAATACCGATCTTCCTCAAGTCGTTTCACATCTTCATTGCTTGGGTTATTGGCATCTTGACCAATTAAAGTATCAATTGTTGGAATAATCACATGCAATAATAAAGGGCCACCTAGAGCAAAAACTTTTTTCACAGGCTTCGGAGCGAATTGATAACCCGCCAAAATCCCCATCCCCAATACAGGTAAAAATGGGCTGATCAACCATAAATAACGCTTTTTATCGAGTTGAGCCGCGCTTTTATAAGGAACATCCTGTTCCATCTCTTTAAGCAAATGAAGTGGTGCGTTCATCTTATTTTCTTCCTTCTACGCTGTTCTACCTATATATTTGAGGAAAGACACGAGAATGAACAGTTGCAGACGTCCAAAAAAGCTATGCAAAAGTCTTTGGCGCAAAAATGCGCTATATTGTCCTGAAATCACAGGTTTATTTTTTATAATGATTTATGCTTAAAATATGGATGCTTTAAGTAAAATTTTTGATGATATACATCTGCACCAATCAGAATATATCTATTTAAATCCTCAAGGAGATTGGTCATTTCAATATCGTGACCAAGGGGCAATGCTGGCTTATGTAGTACTACAAGGCTCGCTGCATATCCATTTATCTGCACAGACACACCTTCACATTGATGCAGGTGATATTGTCCTGATTCCATCGGGTTGCAGTCATTACGCAAGTGCAACTGCAGACACTCACTGGACAGAACACTTTGATATTTCGGATTTATTTCAAATTCAGTCACAGCAGTCAATAAATTTTGGCACGATAAATCACACACAAGCTGAAGACGCATTTATTTTGGTGATTCAATGCCACATGGACACCACCATGGCAAAACCGCTTTTAAGTGCCCTACCCGAATATCTGCATATTCCGCATATCATGTGCAGCACAGCGCCCGAGTGGTTACAAATTGGCTTGCAATTTTTAGCGGTGGAAAGTCATCAAATCCGACCGGGACGGGATAAAATATTAGATCACTTGGTCAGTATTTTACTGATTGAATGTGTGCGTGATTATATTTTTCAGCTTGATGACTCAAATAACTGGCTCGGCGCTTTGGCACATCCTGAACTTTCCAATGCGCTCGCAGCTATTCATGGTCAACCCGAAAAAGCATGGACGGTAGAAAGTTTGGCAGAACAATGTTGCATGTCACGTTCTAAATTTGCCAATTTGTTTAATCAGGTGATTGGTGAGCCGCCTTTGGCATACTTACAACAACATCGGCTACGCTTGGCATCGCATTATTTACAGCAAGGACAATTGTCGATTCAACAAATTGCCCATCGTGTCGGTTATTCTTCCGAAACCGCCTTTAGCTAAACTTTTAAAAAGCAATTCGAGCTAACACCTAGCCAGTATCGGCAGCAGTTTCAAAACAACAATGCAATCACGAAATGAACAGTTTAACGATCTAAAATCGCCAAAATTGCTTGTGCAGGGTCTTCGCTGTTATCGGACAATAATTGCTTATGCATAGTGATATGTTGCATCACTTGAATTTGTGCAGTTTCGATATAAATTAACTTTTCAATTTCTGCTGCCAAACGCTCTGGTGTTGCATCATCCTGAATTAATTCCTGAATCACCTTTTTACCTGCAATAATATTTGGCAATGAATAATAAGGAATTTTCACCAACAGTTTCGCAATCCAGTACGTAATGCGATTGAGCTTATAAAACGTAACCATTGGACGATGTAATAGCATCGCTTCTAACGTCGCCGTGCCTGAAGCCAGTGCAATCATATCGGACGCATTCATTACCTGACGACCAATTTTGGATTCTGTGCCACGATTTTCCATCAATTGCACTTTGTCTTGTAATGCACTCGGATAAGACTGCAGTAACGCTTCAATTTGTTGTTTACGTGCATCATTAATTGCAGGAATTAGAAACTTAAACTGCGGATATTTTTGCGTCAAAATATAAGCCGCATCTAAAACTAACGGCCCTAAACGCTCAATTTCACCACGTCGACTACCGGGTAATAACGCAATATATTGTTGCTGTTGGTCTAAACCCAATTCTTGTTTTGCTGCAGCAATTGGATTTTCCAACGGCAACTGACTCGCCAAAGGATGTCCGACAAAGGCTGCAGGCACATCCCATTTTTTAAAAAAGGCTTTTTCAAACGGAAATAAACACAGTACCAAATCTATACTGGCTTTAATGCCATGTACCCGACCTTGTCGCCATGCCCATACCGAAGGACTGACATATTGCACGGTTTTAATCGGCAAGTTTTTCTGTTTTAAACTTTTGGCAAGACGTAAATTAAAATCGGGTGCATCAACCCCAACAAAGACATCAACAGGATGTTGGCTCCACTTTTCGACCAAACCATCCCGTACTGCAAAGAGTTTTTTCAAATCTTTCAGCACTTCAACAATGCCCATTACCGATAAAATATCCATCGGATAATAACTTTTAAACCCTTCCGCAATCATTTGCGGACCACCAATGCCTTCAAACTCAGCATCAATGCCTTGCTCACGAAAACGTCGCATGAGTTGTGCCCCCAAAGTATCACCCGATACTTCTCCCACAACGATACCTATTTTAAGTTTCCGATTTTGCAAGCGTTTTGTCCTCTAAATTTTAATGGATATGAATTTTCGCATTTTAGCATAGCCACTGTATTTTGTAAGAAACAGAAAGTAAGCCGTGGCTTGAATCTGCGATCTTTTGCACTGATTTTCCACATTGACTATATCTGTTTTAAGAATAAGTAAATCATTAATCAAGACAACAGCTTATTGCTAAAAGTCATAATATATTCACGATTTTCGACTTCGGCATATCTTCATGGTTGGTCCTTTAGAGTTTATTTTGGCAGGTGTATTGGTCGGCTTCTGCGTGGGTGTGACTGGCGTAGGTGGCGGTTCACTGATGACTCCCATTCTGATCAGCTTGTTTAAAATTGAACCGCATATCGCAATTGGAACAGACCTACTTTATGCCGCCATTTCAAAATTCTGCGGCTCATTGGTTCATGCCAAAAAAATGAATATTGTATGGCCCATTGTCATTTGGCTTGCGGTGGGCAGTATCCCTGCTTCATTTGCGACCCACTGGGTTTTAGAGAATTATTTAAGCCAATCTACCCATTACAAAATGGTACTGACCGTGGTACTGGGCTTTATGTTGACCTTAACTGGCATCTCAATTGTGTTTCGCAGTCAAATTGAAACGTTTTTTAATAAATACCGTAAACAAGAATTGCCCGATATGACCCAAGACCTTGAAAAGGTCAAACTACAGGCTGCAGATAAGCGTGCCCTCATTGTAATTATGGGAGTTGTACTGGGTGTATTTGTCACACTTTCTTCAGTGGGTGCAGGTGCTTTTGGCATCATGGCATTGGTGCTGATGTTCCCGAATCTACCGATGATTCGTATTATCGGTTCAGATGTCGTGCATGCCGTCTTACTTACCCTAGTTGCAGGCTTAGGTCACATGAGTTCAGGCAATGTCGACTTTCACCTATTGGTTTGGTTGTTGGTTGGCTCGATTCCTGCAATTGTGGTGGGAACTTTAGTCAGTTCACGTTTACCTGAAAAAGTGATTCGTAAAGTTTTAGGTATTACCTTATTTATTATCGGGATTAACTTTATGGTCAATCCTGTGAAATCAAAACCTATCAGCACACCAGAAACTGCAACAGCAGTTTCTGAGGCACAAGCCAGCCAATAATGAATGCTTTATCTGACAGGATTTTGCTAAAACAGACCGTTTAATTTATCTACCCGATTCATCACTTATTTTTTAAAGAAGTATTCATCTTTTTATAACAAAATACAGTGAAATTCATGTTATATTCAGACTATTAAACAATCTTTTGTATGATCAAACCAGTGACGGCAATGAATACTTTACAGTCTAATCCTCTTACACAATCAGACATCGATGACGTGAATATTGAAAGTATTCAGCCACTCGTGACTCCTGCAGAATTAAAAACTGAGTTACCTTTGACTGAAAATGCTTATCAAACCGTTCTTCGTGGTCGTGAAACAATCCGCAATATTTTAGATGGTAAAGACAAGCGTCTATTTGTGGTGATTGGTCCATGTTCTATTCATGACCCTGCTGCTGCACATGAATATGCAGATCGTTTAAAAGTATTAAGCGAAAAAGTAAAAGATTCTCTTTATATTGTGATGCGTGTTTATTTTGAAAAACCACGTACTACAGTGGGCTGGAAAGGCTTAATTAACGATCCAGACATGAATGACTCTTTTAACATTGAAAAAGGCTTGCGTCTTGGTCGTAAACTTTTACTTGAGTTAAATGAAAAAGGTTTGCCATGTGCGACTGAAGCACTTGATCCAAACTCTCCGCAGTATTATCAAGATTTAATTTCTTGGTCTGCAATTGGTGCACGCACTACAGAAAGCCAAACGCACCGCGAAATGTCATCTGGTCTTTCTTCTCCAGTCGGCTTTAAAAATGGTACAGATGGCGGCTTAACAGTTGCTACCAATGCCATGCAATCGGTAAAACACGGTCACAGCTTCTTAGGTCTTAATGATCAAGGTCAGGTTTCAGTAATTCGTACTAGCGGTAACCCGTATGCACACGTGGTTTTACGTGGTGGTAATGGCAAGCCTAACTACGATGCAGGCTCTGTTGCAGATGCTGAAAATGCATTAAACAAAGCCAAAGTCAGCACCAAAATCATGATTGACACCAGCCATGCTAACTCAAACAAAGACCCATTCTTACAGCCATTGGTATTAAAAAATATCACTGAGCAAATTTTAGATGGCAATAAGTCTATTGTTGGGATTATGGTCGAAAGTCACTTGAAAGGTGGTCGTCAAGATATTCCTGAAAACTTATGCGATTTAGAGTATGGTAAGTCTGTGACTGACGGTTGTATCGACTGGGATACCACTGAAAAAGCATTGCTTGAAATGCATGAAGCATTAAAAGACGTTTTAGTGAATCGTTAAGATTTAAAAACGCCATCTTCATGATGGCGTTTCTATTTGTAGCATAGGAAATTCTGCGCGCATGAATGACATTGAAACCCAACTTAGCCAAATTAAAAATTTCCAGTTCATTCATGAGCGTTTGTTTTCTTCAGGTCAGCCTACGGCTGAAGAATTAAAACAAATTAAAGAATATGGTATTGGCACTGTCATTAATTTGGCTGAAAGTGATGCGGAACACGCCCTTCCCCATGAAGACAAAATTTGTCTGGATGTTGGACTAAACTATATTCAACTGCCAATTTCATGGGAAACACCATCCTCTGATCAATGTTTATTATTGCTCGATTTGGTCAATCATTTATTAGAAAGCCAAATGGTGTGGGTACATTGCAGCAATAACAACCACGTCAGTAGTTTAATGTATTTGTATCGTCAATATTTTATGGATGTGGATATTGCAACGGCTCAAGACTTTTTACATGATATCTGGAAACCCAATGAAACTTGGACAGGCTTAATTCACGCCGTTTCTTTGCAATTACAAGGTCGTAAAGCCACGCAAGATTTACAACAAGCTTTAGAATCTGCTGAACTTTCTTAATTCAGCAGATTGTATAGATAAAATTCTAACGCGATTATTTTGTATGAGAAATCAATACAATCGCTGTTGCTAAAATACCTTCCTGACGCCCAGTAAAACCTAATTTTTCAGTGGTTGTCGCTTTGATACTGATTTGTGTGACCTCTACATCCAATACATCAGCGACACTTTGGCGCATTTCTAGCGTATGCGGTGCAAGTTTAGGACGTTCGCACGCCACAGTAATATCGGCGTTATTCAGTTTATAGCCACGGTCTAAAATGAGTTGATAAACCTGTTTAAGCAATACCCGACTATCTGCACCTTTATAATTTGGATCGGTATCTGGAAAATGCTGCCCAATATCCCCCAGCGCCAAAGCACCTAATAATGCATCGCATAGTGCATGCAGCACTACATCACCATCTGAGTGTGCTTTTAAACCTTGTGTATGAGGAATTTGAACACCTGCAAGCGTCACAAAATCTCCCGCTTCAAAGGCATGAACATCTAATCCTTGTCCAATACGAATCTGTGCAACCATGTTCAACTCCTGTAGAAATAAATCATTGAAATCTTGTATTCATACTTTCGATTTCGCTATATTAGACCTAGCGCAACATAGTGAAAGTATAAGCGATCATGCTGTTGAAATCTGAGATTCATCTTATCAAAAACTTAAGTACACTGCTGTTATTTGGCTGTTTATATTCATCTTTCTCTTATGCACAAGGGATTGATTGTAGATCTACACCCAATAAAAAGTTGGCGCAGGTGTGCACAGAAAATTTCTCAGAATTGCGTGAAAAATTAAGTGATCAACATTTAACAGCTTATTTGATGAGTGATGCGCCTATTCGCTTGTTAGAAGATACTCAGCAATTGTGGATCCAACGCTTACAGCAATGCAAAAGCTTAAATTGTTATACTCAGCAATTTGATTTTAGAATTGATCAACTGAATTTTTTCACTTCAATGAATCAAAGCATGACTCAACATTATTTAAAATATGAAAATGGTCAATTTGCTGCACAACCCGTACATTTACAAATTCATCAACTCAATAAAAACAGCATTAAAATTGAAGGTATTGCTTATCGCAATCCAAATAACCGCCTTGAAAGCCAAAGTATTGCCTTTTTAGCTTATACAACACCTGATCAAAAAAACAAAATCATCGACAATGAGCACGATTGCAGTTATGAGTTTAATTATTCTAAAGCAATCTTAAAAATTCAAACCAAACAAAAAGGTTGTGAACGCTTTGCGGGCATCTATCGTTTATACGATTAATGCTGAACAATAGATTGTATTAGACAGATTAAATGAGCAACCACAACACAATTGGCAAAGTTAATGCGGCGAATACGGTTTGCAAGCTAATAATTGAAGCCATTAAACGACTATCTCCCCCTAAAACTTGTGTAAGTACATAAGCTGCCGATGCAGTAGGTAAAGCAAAAAACAAGACTAAAATTTGCGACTCCAACACTGGAACATTTAAGCTCTGACAAATTAGCCAAGCCAAAGCAGGCATAAATAACAAACGCCCGAACACATTCAATGCCAATGCGAATACATCTCGTTGCAAGCCATTAAATTGTAATGCTGCGCCCACACACATTAATCCCAAAGGCAAACTGCATAACGCTATTTGACGAATAAAATGCGCTGCACCTTCCCACAAGCTCAAACCTGATAAATTAAATAGACCGCCAACAATACACCCTAAAATTAATGGATTTTTCATTAATGACCATAGGATTTGCTTTGCCTGTAAAGTCTTAGTATCGCTTAAAGCCAGCACAGATAAAACATTCACCAATGGAATGCAGAACACCAAAATAATCGCAAACAGCGCCATGCCCTGCACCTGAAACAATGCTGCGACCAAAGCCAAACCGATATACGTATTGAAACGTACCATGCTTTGCATATACACCCCAAAACGGACTGCGGGTGTTTTGAAATAGCCGCGAAAGGCATATAACAGACAACCAACCAAAGCCACAACAATCCCTACGACCGACAAAATCTGTGCAATTGATTTCGCTTCAATATTTGCTGTGGCGAGGTTTAAAAACAACATGCTGGGGAACAAAATATAGTAATTTAACTTTTCTGCACCCTTCCAAAATGGCTCATCCAGCATACGTGATTGCTTAAGCAGATAACCCATTGCAATTAAGGCAATCAAAGGAAAAAGTGCAATAAAAATTAAATGGGTCATAGGGTGCTCTGTATGTGTTACTGCTACGCTGTTCTTTTTGAATTATTGCTTAATAAACAAAGTAAATTTATTGGATATTATAGAGATTTTTTTGTGCTTATCCTGTTTTGCTTAGGCTATTTTAGAGCCACAAAATGTGAAAAAGATGATGATAGCAACTTGCACCCACATCACCTTTCACATGGATTCTGAATTAACGATGGGTATGAATAGACATCACAATCCCCATGCTCGCCAACATGGAAATGACTGCCGTTCCACCATAACTCATAAGTGGCAATGGATCACCCGTTACAGGTAAAATACCACTCACCATCCCTGAGTTTAGAAATACAAAGAAAAAGAAAGTAAGACCAACCGTGCCTGCATACAAACGCCCGAAATTATGGAAACAATTCATCCCAATCATCAAACAACGTAAAATAATCGCGGCAAACAAACTGAACAGTAAAAACACGCCAATAAAACCAAACTCTTCGGCATAGGTCGACATAATAAAGTCAGTATGATGTTCAGGCAGATAACCCAAATGCGATTGTGTTCCCTCTAAATAACCTTTACCTGTAAAACCGCCTGACCCA
Source organism: Acinetobacter seohaensis (assembly GCF_056431365.1). Classification (NCBI taxonomy): domain Bacteria; kingdom Pseudomonadati; phylum Pseudomonadota; class Gammaproteobacteria; order Moraxellales; family Moraxellaceae; genus Acinetobacter; species Acinetobacter seohaensis. The sequence goes on from NZ_JBWKMK010000029.1 coordinate 103,219, forward strand.
ATGGCAATTTTGGATTGAATAATATTCCAGCCTGCCCCCAAGGCGTCCGACTCTGGGTCAAATAAGGTGAGTACCCTTTTCTTTTGGTATTCCTGCAAAAAGAACATCCAAAGCAACGGTGCTGCAACAGCCAATGCGGTGATTGCCCCCAATATTAATCGCCATGACATGCCACTTAAAAATAGCGCAAAGACACCGGGAATAATCAAACCAATGTTTAAATCGGGTTGCAATGCCACCAAGACAAAAGGAATCATCATAATCACTAAAGCGACAATGATATGGATCAATTTAGGCGGGAAAGCACGACGCGAAAAATACCACGCCATCATCAATGGCATGGCAAATTTCATAAATTCACTGGGTTGCATACTGCCAATACCCGGCAAGCTGATCCAGCGTTTTGCCCCCATACGGGTTTCACCAATGACCAAAACCAAAGCCAGCATGATGACTGCAAAGATATAAAAATATGGACTGGCAGCTTGATATACCTTAGGCGGAATTTGCGCCAAAATAATCATGGCGATAAAACCAATGCCAAAACTGGTTGCTTGACGCAGCACCATCCCCATATCTTGCGCGGTGGCACTATATACCACCATTAAACCCAGAATCGCATTTAAAATCAGAAAACACAGCAACCATGGATCTAAATGTAATTTAGTCCAGCGTGAGGAATCATTTTTAATGCTTCTACCATCACGTAATGAGTGACGTAAAAAACGATACTGCTGCGATGGATTCATGCGACTCAAAGGTATTTAAAATAGACAGGATGGACAATTATAGAAGCAAAGCGGCACAGAGTGAATCATTAAAGCTTAATCGTTGAAGATTCAAGTTTAACGCGGTGTTAATTACACTAGATTTTTATCATCCATGTTGTTGTGAGGCTAAAATTAAACGTGCCAGCTCTAAATCATCGGGATAGGTGATTTTAATATTATCCGAACGACCGTGCACAACATTTACAATTTGCCCTGCTGCTTCTAAAGCACTGGCCTCATCGGTAATCGTCAATTGCTGTTTTAATGCAGATTCAATGGCTGTTTTAAGCACATCAAGTTTAGCAATTTGCGGAGTTTGCGCTTGCCAAAGTTGGTCACGGCTTACCGTGGTTTCAATTTTTGTGCCTTGGCTTACCTTTTTTAAAGTATCACGCACTGGAATAGCCAAAATTGCACTTTGATCTGTTGCCAGTGCAGTCTGATACAACTGTTCAAGGCAAGCAGCTGTCACACAAGGACGCGCTGCATCATGCACCAAAACCCAGTCATCTGCATGGGCGATTTCAGATAAATAATGCAGTGCATTTAAGACTGAATCCACTCGCTCTGCACCACCTACGCAAAAATGTGCTTTTTCTTTTTGTGCCAAGTTTAGGTTTTGCGCTACATCATCTGCTTGACCAATCGCCAAAACATAACCCGCTAAAGGCAAGTGATTTAAACGTGCGATGCTGTGCGCTAAGACTGTTTGATCTTGAATATACTGATATTGTTTAAGTTCAGTTCTAGAAAAACGACTACCAGAACCCGCTGCGGGAATAACCGCCCAAAGTTTAGGGTGTCGGGGCGGTTGCTGCTGCAAGTTGTTGTGATTCATTGGTGCGTAAATCTACTGTGGAATTCGGTTGAATATAAATTGGTTTATATTGTGTGCTGATGGTGCTCATTTGCACAAAGGTTTCATGTGGCTTAATTAAGCCTAAATCTAAACGGGCATGCTCTTCAATGGCTTCTACCCCATTTTTTAAATCATAAACTTCTGCTGCAAGTACACGATTGCGCTCCTTCAGCTCTGTATTTAATTCTATTTGTTGTTGGATTTTTTCTGTCAGTGCAGCATGGTCACGATAACCACCTTCACCAAACCAGTGTAAATATTGAAACCCTGCGATCAAAAAGATCGCAAGGCCCAACAATGCTTTACTCGCTTTGGAGTCAAATACATTTAATAATGACATCTACTGATTTCGCTTAGTTCAAACCTTTGAACTCAGCTTTACCGCGATATGCAGCATTCGTCAATTCTTCAATACGAAGTAATTGGTTATATTTTGCTACACGGTCAGAACGGCACAGTGAACCAGTCTTGATTTGACCTGCTGCTGTACCTACTGCAAGATCCGCAATTGTAGAATCTTCAGTTTCACCTGAACGGTGTGAAATAACAGTTGTGTAACCATTGGCTTTCGCAAGGTAAATTGCATCAAGCGTTTCAGTCAAAGTACCAATTTGGTTGTACTTGATCAGGATTGAGTTACCTACTTTTTCATCGATACCGCGTTGTAAGATTTTCGGGTTAGTAACGAACAAGTCATCACCGACCAATTGAATCTTGTCACCTAAGATCGAAGTGAGGTAAGACCAACCTTCCCAATCAGACTCATCTAAACCATCTTCAATTGAGATAATTGGATATTGATTTACAAGACCAGCTAAATAGTCAGAGAATTGGTTGCTTGTGAATGCTTTGTTGCCTTCACCTGCAAGAATGTACTGACCATTTTTGTAGAATTCTGAAGATGCACAGTCAAGCGCCAACATGATGTCAGAACCCGCTTTGTAGCCAGTCTTCTCAATAGCTTCAAGAATAACTGTGATTGCTTCTTCGTTAGAACGTAAGTTTGGCGCAAAACCACCTTCATCACCCACTGCTGTGTTTAAACCTTTTTGATTCAATACAGATTTTAATGAGTGGAAAATTTCTGCACCAGCACGTAATGCTTCAGAGAATGAAGTAAAGCCCACTGGCTCAATCATGAACTCTTGAATATCAACGTTGTTGTCTGCGTGTGAACCACCATTTAAGATGTTCATCATTGGTACAGGCATGGTTAAAATGCTGTTGTTACGAAGGTCTGCGATGTATTGGAAAAGAGGAATTTTCTTTTCATCAGCAGCAGCGCGCGCAGCAGCCAAAGACACGGCTAAAGTTGCGTTAGCACCTAATTTTTCTTTGTTTTCAGTACCATCAAGCGCAATCATAGTGTTGTCGATGTCTTTTTGTTCAAACACAGACTTACCAAGTAAAGCATCACGAATTAAAGTATTGACGTTATTTACCGCAGTTTTAACGCCTTTACCCAAGTAACGTGCTTTATCGCCATCACGAAGTTCTAGAGCTTCACGAGAACCAGTTGAAGCACCTGATGGTGCACATGCACGGCCAACTACGCCAGATGCTAAGATTACGTCTGCTTCGATGGTTGGGTTACCACGAGAGTCCAAAATTTCACGTGCACGAATGTCAACGATTTGGCTCATGAACAATTCCTCAGTTGATTAATAACGTGATGCTTTAGGCATCAATGAGTCTATAATTTAATATGGATCTAATTTAGTGTGTATCTAGCTTTTGGAAACCTTTTACCAAGGTATCCAATTCTTTAAGCTGTGCCAAGAACGGCTCAAGTTGTGATAGACGCAATGCACATGGGCCATCACACTTTGCCTGCTCTGGTTCAGGATGTGCTTCTAGGAATAAACCTGCCAAGCCAGTTGCCATACCTGCACGTGCCAAGGTGGTAATTTGTGCACGACGACCACCTGCCGAATCTGCACGACCACCAGGGGTTTGTAAAGCATGGGTTACATCAAAAAACACAGGAACATTCATTTCTTTCATGATGTCAAAGCCAAGCATATCCACAACCAAGTTGTTGTAACCAAATGCTGAACCACGCTCACAAAGAATGAGTTTGTCATTCCCTGCTTCCAAACACTTATGCAAAATATGACGCATTTCGTGTGGCGCAAGGAATTGTGCTTTTTTAATGTTGATAATGGCTTGGGTTTTCGCCATTGCTTCAACCAAATCGGTCTGGCGACTTAAAAACGCAGGAAGTTGAATAATGTCAGCTACTTCTGCCACAGGTGCAGCCTGATATGGCTCATGCACATCGGTGATAATTGGCACATTAAAATGCTTTTTAATGTCAGCCAGCCACTCAATGCCTTTTTCCAAGCCTGGGCCACGAAACGAGTTCAGGCTTGAACGGTTGGCTTTATCAAAACTGGCTTTGAACACATACGGGATATCTAAGCGTTTGCAAATATCCACATAGGTTTCAGCAATTTCAAAAGCAAGGTCTTTGGACTCAAGGACATTCATGCCGCCAAACAATACAAATGGCAACTGGTTCGCCATTTGTATATCACCCAAACGTACAATTTCTTGTGGTTTTAATTGTGACATTTCAACTTCCTAGTTTATCCCTAAAGCCATCTTATTTGGTTTTTTGATGCTGTTGTTTTGCTGCACCAATAAAGCCAGCAAACAATGGATGTCCATCACGTGGCGAGCTGGTAAATTCTGGGTGGAATTGTACCGCAATAAACCAAGGATGTTGCGGAATTTCAACAGTTTCAACCAAGTGCTGAATTGGTGAATAACCCGAAATTTTAAGACCTGCTTCTTCAAGCACAGGGATATAACGGTTATTCATTTCATAGCGATGGCGATGGCGCTCTACAATTTCTGCAGAACCATACACTTCACGAGTTTTCGTACCTTCAACTAATTCAGATTTTTGTGCACCTAAACGCATAGTGCCACCCAAGTCAGAATCGACAGAACGCTGTTGAACTTCGCCGCGCTCATCTAACCATTCAGTAATCAAACCAATAAGTGGCGACTTAGTCGAACGGTTAAACTCTGTTGAACTTGCATCGGCAATACCTGCCACATTACGTGCATATTCAATCACAGCCAATTGCATACCCAAACAGATTCCCAAGAATGGGACACCGTTTTCACGTGCATATTTGATGGCTTGCATTTTACCTTCGGTACCGCGCTCACCAAAGCCGCCCGGAACTAAAATTGCATCGGCATCTTTAAGCACACTATTAACGTCTTGGCTTTCAAGGTCTTCTGCATTGACATAGTCAATTTCAACTTTGACGCGGTTTTGAATACCCGCATGCAATAATGCTTCGTTTACAGATTTATAGGCATCTGGCAGTTCAACATATTTACCCACCATCGCCACACGAACGCTGTATTCAGGGTTCAATAATGCATCAACTACGTTATCCCAATCAGATAAATCTGCTTCTGGAAGATCATTGAAGCCAAAACGCTCACAAATTAAATCATCAACGTCTTGTTCATAGAATGTACGCGGAATTTGGTAGATGGTTTTGGCATCTTTACATACCACAACCGCACGTGCTTCTACGTTGGTAAATAACGCAATTTTACGGGTAGTGTCAGCATCAACATCATGTTCAGTACGGCAGATGAGAATATCTGGCTGAATACCGATAGATAACAATTCTTTAACTGAGTGTTGAGTTGGCTTGGTTTTTAACTCTGCCGCAGATTTGATATATGGCAATAAAGTTAAGTGCATGAGCATAGTACGCTTATGCCCTAATTCCACCATCAATTGACGTACAGATTCCATGAATGGGAGAGATTCAATGTCGCCTACTGTACCGCCAATTTCTACGATTGCGACATCGTAGCCTTCGCCAGCGCGAAGTACACGTTCTTTAATATTATCGGTAATGTGTGGAATCACCTGAACAGTACCGCCCAAGTAATCACCACGGCGCTCTTTGTTTAGAACGTCTTGATACACGCGACCAGATGTAAAGTTATTTAACTTGGTCATTTTCGCACGACGCAAGAAACGTTCGTAATAACCCAAATCTAAGTCAGTTTCGGCACCATCCTCTGTGACAAAAACTTCACCATGTTGGAAAGGACTCATTGTCCCTGGATCGACATTAATGTATGGATCCATTTTGACCATGGTTACTTTTAAACCACGGGCTTCTAAAAGTGCAGCAACTGAAGCAGCTGAAATACCTTTACCTAGTGATGAAACTACACCACCAGTCACGAAAATAAAATGGGTCATTGGGTTTCTCGTACAATCGAGCCTAAATCGGCCTACAATGTTGCGCAATTTTACTTTACTCTGCACCAATAAAGCAAAGTCATTCCGCATCAATTCATAGAACAATAAACAATTGGTTATTCTATCAGCATTTCCTATAAAAAATTAGAACTTCTTGAGAGGATTTTCATCTGTCATTTTATTGCTATAATACGTCCGTCTATCCGATCTTTTATTTTGTGCAATTATGAATAAGAAACTTTTAATTTGTGGTGCAATTGCAACGGCGTTGTTATTAACTGCATGTGTAAAAAAAGAACAGCCAAAGCAAGATGAGCAAGAACAAGTAGAGGTTCAAACTGAACAAACTACTGAAACTGCTCAATTTGAACCACTAGAACCTGTTGAAAACATTCAAGATGCTGAACCAGAAGCGCCTGCACAGGTAGAAGTGGAGCGCACTGAAACAGCGAACACCACAACTGAAATCCGTCGTGAAACACCTGCACAACCAGCTGCTGCACCTGCGCCTGCGCCGAAAGCGGCAGCTCCTGTAGCAGAAGATAAACCAACTCAAGCACGTCCAAGCAATAACACAGGTGCTCAATCTGAAGATGATGCTGTTGCCGCTGCGATTGCTGCTGCAACCCCAGCACTTGAGAACTAAGTGCTCACTTAAAACTAAGCTTTAAGTTAAAGTCAGTTTTAAGGTGTAAGTTCTTATCTTAGATTTGAATTGACGTTAAAAAACCCAGTCATTGTGTACTGGGTTTTTTATTCATTTGGATGAGTCTTCGCTGAGATAACTCGTGAATACATTTGCAATACAGCTACCTATTTCTATATAGGTTTGTGCGCTTCACTTTAACTTGCCTGCAGCAACTGCGATTGCACTTTAAAATAATTAGAAATTAAACGCGATGCCCAAGATTTAGTAAAACCGACACCTTCATAAAAACCACAATGACTGCCTTTACGGGTCGTCACTACCATAATATTTGGCATTTTCCGTATGGTTTCTTTATAAGGATCAAAGTTTTTGATGTGGCACACTGGGTCATCTTCTGCATTTAAAACCATAAGCGGAATTTTGACATTCTCAAACACATAAATTGGGTTAATGGCTTGTGTGTAGCTGTCATAATCTTCAAAACCCGCCAATTCAAAATACGCCTTTTCAAACTCTGCCAATGTAGTCGCACTTAACACTTGCGATAAAGATTTTACGTTTTGCCAAATGTCCTGATGGGGCTGAATAAAAAACTGGAATAATTTTTTGGTCATCACTTTACTGTAAAAAGGATGCACATGCTGAAAGCCTAGTTCAGTGTTATATCCTGGGCACAGTGCAAACGCGGCTTTAATTGGGGTTTGCTCGCCTTCTTCGCCCAAATAGCGCACCAATAATCCTGTCCCTGCGGAAGAACCAACAGCATATAATTCAGATTGTGGAAATTGTTGCTGAATAAACACTATTTGTTCACGCAAATCATGCGTCGAACCAAACAGATTCATTTGTGGTACAGGCATAGGTAAATTGCCATGCCCACGACGTAAACATAAGGCAATACGCCACTGTGTCTGCTGATGTAAATCGCGCACCAACTCACGCATACTTTCCAAAGAACCTGTAATGGTATGCATTAAAACAATTGTGGGAGTATCTGCAGGTAAGTCATAACCCACCCAAGCAACTGCGGTGATACCGCCATCTTGCATAGTGAGTTGATCAACCCGATCATACTGCTGACGAATGGTTTTCTTTTTAATTAAATCAAAATATAAAAGATGCGCATGTGTATTGGACAGCCACGGTGTTGGACGGTATTTTTCTTTGAGCTGTGGTAAATAATCCAATACCCGACGGATTTCTCCATGTGGATGATAATACAACGTCGGTAAATCTGCGCCTGTGACCTGATCTAAAACCGCTTGTGTAATTTTCGCTATTTTTTGTAATGTAGACATCATTTTACTCCCAAGCAATACATGCACTTTCAAGCATGCCAACCCGAAACCGATTTCTATAAAACAACTTCATTGCCATACACACGCGGTATTTTATTTTTCGGTTGGCATAAAGGCAGCCATACGTTGTCCCATTTGCACAGCCAATGCCTCTAAACCACTTTTCGGGCGAATCATCACTTCAAAGTCCACAATTTGTCCTTGTGTATTGAATTGAATCATATCAATTCCTTTAAGTTTTTTATCTCCCACATTGGCGGAAAATTCAAGTACAACATTGCAACCATCTTCAGTATAAAACTCACGGTGATAAGTAAAGTTTTCAAAGACCTGAATTACATTGGTCAAAATAAAAAATACCACTTGTTTACCCGCATAAGGTTGGTACGCTACAGGTGAACGAAACACCACATCATCTGCCAGCAATTCACTCAAAATAGACATATCATGGTTTTGCAGCATTGTATGCCAACGCTGTACCGCTAATTTTGTTGTTTCCAAAGTCATGTTAAGTTCCTTTTTTTTGTTTTGATATTTCATTTCTATGCAGAGTCCCTGAGTGAGACTGAAGCACTGCTGCACTGGGCAGAAGCGATTATTAACTCTCTCCCCAGCCCCCTCCCAAAGGAGAGGGAGAAGGAATTACATTAAATTTTCGCTGCCAATTCAGCACCCTGACGAATTGCACGTTTGGCATCTAACTCGCCTGCTTCTTTCGCCCCACCAATTAAATGCACATTTTTGCCTGCTGCCTGTAATTGCTCATACATGGCGGTGTAAGACTCTTGCCCTGCACAAATCACCACATGATCAACTTCGAGCACTGTACTTTGACCATTGACGGTGATGTGCAAGCCTTGATCATCAATCAGGTCATAACTTGCCCCTGCAATCATTTTAACGTCACGGTTTTTTAAACCTGTACGATGAATCCAGCCTGTTGTTTTACCCAAGCCAGCACCCACGGATGATGCTTTACGTTGCAATAAATAAATTTCACGTGGCGATTCTTCAACTTTTGCTGCTTTTAAACCACCGACATGCGCATAATTGGTATCAATTCCCCATTCATCGTAGAATTTTTCAGGATTTAGACTACCACTTTCACCTTCATGGCTTAAATATTCTGCAGTATCAAAACCAATACCACCAGCGCCAATAATCGCAACACGTTGACCTACAGGCTTACGCTCTTTTAATACCTCAATATAGCTCAGCACTTTAGGGTGATTAATACCTGCGATATCCAATTGACGCGGGGTTACACCTGTTGCCACAACCACATCATCGAAGTCAGCATTGAGCAATTGTTCAAAACTAGCCGTATGATTCAATACCAATTTAATATTCGGTTGCAGCTCAATTTGGCGTTTGAAATAGCGCAAAGTTTCGTAAAACTCTTCTTTACCAGGAATGGTTTTAGCAATATTAAACTGCCCACCAATTTGATTCGATGCTTCAAAAATCGTCACCTGATGCCCACGTTCTGCAGCATAGGTTGCAAAGCTCAAACCTGCAGGCCCTGCACCAATCACCGCAATTTTTTTAGTCTGTGTTGCTTCTTTAAAAATGAGTTCTGTTTCATGGCAAGCACGTGGATTGACCAAACATGAAGCAATCTTCATTGAGAAAATATGGTCTAAACAAGCTTGGTTACAACCAATACATGTGTTGATTTCATCACTGCGACCTTGCTCTGCTTTTTGCACAAAGAAAGCATCTGCCAACATTGGACGTGCCATCGATACCATATCGGCATGTCCTGCAGCCAAAACATGCTCAGCCATTTCAGGGGTGTTAATACGGTTTGAAGTGATCAGTGGCACTTTAACCAAACCTTTTAATTTCTCTGTCACCCATGTAAAAGCTGCGCGAGGGACTTTGGTAGCAATGGTTGGGATACGTGCTTCATGCCAGCCAATCCCTGTATTGATAATGGTTGCACCTGCTTTTTCAATCGCTTGTGCCAATTGCACCACTTCTTCAAAACTCGAACCGCCTTCGACTAAATCCAACATCGACAAGCGGTAAATAATAATAAAGTTTTCACCCACTTCTGCACGGGTACGTTTAACAATTTCAATTGGGAAACGAATACGGTTTTCATAACTGCCGCCCCATTCATCATCACGATGGTTGGTACGCGCAACAATAAACTCATTAATTAAATAGCCTTCCGAACCCATGATTTCGACACCATCATAGCCTGCGTATTGTGCCAATTTGGCACAATTCACAAAGTCGGCAATGGTTTGCTGTACTTCTGCCGATGTTAGTGCATGTGGTTTACTTGGGTTAATCGGTGCCTGAATTGCTGACGGTGCGACAATATCGGGCTGATAGGAATAACGTCCCGTATGTAAAATCTGTAAAGCAATTTTGCCGCCTGCATCATGCACAGCCTGAGTCACCACTTTATGTTTTTCTGCTTCTTGACGAGTATCAAGTTTATTGCCGCCCGCAAAGGTTAAGCCTGCATCATTCGGTGAAATACCACCTGTTACAATCAGCCCAACGCCACCTTTGGCACGCTCTGCATAAAAAGCCGCCATACGTTCGTATCCACCCGGTGCTTCTTCTAGTCCAACGTGCATTGAACCCATTAAGACCCGATTTTTTAAAGTGGTAAAGCCTAAATCTAAAGGCGCAAGTAAATGTGGATAGTCAGACATAGAATCTCCCTGCTGGCAAAAATGCTGGCTGTTTTATGCTTAATGCAACTTGTTGCATACTTTTATATTCTAGATTTAATTTTTATGCAACATGTTGCATAATTAAAGCTGAAAAAAATAAAGTTGCTCTGTTTATGTCGCTCGCTCACGTTTTATTGACCAGTTTAATTGAAAAACCCAGTAACGGTATTGAATTGGCACGCCGTTTTGACCGCTCTATGGGGTTTTTCTGGAATGCGACCCATCAACAAATTTATCGCGAACTAAATACCATGCTGAAAAAAGGTTGGATTTCAACCTTAGAAGATGAAGATTCTAGCAGTCGTAGCAAAACCTATCAGGTAGAAGCTTTGGGGCGGCATGAACTGGCAAACTGGATGGTCGAGCAAAGCCCGCCTGCACAATTACGCGAAGAACTTATGGTACGTTTACGTGCCGAAGCCCAACTTGGCGGCAACAGCGTCTTACCCGAACTAGAACGACATTTGCTGCTTCACAAAGCCAAGTTGCACACCTATCAACAGATTTTTGCCAAAGACTTTAGCCAAGCACCTGCGAACAACCGTACCCTGTATATTCATAAAATGATTTTGCAGCTAGGGATAGATCAGGAAATTGGCTGGATTGAATGGCTAGAAAATGTGATTCCTGAACTGAAAAAGTTTGATGCTGATAACTCACATTAAATGCAGATTTTTGGAATGATGAGTAATCCTTTGAATTATTAAATTAAAGCCAATCACCATACAGAAATGATCAGGCTATGCTATAAAGAATAACGCATCTTTAACCACAACCATGCAAGGAAATGCTGATGCCTTTTTACCGCATGCCCGATGGCGAAGCCCTATTTGTACGTGAATTTGGTCAAGGTGAGCCTGTGGTTGTACTTTCAGGTTTGGGCATGCACAGTTGGCAATGGTTGCCGTTTCTATATCAACATAAAAAGCAGTATCGCTTCATTATTCCAGACTGGCGTGGTTTTGGGGGTTCAAACCTGTGTGCCGTTCCAGAACTGGATGCTATTTCGAGCCATTGGCAAGATTTAAACAGTCTGCTTCAACAACAGAACCTGCAACAATTTAAACTGATTGGCTATTCCATGGGGGCAACCACTGCCATGCATGGCATGCAATATGGACAATTGGCTGCGCATTTAAGCAGTTATTTACAAATTGACCAAGCACCAAAAATTGGGGTAGATGAAAACTGGCCTTATGGCTTATTTGGCAATCAACATCAACAATTTAAACAGTTATTGATTCATCTGTCCGAGTTTTTACATGATCACGCGCAATATACTGATATTCAACAAATGGATGTGTTGCAGCGTAAAAACTTAGTCGAACTTTGGCTAGAATTTATAGAATTACAAGCCAGCAATAAAATCAGTCCGTTTTTATTTAAACTGGCCGTCAAACGTCCTGTTTTACAACGCTATATTTTACCTACACAGCGTTTAGATTATTTACGCTGGTATATCGACAATTATTTACACCATCAGGAAGATTATCGTGAGGCTTTAACTCAACTGGGTTGTCCGACAGTCTTTTTTACAGGCGCACAATCGACCTTGTATGCGGCAGAAGGACAACGTCAAGTGGTAGAAGCTATGCCGAATGCGAAACAAGTCATATTTCACCAATCTGGGCATACTCCTTTACTGACCGAACCGTTGAAATTTAATCAGGAAATTAGCCAATTTTTAAAACTAAACAGCTAAAGTAAAACGGTGGAAAATGTGGTTTGCAATATTTTCCACCGTAGCATCATTAGACCTAGATTTAGTTTAGATCTAGATTTAATTGGCAAAAGCCGCGATACCCGTTTGCGCACGACCTAAAATTAGCGCATGCACATCGTGCGTCCCTTCATAGGTATTCACGACTTCCAAATTGACCAAATGCCGCGCCACGCCATATTCATCACTGATACCATTCCCACCAAGCATATCGCGCGCCATACGAGCAATCTCTAAGGCCTTGCCACAGTTGTTGCGTTTAATCAGCGAAGTACCTTCGAGTGAAGCAATACCCTCATCTTTCATACGACCAAAACGTAAAGCAATTTGTAAACCCAGCGCGATTTCGGTTTGCATATCGGCAAGTTTCTTTTGAATGAGCTGATTGGCCGCCAAAGGACGTCCGAACTGAATCCGATCCATCGTATATTGATGCGCAGTATGCCAACAAAACTCAGCCGCACCCATAGCACCCCAAGCAATGCCATAACGTGCACTATTTAAACAAGTGAACGGCCCTTTTAAACCACGCACTTCAGGTAACATATTTTCTTCATGCACAAAAACATTGTCCATGACAATTTCACCTGTGATTGATGCGCGTAGACCAACCTTGCCCTGAATGATTGGCGCAGAAAGTCCATCCCAACCTTTTTCTAAAATAAAACCGCGAATATCACCCAGCTGCCCATCTGCCGAAACTTCTTTTGCCCACACCACAAATACATCGGCAATTGGACTATTGGTAATCCACATTTTCGCACCGTGTAAACGATAACCGCCTGCAACTTTATGTGCTCTGCTGTTCATACTGCCAGGGTCGGAGCCAAAATCAGGTTCAGTCAGACCAAAACATCCGATCCATTCACCCGAAGCGAGTTTGGGTAAATATTTTTGTTTTTGTGCTTCACTGCCAAACTCATAAATTGGCACCATCACCAATGAACTTTGCACACTTGCCATTGAACGATAACCTGAATCGACCCGTTCAATTTCACGTGAAATTAGCCCATAACTCACATAATTTAAACCTGCACCGCCATATTGTTCAGGTATGGTTGAGCCTAACAAACCAAGCTCACCCATTTCACGGAAGATGCTGCGATCTACCGTTTCATGTCTAAACTGATCACGTACCCGCGGCAGTAATTTTTCCTGACAATAAGCATAGGCACTATCACGAATCATACGTTCGGTTTCAGTCAATTGCTGTTCAAGCAAAAAAGGATCTTTCCAATCAAATTTCACTTTTTTACTGTGAGTTGCAGGCGTGTGATTTGGCGATGGATTGTGTTGTGACATGGCATCCTCTGCACATTATTATAGGTTCTGGTTCATCAATATTTGATTTTGCAGCGTCATACTACTTTACTTTATGTTCTATCATTAAAATGAAATAACAAGCAATAAAAAGTGAACTTTGATTCAATTATTCAGCAAAGTTATAGACAGCACTAAACTTTCACATATTTAGATACTTAAAATTCTGAAAAAATGAGCTGTAGATTTGTGTTTCTATTTTCGGCACTTATACTCAAATCTAACCATCCATCAAGAGAATAAAACATGCGTAAATTAGTGGTTTTTTCGGGTGCAGGTATGAGCGCAGAAAGTGGAATCAACACCTTTAGAGATGGTGATGGCTTATGGGAAAAACATCGCGTGGAGGATGTCGCAAGTCCTGAAGCATGGGCAAGGAATCCTGAATTAGTCCAACGCTTTTATAATGAACGTCGTAAAAACATTCTTAATGCGCAGCCTAACTTGGCGCATCGCTTAATTGCTGAACTTGAAGATGATTTTGATGTACAAGTGATCACCCAAAATATTGATGATTTGCATGAACGTGCAGGCAGTTCAGAAGTTTTGCATTTACACGGCAATATTCGTTTAGCCAAAAGCTCAGGGCCTCATGCACAATACACGACAGAATTTTTTCCAATTGAAGGTGACTCGCTGAACTTGCAACAGGATCTTTGCCCACAAGGCTATCCTTTACGTCCGCATGTGGTCTGGTTTGGCGAAGCAGTTCCTGCCTATGAAGAAGCACTGGATTTGATTCAAGATGCCGATATTTTTATTGTGATTGGTACAAGTTTGGTGGTGTACCCTGTTGCTGGATTAGTACACGAAATTCCTGCAAATTGTCAGGCTTATTATATTGACCAAAAAGCCATGCAAGCCCAACTTCCTGCTCAATTTCAACGGATTTCCAAAACTGCCACTGAGGGCATGCAGCAATTGTTCGATCAATTACATCAAGTTTAAAGTAATTACAGTATCTAAATTTTTCCACTTGTAAGATGTCATCAACATGCTTAGGCTATTTTGACATCTTGCAGGATTGCATCATTTTCATAATAGTTTTAGGTATCTCTTTAAAACTTTGTTACCATCGCTCTTTCTCTGTGTTTGTGATGTTTACTGCATATGACCTCATCTTATCAGCAACAACTTGATGCAAAAGTTGCCCGTATTTCTGCCCAATTTGCCGAATATAACCCGCCTGCCTTGCAAGTATTTGCCTCACCAGAACACAACTACCGTATGCGGGCAGAGTTCCGAATTTGGCATATTGAAGATGATCTGTTTTATGCCATGTTTGAACGCAGTGAAGATAAGCAGAAAAAAGTTATTCGTGTAGATGAGTTTCCGATTGCAGACCGCAGCATTAACTTATTAATGCCAAAGCTGTTAGCCGCCCTGAAAGCCGATCCCGTATTATCGGCTCGTTTATTTGAAGTGCATTTTTTAGCGACTTTAAGTGGCGAAATGTTGGTTTCACTGCTTTATCACCGCAAACTTGAATCTGATTGGGAGCCTGCAGCCCAAGCTTTGAGCAAAGCATTAAACATTAAACTGATTGGACGCAGCCGTGGGCAAAAATTCGTGCTATCCGATGAGTATGTAGTTGAACAATTACAGGTTTTTGAGCGCACTTATACCTATAAGCAAATTGAAAGCAGCTTTACCCAGCCAAACGCGCAAGTTTGCCAAAAAATGCTGGAATGGGCATGTACGGTTGCCGAACATTCTGAGCAAGATTTATTAGAACTTTATTGTGGTAATGGTAACTTTACCCTGCCGCTATCGACTCGTTTCCGTCGTGTACTTGCCACAGAACTGGCTAAATCTTCGGTATATGCAGCGCAGTGGAATATTGAACAAAACCAGATTGAGAAT
The DNA here is from genome assembly GCF_056431365.1 of Acinetobacter seohaensis. Lineage (NCBI taxonomy): Bacteria > Pseudomonadati > Pseudomonadota > Gammaproteobacteria > Moraxellales > Moraxellaceae > Acinetobacter > Acinetobacter seohaensis. The sequence continues at coordinate 118,637 of NZ_JBWKMK010000029.1, forward strand.
ATTCAAGTGGCACGCTTATCGGCTGAAGAGTTCACTCAAGCCTATAACGGTGAGCGTGAATTCCGCCGTTTGCAAGAAGCGAACATTGATCTTTCAAGTTATGATTTTGATACGGTCTTTGTCGATCCGCCACGCGCAGGAATTGACGATGACACCTTAAAACTCCTACAGCGTTTTAAACGTATTATTTATATTTCGTGCAACCCTGACACTTTGCATGACAATTTAAAAACCTTGTGTCAAAGCCATAAAGTGACGAAATTTGCACTGTTTGATCAATTCCCATACACCCATCATGTTGAATCGGCTGTTTTACTGGAAAAGATTTAAACAATTTGTTGCATTTTTCTTCAATATTTACAAGTTCTGCTTTTGAGCACTTGTAAATATTATGATGTAAATGAATCAGTTAAAGCATTACAAGCCCTTTAACTTTCATAATTTCGTTAAAAAAATGCAATATCATCGAAAATTCTGCAACTCGATTGCTGCTTTTATCACTTAGGTCGACTTGATTTATTTTTTATATTGGCTATATTTCGATCTATGTTAGGTTGTGAATGAAGGCTCTATGAGTTTTTGGCAAAAGTTGTTCTCTACAGAACAGCAAAACGAGCATAAAAATCAAATTGCTTGTGTTGAAAATGATTGCTCTTGCAAGACAAATGAACAACTTCTCGAAGCTTTAACCAAAGCCACAGATGAAGATGTCATTATCGGGATTAAGAAGGTTCTCGCTTCGCGAGGTTATAGCCGCAAAGAGTTGAATGAACTCCAGCATCTACCATTCCAGTAATGGAATATGATAAAAAAGGCATTTAGTTGAACTAAGTGCCTTTTTTAATGGCTGCATATATATTAGAACGATAAATTTTATAAATCGCGACACGTGCTTGAACTTGCACAAAAACGCTAATCTTTTCAAACGCAGTCAATCATATCTTCATAATCATGCGCTAATATTTCTACACATAATCATCACACCAATAAATTCGAATTATTCAAACAGAGAAAATGACAATGAAAAAAACTAGCCTTAGCTGTCTTGCCCTACTCAGCCTAAGTTTAACAGCCTGTAGCCCAATGCCGAAAGAATGTGCCGAAACTTGGGAGAAAATGGAAAGTTTTGCTAAAAACATGGGTATTTCAGATGAGCAACTTAAACAACAAAAAAAGCAATTTGAAAATGAAGTCAAACAAATGAAAAGCGAAGAAGCAGTCAAAATCTGCAGGATGCAAGGCACAGCCTTAGGTTTTATTGGACAATAAATTCAGCCAAGCCAAAACCAAATTCCAATGTTAGGGTTTACAGCCTTGATGATCTATATAAGCTAAAATTGGACCTAAATTGCGATATGGATGAGTATGACGTTGTAATTGCGGAATATACGCTGTAGAAATCGAACCATCTAAATACAAGGCATTTGGCGTTTGCAGCTCATCTTTAAAAAAGGTGGCAAATTGATGAAAAGTTACGGGCGTCTTGCTAATCACAAAGTACAGGCTTTGGTCTTTTAACCCAACCCCATTTCTAATTTTATAAGAAGTACTGTCTGCCAAAAAACGTGAATTTAACTGGCGATTAATAACTAACATTGGGCCAGACTGTGTCGCATACTGCGCTTTGAACGCTTGATTGGCATATTGTTGGGTTGTTCCTAAAAACACCCGTTGATGATTCCACGCCAGTACACCATTGGGCTGAATTAAAAAATTCCCCCATCCCTGTTGCTGTCGGTTCAGCTTTTTAAGTTGTCGTCCTTGTTCCACATACAAACCCACAGGCGAATAATCTGGATGAAACATGCCTGCATTCATGGCAAATTGCATGTTTTCACAAGACTGTAGATTTTTTTGTAGTTGTGAAATTTGCAGATATGGTTTCCCTTGCCGATCTTTCAGATATAAGCCTAACTGTGACAACTGTGTCACTTCCACCACATCTGCATTGATTTTACTGTTGTTAACCGTCCATGCGCGAATTTCCGCTTGTGCAGTAGGCGTGCAGAATAAATAACAGAGCAATAAGCACTTCCACCGAGAACAAAACATTATCATCTCCATACCTGCTATGTTACAAATTGTGCATATAACTGAATGGGTTATCGCATATTTGCTTCAGACGCAGTACACTATAAAACCTGATTTCTTTTCTCTACTCATGTTACTTTATTGGTCAAGCGTACGATGCTCAAGCAGAAAACACGATTTCCTTTAGGGGCACATTTAATTGTGAAACACTTCGGCTATAGCCATCATGGTATCTATGCCGGGCGTGGTCGCGTGATTCACTATTCGGGTTTTGCACATCTTTTTAAAAAACACCCGATTGAAATGACCAGTATTGAAAAGTTTAGTCACGGCAAAAATATTATTGTGCAGTCGTATCATGCGCCCAAGTATAAAGGCCGCAAAGTGGTACGCCGTATGCGCTCCAGAATGCATGAAAACAATTATCATCTGATTATGAATAACTGTGAACATTTATGCACTTGGGCAATTACAGGTGTGGAAAGCAGCCCGCAAGTATTTAAGATGATGGATCGTTTAACCACCATTGGTTATGTCAGTTCATTGATGAGTTATATGAACAGTATGATGCTGACCCTGACCACCACTTGCTTTGCTTTAGTGCTCTATATTAAGAAGAAACTACGCGATAAAGCCAAAATGCAGTTACCGCAAATCCTGATGAAGCAGGAACAGCATAAAAACCGCTGATTGCTGCCATTTTAGCGACACTGTATATCTCACAAAATATTCTATAAATCTTAAATAGACAAAATCAAAAGCCCAACCTGAATTGATCAAGTTGGGCTTTTAAGTTGCAAGCTAAAAGCTAAATAAGGTGTTACTTGCCTGGCTTAAAGCTGTCTTTTAAGTCTAAAATACGGTTAAACACTGGTTTTTCCTCACTGTGATCATACTGATCTGCAACAAAATAACCTTCTCGTTCAAATTGGAAACGATCTTCAGGTTGTGCTTTTGCCAATGCAGGTTCAACAATGGCTTGTACCACCGTCAATGATTCAGGGTTTAGATTCGCCAAGAAATCATCGCCCACTTCTGGGTCAGATTCGGTAAATAAGCGATCATATAAGCGAACTTCTGCCGCAACGCCTTTACTTGCAGAGACCCAGTGAATCACGCCTTTTACTTTACGACCTTCTGGGTTTTTGCCCAAAGTTTCAGGGTCAATTGAACATTTCAGCTCAATGACTTCGCCGTTAGCATCTTTAATCACTTCTTCACACTTGATTACATAAGCATGGCGTAGACGCACCTCACCTTCTGGCACTAAACGCTTGAAACCTTTAGGCGGCACTTCTTCAAAGTCTTTACGGTCAATATAAATTTCAGAAGTCAGTGGAATACTACGCTCGCCCATATCTACATTTGGATGACGTGCATGGACTAAATCCAGTGCTTCAGGCAAATTGGTCAAAGTCACTTTAAGTGGATTCAACACCGCCATGCCACGCGCTGCAGTATTTTCCAAAGATTGACGGATGCAATATTCAAGCATTGCCACATCCACAATACCATCCGACTTTGACACACCTACACGCTTACAGAAATCACGCAAACCTTCTGGTGTAAAGCCACGACGACGCATACCTACCACTGTTGGCATACGTGGGTCATCCCAACCATTCACAAAACCGCCTTCAACCAATTTACGCAATTTACGCTTAGATGTGATGGTGTAATCAATATTCAAACGGCTAGATTCATACTGACGCGGCACAGCCTCGGATTTCACCTTTTCCACCACCCAATCATAGAATGGACGATGGTCTTGGAATTCTAAAGTACATAGTGAATGAGTAATGCCTTCAATGGCATCTGATAATGGATGCGCATAATCATACATTGGGTACATTTTCCATTTATCGCCCGTTTGGTGATGCGATGAATGTAAAACACGATACAAAATCGGATCACGCATGTGTACGTTTGGTGAAGCCATATCAATTTTGGCACGGAGTACTGCCTGACCTTCGCCTAATTCACCATTGCGCATTTTTTCAAATAAAGCCAAGTTTTCTGCTACTGGCGTATCACGATATGGCGAATTTTTACCCGGCTCTACAAAAGAACCACGATTGAGCTTAATCTCATCAGGGGTTTGCAAATCGACATAAGCATCGCCTTGTTCGATCAGCTGAATTGCCCATGTATATAATTGATCGAAATAGCTTGATGCATAGCGTGGTTCGCCATTCCACTCAAAACCCAGCCATTTCACGTCATTGGCAATACCATCAACATATTCTTGTTCTTCTGCATCTGGGTTGGTGTCATCAAAACGTAAGTTACACACCCCTTGATATTCTTGTGCGATGCCAAAGTTCAAGCAAATTGCTTTCACGTGACCAATATGCAAATAACCATTCGGCTCAGGTGGAAAACGTGTCACCACCTGCTGAGTGCGACCCGCCGCAATATCATCGGTAATGACTTGACGTATAAAGTCTAAGCCCGGCTGTTGTTCTTGCTGCACAGCATCGACAGAGGCATTTGAACTTGGTGTCGGGGTGTTTGGCAGAGATGCAACAACATCATTTGGCTTCATAGCAATAAAATCACTTCTAAAATAAAATTGGATAAACTAGGTTACAGAAACTTCAGTAGTGAAGCATACATCACCCATTAGAACGCTTTTCCTTGTTTTTAACAAAGAAAATAACGTTTTTACTTGCCTTGTAGTTTACAGTTTGCTTATGCTTCTCTCAACCAAAAAACCCATGGCATTCGTGTCCATGTTTAGGAGATTACACAATGAGTTTTCCTCAAGTCGAATTAAACACCAATAAAGGTCGTATTGTTTTAGAATTGAACGCTGAAAAAGCACCAATTACAGTTGCTAACTTCTTAGAATACGTTCGTGATGGTTTTTATGACGGCGTAATTTTCCACCGTGTTATTGATGGTTTCATGATCCAAGGCGGTGGCATGGATGAAAACTTCAAAGAAAAAGCAACACGTGATGCGATTGAAAACGAAGCTGACAACGGCTTAAGCAACGATGTTGGTACAATTGCAATGGCTCGTACCCAAGCACCTCACTCTGCTTCTGCACAGTTCTTCATTAACGTAAAAAATAACTCTTTCTTAAACCACACAGGCAAAACTGCACAAGGTTGGGGTTATGCCGTGTTTGGTAAAGTTGTTGAAGGTATGGACGTTGTAGATGCTATTAAAGGCGTGCGTACTGGCAACCGTGGTTATCACGCAGATGTTCCACTAGAAAATGTGGTGATTGAATCTGCAAAAATCATTGCTGAATAAGAATCTTACCCGACCTCGCTTACGCACATCATTTTAAAGTACTGCTTTAAAATTCGTTTAGGGAGGAGAAATCCCTCTTTTAAAAGAGGGATTTCGGGAGATTCCAAGGAATAATTCGTGACCTATCTGTTTATCGCAGATTTACACTTGTCACCAAATCACCCTCGACTTGTTCGGGGGTTTTTAGATTTGCTAGACGCTTATCAAAATAAAAACACCCAACTGTATATTTTAGGCGACTGGTTTAATGCATGGATTGGCGATGATTACACCGCAGCGTGGCTCGATGAAGTTGTTGCACGTTTAAAGCAATTTAGCCAAGCAGGTAATCAAATTTACTTTATTGTCGGCAATCGTGATTTCGCTTTGGGTCAGAAATTTTTAGATCAGTTTTCAGGACAACTCCTGCCCGATGTGTACACGCTGCATATTGGTTCTCAACAGGTACGTTTAGAACATGGCGATGCACTGTGTACCGATGATGTGTCCTATCAAAAATTCCGAAAAATTATTCGCAATCCCATCATTTTAGGGATTTTAAAGAAAACACCTTTGGCTTTTCGGCAAAAACTTGCACAAGGTTTCCGCAAAAAAAGTCAGCAAGCCAATCAAATCAAAAGTTATGATGTCATGGACGTAAATGCAGATGCTGTGTCACAAGCCTTGCAGCATGCAGATGTGTTAATTCATGGGCATACGCATCGTCCAAATATTCACAATGAACACGGCAAACCTAGAATTGTATTAGGCGATTGGCGCGCAGATGCTGCGCAAATTTTAGTAGTTGAACCAAATCAAGCCTTAGCAACTTGGCAACTGAGTCATTGGAACTATTAAGCGCAACATCTTTACATAAAAATAATAGATACAACACTAAAGGTACTTAGCTAAACATAGCTAACTAAAACCTCTTTAGCCAAAATCTCTTCAGCTAGCAGATTAATACCCACCTTCCGTTTTAATCACTTCGGCATCAGCTTTATATTTAGCCAACAACTCACGCAGCGAAGTCATCAACACACTGGTATCTACCCCAACTGCCACAAATTCTGTGCCTAAATCCAAATACTTTTGTGTCACTTCATGTTGGGTCGATAAAATCCCTGCTGCTTTGCCTGCTGCACGAATCCGTTGAATCGCATCGACCACAGCGGCTTGTACTTCTGGATGGTTCGGATTGCCTTCATAACCCATCGTGGCAGATAAATCCACCGCACCAATAAACACCCCATCAATCCCATCGACTTGTAAAATAGCATCCAGATTTTCTAAACCTGTGACCGATTCAATTTGAATGAGCAAACAAATATTTTCATGCGCTGTCGCGTAATAATTTGGAATACTGTTCCAGCGAGTTGCACGTGCTAAAGCTGCGCCTACGCCGCGAATACCTTCAGGTGGATAACGTACCGCTTTGACCATCAACTCAGCGTGTTCAACGCTTTCAACCATAGGAATCAGCAAAGTTTGTACGCCAATATCCAACAGTTGTTTAATGAGTTGCACACTGCCAATCGGCGGGCGCACCACCGCTTGAGAGGGATAAGCCGCAATACTTTGTAATTGTGACAAAGTGGTTCTTAAATCACTCGGTGCATGTTCCCCATCAATTAAAAGCCAGTCATAGCCTGCATTGGCGGCAATTTCAGTGCCATACGCATCTGCTAAACCTACCCATAAGCCAATTTGCTGCTGAGTTTTTAATTTACGCTTAAAATAATTGATATATTCCATCCATACACCTTTGGGATGCACCATGCTCAAGTTTATATTTAACGCCTATTTGCTATAAACAACCAATAGTGAAAACGTCTTGCATGATTGAATTTAACACTAAGTTTAAAGATGTTTATGTCGTGCTCATCTCATCTTAACCGCATAAATAGCACATGGATTCATTCCGTTAGCATAGCGAGGCATGTTAAGCTTTTGGCGCACACCTGCCCCAAATATAGTCTTTAAATGGAGATGATTCATGGATTTGCTCAACGTTGCACAAACTCGTTATACGACCAAAGCCTATGATGCGAGTCGCAGTATTCCTGCAGCACAATTTGAGCGTTTATTAGAAATTCTGCGTTTAGCGCCATCTTCAATTAATATTCAACCATGGCATTTTTTTATTGCAGATCATGCTGATGCCAAACAACGCATTGCCAAAGCCTTAGTCGGTAAATACGCTTATAACGCCCCTAAAGTTTTAGATGCTTCGCATACCATTTTATTTTGCACCAAAGCTGACATTAGCGAATTACATTTAGAAAACCTGCTTAATCAGGATGCTGCTAGTGGACGCTTTAAAGATGAAGCCGCTAAACAAGGTCAGAAAGACAGCCGCACAGGTTATGTCGATTACTACCGCAATGAAAAAGGCGATATTCAGCGTTGGGCAGAAAATCAAACCTTTATTGCACTCGGACAAATGCTTTTGGCTGCAGGCATTGAAGGAATTGACGCAACGCCAATTGGTGGTTTTGATGAAGCAATTTTAACTCAAGAACTGCAACTAACTGAGCAAGGACTGATTCCTTCGGTTTTATTGTGTTTAGGCTATCGTAGTGAACAAGATTTTAATGCCAAACTGCCAAAATCACGCCTTGATAAACGCGAGATTTTCACGCAACTGTAAAACAAACATGCGATAACACTAGGGACAAAATTTGTCCCTATTTTTTGGTCTGAATTTTGCTTTATCTATATTTGCAATCTGTACTCAATCTCTATCAAAAATAAAAATGAGGTGTATGATGCTCAATTTAATGCCGCTAAAACTAGAATGCCGACGTTGTAAAAAACTGTATTTATATCAAACCAAACCAAGCTATCCAACCCTGCGCTGCCCGATCTGCGATAGAACCACAATGCTGCATGGTCTTGCAGAAACTGCAGATTTATTGCGACATCCTTTTCGCTTTATGTTGAGTTATCTTAAACCGTCATGGCATAAGCGAGGCAAAGCACACTAAGCAATGCCAAGCCTAGCCCAATAGTGGTCGTGCTTTTCAGCTTTTCTTTAAAGAACAATACTCCACTGATCACGCCAAATAGCACCACTAAAATATTCATCCCTGCAAATACCACTGCAGGGCTGTCTTTGAGCAGCATGTGAGCTTTGACATACAAGGCAATATTGGCAAAATTCAGTGCACCCAAAATTAAACCTGCACTGATATTTTGCATACTGCCCATGCTTTTATCGCGGATTAAGATATAAGCCATCGCCAAAACAAAAGCACATACAAACATCAAATTCAGCGCAACTGCAAATTGCAGTCCTAAACCTGTGCTGTATTTAAGCAAAACATCAATCAGTGCATAACCCAGCCAAACACAGCTCAAATATAAGATGCCTTGTTGCGCTTTAGCAGACTGCCCTGCAGCACGATGCGAATACAAAATACATAAGACTGCGATAATCCCAAGCGCGATTCCCACAATTTTCAGTTGGCTAAAATTTTCCTGAAAAATAAAATAAGCGGCTGCCAAAGACAAAACCACTGACAAACGCTGTGCAATTTCAGTTTTTAAAATACCTGCGCTGTCCAACGATTTTGCTAATGCTAAAAAGACACTGGGCAACAACACACCCAAACTAATAATGAGCCACCACGGCGTATGTTGGATTGAGATCGTGCCCAAGTTGGGTTTAAACCAGTAAAAACACAACACACTGGCACTGACATAATTCCATGTGATCATCTGCATAGGGTTAAAACCCTGCATTTTGCAGACTTTTAATAAAATAGAGACCAGTACACTACAAAAGGCTGCGGCTACAATCAGTTCCATGACATGCTCGAGGATTGTTTTTGTTCTTGATTGGAAGTTGTGGATTCATCAGTAAAAAGCCCACAAGGACTGTGGGCTTTCGAGTTCTTAATTAAATTAAGAATTACTTATAGCGTTCAACCATTTTCTCTAAAGAAATTGGGCGAATTTTGTCTGCATTACCTGCAGTACCAAATGCTTCATAACGGTCTATACAAATTTGTTTCATTGCATCTACAGTTTTTGCGAAGAATTTACGTGGGTCAAATTCACTTGGTTGTTCTGCCATCATACGGCGCATTGCACCAGTAGAAGCTAAACGTAAATCTGTATCGATGTTGATTTTACGCACACCATGCTTAATTGCTTCAACCAATTGCTCAACAGGTACACCATAAGTTTCTTTGATGTCACCGCCGTATTGGTTAATCACCGCCAACCATTCTTGTGGTACAGAGCTAGAGCCGTGCATTACAAGGTGTGTATTTGGCAACGCAGCATGAATTTCTTTAATACGGTCAATTGCAAGAATATCGCCTGTAGGTGGACGAGTAAACTTGTATGCACCGTGCGAAGTACCAACAGCAATCGCTAAAGCATCCACATTAGTATCTGCAACGAAGCTACGTGCTTCTTCAACAGATGTTAACAATTGAGAGTGGTCAAGTACGCCTTCTGCGCCCACGCCATCTTCTTCACCTGCCATACCTGTTTCAAGACTACCTAAACAGCCAATCTCACCTTCAACCGATACACCACACGCATGCGCCATTTGCACAGTACGACGCGTCACTTCGACGTTGTATTCATACGACGTTGGTGTTTTACCATCTTCACCCAAAGAACCATCCATCATTACTGATGAAAAGCCTAGTTGGATCGAACGCTGACATACATCAGGACTTGTACCATGGTCTTGGTGCATAACCACTGGAATATGTGGCCACTCTTCAATTGCAGCCAAAATCAGGTGACGCAAGAATGGCGCACCTGCATATTTACGCGCACCTGCCGAAGCTTGAACAATTACAGGTGAATTGGTTGCATCTGCGGCTAACATAATTGCGCGCATTTGTTCTAAGTTGTTGACGTTAAACGCTGGAACGCCGTAAGCATGTTCACCGGCATGATCCAAGAGCTGGCGCAATGAAATAAGAGCCATAATATCCTCCCAAATAATGTTGGTTATTCTACCCTGTGATTTGTTTCAATTCAGCAACAAATCGCCTTTTTCAAAAAAAAGTCCCTGCAAAAGCAGGGACTTTTAAACAAATTACTACAATTTGTCGTTTTTCAGCACTTATTGCGCTTCAGAAGCAGCAACTTCTGTGTCTGCAGTCGCAACGTCAGCAGGTGCATTTGCAACGTCTTCAGGAATATCGGTGTTGCCTTCATCCAAGATTGGTTGGTCAATTGCGTCGATTGCAGCTTGTTGTTCTGGTGTAACTTGAGCGTTATCTACAACTGCAGAAGATGCATCAGTTTCAGTCGCAGGTGCGCTTTCTTTTTTTGCACAAGCAGTCAAGGCTAAAGATGCAGCAATTAAAGCAGCAAGTGTTAGTTTTTGAATCATCGTCATTTCCTACAGTTAGGTCATTCATTTACTACAGTTTATTGCATATTTATGACATTTTGATGACTACGGCATGACATAAATATAAAAAAGTTGACCGAAGTCAACCTTTTTAAAAATTATTGATAAATTTTCTAGATTTAAGCGCGTTCTAATAATACCGCAACTGCAGGTAAGGTTTTACCTTCTACAAATTCAAGGAATGCACCTCCACCTGTAGAGATATAGCCGATTTTGTCTGCAACTTCATACTTGTCAATTGCAGCTAAAGTGTCACCACCGCCTGCAATAGAGAAACCTGCAGATTCTGCAATCGCCAATGAAAGTGCTTTCGTACCTTCACCAAATTGATCAACTTCAAATACACCCACTGGGCCATTCCAAAGAATTGTTTTTGAAGTTTTTAAAATTTCAGCAAATGCTTTTGCAGTTTCTGGGCCTACGTCTAAAATCATATCGTTGTCTGCAACATCTTCAACTTTTTTCACAGTTGCTTTCGCTGCTGCCAATGAACCCAAGAAATCTTCAAAATTAATTTCAGCGGCATCTGCAACTACAACATCGGTTGGCAGTGGTACAGAAACTTTTGCGGCAATTGCTTTGGCAGTGTCAATCAAATCATTTTCGCATAATGATTTGCCCACGTTATAGCCTGCTGCAGCAAGGAAAGTATTGGCAATACCACCGCCTACAATTAATTGATCGCAAATATCAGACAATGAAGTCAATACATCTAACTTAGTCGATACTTTAGAACCTGCAACAATCGCCACCATTGGTTTTTCAGGTGTTTTTAAGGCACGACCCAAAGCATCTAATTCCGCAGCCAATAATGGGCCTGCTGCTGCCACTGGTGCTAAACGTGCAACGCCTTCAGTAGAGGCTTCTGCACGGTGCGCGGTACCAAATGCATCCATCACAAATACATCACACAATGCTGCATATTTAGCGGCAAGTTCTGGGTTGTTTTTCTTTTCACCGTGGTTAAAACGGCAGTTTTCCAATAAAACGACTTGACCAGGAGCAACGTCTACACCATCTAAATAGTCAGTGATCAGTTGAACATCTTGACCTAATGCTTGGGTTAAATACGCAGCTACAGGTGCTAAAGATTGTTCAGCTTTTGGCTCACCTTCAACAGGACGACCTAAGTGAGAATACACCATCACTGCTGCACCTTTGGCAACAGCAGCTTGAATCGTTGGCAATGCCGCACGTAAACGTGCATCGCTGGTTATCACACCATTTTTAACAGGTACGTTTAAATCTTCACGAATAAGGACACGCTTACCTGCTAAATCGAGGTCAGTCATACGCTGAAAGTTCATGTATAGCTCACTTTATTGATATCAAAACGCCACGATTTTAAATGATTATGCAGAAAAAGGTTAGCAACTTTTGTAGAATTGCTGTTTAAAGCAAAAGTTTTGATTATGATAGAGAAAAGCCACCATCTTTCTCGCACTTATGTCTATTCATCCCGATCCAAATATCAATCGTTTAAATGTTTTGGGCGAACCTCTCGCCAGTTGTTGCTTTGATCCTATTACTGGATATTTTCGTAACGGTTTTTGTCATACCGCCCCAACCGATTTAGGTCAGCACACCGTTTGTGCACAAATGACCTCTGATTTTTTAAATTTCTCGCAAAAAATTGGCAATGATTTAATCACGCCAGTACCAGAAGTTGGTTTTAACGGCTTACAACCGGGTGATTTCTGGTGTATTTGCGTCACCCGTTGGGTTGAAGCCTATCAGGCAGGTCAAGCACCACCAATTAAAATTCAAGCCTGTCATCAGTCAGTATTGTCTTATGTGCCTTTAGATATTTTGATGGATTATGCGGTGTGATGATCTGATGCAACATCCTGAAATTATTTTAGCGTCTGGCAGTCAAACTCGTCAGCAATTGATGAATCGTCTGCATTTGGCGTATAAGTCAATTTCTCCTGATATTGATGAATCTGCGCAGGGTGAATTGCACGCAGATGATTTAGCGCAACGCTTGGCTTTTGAAAAGGCACACTATATTGCGCAGCAATATCCTGATGCAATTGTGATTGGTTCAGATCAAGTGGCATGGCGTGAACAGCAGCCAGATATTTTTATAGGTAAACCGCTCACTTCAGAAAAAGCTATACAACAATTACAAGCCAATTCAGGTCAAACGGTTTATTTCAGCACTGCGCTGAGTGTGCAGCAGCAATCTACAGGCTTTGAACAAACGGTTGTAGAACACTACACAGTTCAATTCCGCAGCTTAACTGACAATGAAATTGCACGATATGTTGCAAAGGAACAACCGCTACACTGTGCAGGTAGTTTTATGTGCGAAGGTTTAGGTATTAGTCTGTTTGAAGCCATGCAAGGCAATGACCAAACTACCTTGATGGGTCTGCCGATGATTCAGTTATGCCGCATGTTAAGAATGCTGAATATTCAGGTTCCTTAAGTTTAAAACTGTGTAATTTAACAGCCGTGAATATTTATAAAGACTATAAATCACCTTGCCCTTTGCAGCGACAAATCAGACAATATTGAGATTATTGATAAAACTTGCTTAGGCTATTTTATGTCGCAACCTTTAGATGTTTTGGGCGGAATTACCGCAGAACAATTCCTAAGTGAATATTGGCAAAAAAAACCACTTTTGGTACGCAATGCACTCCCAGAAATTGCCAACCTACTTGAACCTAGTGACGTGATGGAACTGGCTCTCGAAGAAGATGTGACTGCCCGTTTAATCAAACAAAAAGATCGTGATCCAAATCAATGGACTGTGAAATCATCACCGCTCATTAAGGCTGATTTTCAAAAAATGCCAAAGTTGTGGACGCTATTGGTACAAGCCGTTGATCATTACTCTTTTGATCTCGCTGAACTTTGGAAAAAATTTCCTTTTATTCCGCAATGGCGACGTGATGACATAATGGTGTCTTATGCCCCTAAAGGCGGCTCTGTAGGTCAGCATTTTGATTTCTACGATGTGTTTTTGCTACAAGGCTATGGACATCGTCGTTGGCAACTTGGGCAAATGTGTGATGCTGAAACTGAATTTGTCGCAGGACAACCGTTAAAATTATTGCCTGAAATGCAGGTCAATTTTGATGAAGTTCTTGCACCTGGCGATTTACTCTATGTGCCACCGGGTTTGGCACATTATGGCGTGGCGGAAGATGATTGTCTGACGTTCTCGTTCGGTTTCCGCATGCCGAATATTAGTGAAATGATGGATCGAGTGAGCGATAAATTCTCTGCCGATGAAATATTACGCACGCCACTACAAGACCTTGTTCGTAAAAAAAATACCCAAATTGGCGAAATGACTGCGACAGAATTGGATTATCTGAAAGCAGAATTGTGGGCGCGTTTACAAAACTCATCGGTGTTGGATGATGCGATTTTAAGCTTAATGTCTGAACCGAAATATCCTGAAAATATTCCTGAAGTAGATGAAATAGGTGTAGGCGATTTAGAAGATGCGCTAGATCAGGGTTATCAAATCATGTTGGAACCCGCCTCTCGCCTACTTTATGCAAATCAGCTAGATGAAGTTTTATTTTGGGCGAATGGTGAAGCGATTTGTGTCGCAGAAGCATCTATCCCTACGCTGCAAAAAATTGCCAATGGTGAACGCGTGCTGCTCGATGAAAACCTTTACGACGCAAATATTTTGGAAGATTTGGTACAACTGCTCAATGAATCCATTTTAATGTTGTTACCTGCTGAAGACGCTTAAAATATTCGTTTCAGCCCCCTCAAGATGATCAATTCATCTTGGGGAATTTAGATAAGCGGGATCTAAAGTTAAAACTGCCTGAATTAACGTATAGCCAGGTGTCGAATTTAATTTTAATTGCCCTCCAACCCGTTCTAAACGCATTTTCATACTGCGCATCCCAATACTCATGCCATGTTCAAGCACGCTATTGGCTTCAAAACCTACACCATCATCCTGAATTTTAAGTACCAATTGCTTAGGCGGTACAAATTGCATACTGACGGATACATGCTTGGCTTGGCTGTGTTTAATCACATTGGTTAAACTTTCTTCTAATACCCGCATCAAAGTTAAGCACTGTAACGAATTCGGCTCAATCACCCATTCATTTGGAAAATCCCACTTGGAATGAATATCCATTTCATCCATCAATTGACTAAAACGATGACGTACTGGCGCAACCCAAATTTTAGGATTTTCAGGCACTTTAGAACCAATGGAAGAACCACTATCAATAATTTGACGTAAATCATCACGCAGTAATTTCAGCATAGATAAGAACTGCTGATTACTCATGTTCTGTTCGCTTTGGTCGACCATAATCATGGAACGTACCAAAGATGCACCCAAACCATCATGCAAATCATGCGATAGATGAATCCGCTCTTGCAAACGCACATTTTCCAATTCTAAATAATGCTTTTCTGACATACTGCGTTTTAAATCATCACTGACTTCAAAAACTTTAAGCTCTAAATCTTGATTAAATTTCTCAATTTTTTGAATATTTCTTTTTAGGCGCATGCCTAAAATAATCGCAATAAATAAAGTAATTACTGGCGAGGTATACGGTGATAATGGCTGATATAAACTTGCCGTTGCCGCATTACTTAAACGAAATACATCTACACCCGCAAAAAAGCCAATCAAGGTTAAACAAAATAGCAGCAGATATACTTCTGTTTTTGGGGATTTATACGCTAAATACGCCAAATAAAAATAAACCACGACTAGTAAGCTGGCATAACTTAAAAAGACAATCCCAAATACCAGTTTGACATAATCTAAGGGTGTTAAAAACACACAAACGATTACCGCTAAACTCAGAATAAAAATACTTTCTTCCAATATTGGCAAGCGTTGATTGACAAACCTAATTAAATACAGACTAAAAGCTAAAACATAGAGGATAAAAAAGCTTAAATTGGCTTGAGATGCCACCAATACACTTGGGTATGGAAAGGTTTCTGTGGTTAAAAAATGAGAAATAAATAATAACCAGAACATGCAACTCAACGCGAACCAACCAAAACTCTGATCACGGCGTAAAAACAGCCAAATAACCAAACATAAAATGCCTAAAGTGGCAGATAAAATCGCATTAATTTCAAATAAAGTACGTTTATTCCATATACTTTGCTGGTGCTGTTCAATATTGTTATGCACATTATTAAAACTTATTTTTCCTATACCCGCATTTTGAAATGCATATCCATTTACATAGACCAATATTTGATTTTTACCTTGTTTTAAGCCTGAAATAGGTAAAATCCAGTAACGTGGCATATTCCAGTTTTTTGACAAAGGCTCTTCTAAATGTTGACTTGCCCAAAGTAAATCTTGATTCAGATAAACTGCCCCTGCACTATTTAAAAAATTCAGTGCAAAAACGATGGGTTGATTTAAACGATGATCACGCTCACAAAACCACTCCCACTCTATTTTGTACCACGCCCCACCATTATAATTTTTCCAGCGATCATCCCAAACGTCGGGCAGTTGAACATTTTCCCAACCCGTTTCAGGTTTTTTATTATGTGATGCTGTTTTGGCAGAGCTGATTGAAAGTACATGCACATTGCAGTACTGATTAATTGGGTACACCACTTGCTGCGCATAGCTTTGCCACGCACAGAACAATAACAACACGCCCAAACCACACTGCCAAAGCCTTTGAATCATAAAAGACCTAAAGTTCTAGCGGTACTGACAGCCTTAGTGCGTTTAGTGACCGACAACTTCCGATAGATATGTTTAATATGACTTTCAACGGTATAACGCGACACAAATAATTGCTCAGCAATTTCACGGTTACTTAAGCCCTGCGCCACCAGATTTAAAATTTCTAATTCACGATTGGTGAGCTGTTCATAATGTGAGTTGAATGCTTGAGCATCGGCGCGATCTGATAAATCTTCGGTCAGCACGGGTACTTTTTGATGTGAAATTTGCGATAAAATTTCACGGGCGATAAATGGGTCTATCGGTGCACCACCTCTTAAAATGCTGCGTATTGCGATAATAATTTCAGCATCATCACGTTCTTTAAGCACATAGCCTGTTGCACCTGCTTGAATTGCAGAAAATAAGCTGTCTTGGGTGCTCCATGCAGAAATCACCAAAATTAATGCGCTTGGATCTCTAAAATGTAATTGTTCGATTAGTTCTTTACCATTGCCATCGGGCAAGCCTAAATCGACTAAAGCTAAAGCAATCGGATGATCTTCTATACACGTCATTGCAGCTTTAAGATGACTCACGAAAAATAGCATGTCATCTTGATAGCCAATATCATGCAAAATTTTTCTAAGACGTGACTGAATAATAGGCTCATCTTCAACAATTAAAACCGGTACGGGTAATATCGCTTCCATTTCTGCCATCATTCATCCCCTTGATTATGTTTGTAAATATATCAATCGTTTTGATGTAAACACTATCCCTAGAATTAAGGAGTTTTTCAAATTTAGCTTATTTTATAAACATGAGCATAGCACTGAAACATGAAACTCGAGCATGAAATAAAAAATAAATGTGAAGTACTATTTTATTTTAGAAATCGCTTCACATTTTAATGAGCAGCGCAGCATAAATATGCTTTGATGCCGAGAACAGCATCAAAGCAAATGTAGAGCCGTATTTAAAAGATGGTTGATAAATTAATAATAAGTCTTAGAGCTATGTGCATGTAAAAATGCAGGAATCAGCCCTGTTAAAGCCGCACGAATATCCGCACGTTCATTGATTAATTGATGCGAGCCTTCTTCTAACATGAGTAAGGTTTGCAGGCGGAATTTACGCCGAATAAACTCAATGTTGTAGCGCCAATCTACGGTTTGATCTTGCGCCCCTTGTGCCAACCAAACAGGAATACGGCAAGCTGGACGTTCTTCCATCTCCAACATCCATTTAGACATGGCTAAAATCCAATCCATGCCCATCATTCTAGGTTGCAGCGGGTCTTTTAAACGCACAAAGCGTAAAAATTCAGGATTATGATTATTGCGTCGGAAATGTCGCGGCACTTCACGCTTAATCCGACGGATAATGCCCAAACCAACAGAGTTATGCCACCATGCCGATTTTGCAGGACGAATCAAAGGCGATAACAACAACACACGCTCTACAAATGGATTTTCACGGCGCTGAGCAAATTCCAACAAGTGATGCATCCAAATTGCACCACCTGTACTTTGCCCAATGCCCAACCACGGTTTTGGCAATTGATCGGCATTTTTTACATATTGATAAACCGCATGTAATACTTGCTGATAATGATCAAAATTTTTGATGTTGGCAGGATAACCATCACTCAATCCATGTCCGGGCAAATCATAAGTCAAAACACTAAAGCCCTGCTCTAATAATTCTTTGACGATAGGTTGATAAATCCCGCTATGTTCCAAATAGCCATGCAGTAGAAATACCGTGCCCTGCACCTGATCAAATTTGGTTTTGCTTAAATCGGGTTGAAAAATTTGCACATGCAATTTAAACAACGGCATTTGCACATAGCCTTGCCAATGTTCACAGTCCAACAAATGAAAACCATAAAGCTGTCGATAGGCTTGTAACTCAACACTCGGTTCAAAACCACGATTCAAATTTAAAGGTTGTAGAATTTGTGGTGTGGTTTCCCGACTCGGCACTGGCAAATCTAATTGCTTCAACACGCTTGGGTTTAAAAATGGAATATCAGGCATTATGGCACCTCGCGACATGCGCTAGAACCAATCAAGACATCCCGAATGGTGGCAAGCATTTCATAATTGGCACGGCGGCTATGATCATAGTTTTGTTCACTTGGACGCCATGCAGTCAGTTGAGTCGGCATGGGAGCCTCGACTGGAATCGTTTCAATTCCATTCAAAGCAAATAAACGGCGGGTGCGTGGCATGTGATAACGGTCTGTAATCAAAATCACTGTCGGCGCCCCCCCTTTTTTTTGTAATAATAAAGAACTAAAACGTGAATTTTCACAAGTATTCATGCTGCGATCTTCTAATAATTTTGCTTCGACATCATATTTTTTTAACCAACGCTGCATATAAGGTGCTTCGACACCACTTAATACAATTGGCAATTGATATTGTTTGACAACAGCCAAAGTGGTTTCCAGACGCAAACGTGTGTAATGATTCACCACAATATCTTTGCCATTTTCATCTAAAGTTAAGCCACCACCTAAAACCACAATCGCATAAGGTTTCGAGTTTGCAGGTATTTTTGGAATATTTTGTTGATGAATCAAGGCAATATCTTTAAAGATTTCTTCATCTACAGGCTCACTTTCGGTTTCGGCAATTTTATGAGTGCTTAAAAATGCCAAGTATTGTTCCATCAGTGCCTGATTTTCATGACTATCCAAATTGAGTAAGGCTTTTACATTTTCGGATGGGTCTTCTACAATTGCTTCCGAAGCTGCATTAGACACCAACAATGGGACTTGCGGCAACTCTTGCTCAGATGCTAATTTTTTTTGCGTTTGTTCTTCTAAAATAAGCGCTTGTAAGGCTTTATAACGTGTCTGAATTAAAGTTAAATTTTGCGAATTTTTAGATTGGATTTCTTGCTCCATGAGCTTCAGATAAGCTTGTCGGGCAATCCATAAATCTGAACCGGGCTCCAAACTGTCTTGATCACTAAAAGCCGCCATTTGCTGACTTTTTGCTGCCACTTGATTCACTTCTACAGGCACCAAAGTGTTCAGCGTTTTGACCACCAAAGTAGAATAAAAAGGTGAATAAATAAAAATCATGAATGCTGCAAACAATACAAAGAGCACGGCAGCAATTTGTACCAATCTGAGCATCCAATGATTCTGTTTCATCTTCACTTAACCTACCGGTTGATGTGCACGAATCAAACCTGTTTCATCAAATAACACAGGTTCAGGTTCTAGTGAAATACCAAAACGACTCAAAACATCTTGCTGCACAGCACGATAGGTGTGTTGCACATCTGCCAAAGTGGCATCGGCATAATTGACTAAAACCAACGCTTGTTTATGAAACATACCCACCACACCCAGTTGTTTTCCCTTCCAGCCAGCTTGATCAATCAACCAGCCTGCTGCAATTTTAACTTGCGCATTAGGCTGTGGGTAATGGGGTAAATTTGGAAATTGTGCTGCAATTTGGTCAAATTGCTGAGTCGAAATCACAGGATTTTTAAAGAAACTACCTACATTTGGATATTCTGCAGGATTAGGCAGCTTACTTTGGCGAATTTGAATGACTTGTTGCTGCAGATTTTCAGCAGTTTGCTCATCGCCTACAGCAGCTTTTAAGTCGCCATAATTTAATTTTAACGCAGCCTGTTTTAACAGTTTAAAAGTCACATGGGTAATGATGTAACGGTTGGGATGATCTTTAAAAATACTGTGTCGATAGGCAAACTGACAATCTGCAGCAACAATTGAGCTGAATTGTTGGCATTCACGATCATAGACCTGCACAGATTCAATAAACTCACCAACTTCAACGCCATAAGCACCAATATTTTGCACAGGTGAAGCGCCGACAAAACCTGGAATTAAAGCCAGATTTTGCAGACCATATAATTTTTGTTCCGTGCTCCATAACACAAAATCATGCCAGACTTGTCCTGCACCAACTTTTAGGGTAATACTTGCATCATCTTCAGCGCATTTTTCGATGCCCTGAATATCCATGTGCATGACCAAAGCATGAATATGTTCAGGCAATAACATATTGCTACCACCCGACAAAATCAGCACATTTAACTGTTCTGTCTGAGCAAATGCCAAAGCATCCTGCACATCTTGGATATTTTCAACTTTGACATAATGCGATGCAGTTGCATCTAAATTTAACGTATTGAACGGTTTGAGTTGCATGTTGTGTTGAATGTGCATGACTTAAACCTTCAATTCAAATTGTTGTTGTAAAACTTTCACCCATGCGCGACTACTCGACTCGCATTGATCGAGCACCCGCTCAAAACCATCGGCTTCGCCATAATATGGATCGGGTAATTCTTGCTGCGTATAATGCGGATCGTGTTCGCTCATTAAGGCTATTTCAGCGCGCAAACTGCCCAGTTCAGCTTCAGCACGGCGCATTAAAGATTGAATATTGCTTAAGTTTTCAAAATCCATCGCCAAAATCAAATCAAACTCGACAAAGTCTTGTATACGTAACTGACGCGCGCGCAATGTAGATAAGTCATAACCACGTTTGAACGCATGTTTTTGGCTGCGTAAATCTGGGGCTTTGCCTGGATGATAATTACTGGTTCCAGCAGAATCTACCAACACATTGAGTTGTTGTTCATCACAAAAATGTCGAAGTACAATTTCTGCCGTTGGAGAGCGGCAAATATTTCCCAAACAAACACATAACACCTTATATGGCGTTTTGGATGACATAAACAACCTCAAAGCTACTTTATTTTTAAGAGTCTTATGTTAAGTTATTTATGATATGAATCCTATATCGTGACCCTACAATAATGTTGAATTAAGTATAAAAATTAGGAATAAAGACGATGCAGCATTTTCAATTTCAAACAGTTGGCAACATTATTTCTGGATTGGGTTCAATTTCTGAACTAAAAACGGTTTTAACCGAAAAGAGTTATAAGCGTTTGTTATTGGTCACCGATGCTGGCATTTTACAACAACAATTACATCAACCTATTTTAGAAATTTTAAAGCAACTGCAACTGGACTATGCCATTTACTCGAATGTGCAAGCCGACCCCGCAGAACAGATTGTGTTAGAAGCAGTTGATTTTGCCAAACAGCAAAATATTGATGTTGTATTAGGTTTTGGTGGGGGTAGTGCGATGGATGTCGCCAAAATTATTGCCGTGCTGAGTCATTCCGAACAAACTCAACAACTGTCGGACTTGTACGGTGTTGGCAATGCGAAAGCACCACGTTTACCACTCATTTTAGTTCCCACAACGGCAGGTACAGGTTCAGAAGTCACACCTATTTCCATTGTCACCACAGGTGCAACCAGTAAAACAGGCATTGTTTCTCCTATTTTATATGCCGATGTTGCCATTTTAGATGCCAATTTTACCCGTCATCTACCTGCACAGATTACCGCAGCCACAGGTATAGATGCGATGGTACATGCCATTGAAGCCTATACTTCTAAAATCAAAAAAAATGCGTATTCAGATTTTCTGGCAAAACATGCGCTGCGTTTACTTGATCAAAACTTAAAATTAGTGCTTGAAGATGGCAGCAATATGCAAGCACGGCAAAACATGCTGTTTGGTTCAATGCTGGCAGGACAAGCCTTTGCCAATGCTCCTGTGGCTGCGGTACATGCGCTTGCCTATCCTTTAGGCGGACATTTCCATATTTCACATGGGCATAGCAATGCATTGGTACTAACCGAAGTTTTAAAATTTAATGCGCCTGCAGCCAAACAGTATTATGCAGAACTGATGTGTTGGTTAGACCCACGCAGTAAAGGCTGCACAGATGGATTATGTGATTTGTTTATTGATCATTTACAAAATCATTTAGATCAAAGTGGCTTGGTGTTAAAACTCAATGCCCTAGGCATAGCAGAAAACATGCTGCCACAACTGGCAGAAGATGCGATGCAGCAAAGTCGTTTATTACAAAACAACCCGAGAGCAATGCAAATGCAGGATGCGTTACAGATTTACCAAGCCATTTATGCCTAACATTTACGCTTAACGTTCTGTATTTAACTTTCTACATTTATTTGGGATGATTTCCACCCATTAAAGCATGACACCACGTCGATAAAAATATAGGTAAACTTGTGAAACCTGACACCAAAACCCGTGAGCAATACGCTTTTTTCTTTCCCTTCCAAACTCGCTGGGCAGACAACGATATGTATGGACATGTCAATAATGTCACTTATTACAGCTATTTTGACAGCGCAGCCAATGCCCTACTGATGCAAAAAGCAGGCTTTGAACCCAAACGATCACCCTGTATTGGTTTAGTGGTCAATTCCACCTGTCATTTTTTGCAGGAATTGTCCTATCCTGAAATGATTGAAGTAGGTGTTGCTATTCAAAAAATTGGAAACTCATCCTTAATTTATGATTTGGCAATTTTTAAAAACAATCAAAATCTTGCCGCTGCACAAGGACAAGTGGTGCATGTATTTGTAGATCGAATTACACGCCAAAACTGCCCGATTCCTGACTCCATCCGCGAAGCATTACAGCCATATAAAAGCACAGATTCAGCTTGCGCTTAGCAAAAAATAAGGCTGGTTTGACCCAGCCTTAAAATTCTGCAAACAAAAGCTAACAACAGGTTATTTCAACTGAATGTTATGTAATTCGCCATCAAAGTTTTGCAAAATATCTTTCACAATCGGTTCTTGATGCAATAAATTTTCAGCCCGTTGATAAGCGCGTTGTTTGCGCTGTTGCTGCAAAATGTACGGTGTCGTGTCATCCACATTTTCATATTGCACTTTAAACAGAGTTTTACTCCACTGTTCTTTTAAAGCACTTTCTAAAGCATGTTGCAGTTGAGTCAATAACTGCTGATATTGCTCAGGAATATGAAAAACCGATTCAGCATTAATCTGCCCCGTCATTACGCCATGCTGCGCCAATTCTTGCACGGCAGGTGACAACTCGCTGTGTCTAAACCAATATTCCCATTTGTCTAAAGTCCACTCACCTTCTAAAACTTGCGGCTGTAAACGCAGAATATCCTGCGGCATTAATTGATCATCGGCATTAGATGCTATGGTTTGCTGCGGTTGTGCTGTCGCACTGGCAACATTCGGTTCGACTTCAGTCGCTGCTAAATCAAATAAAGCGGTTTCTGCATTACTTACATTTTGTGTAATTGACGGTGAAGCATTATTCGATTGTAGTGTAGATGAAACTAGCGATGTTTCGGCTGATGCAGCAAGATCACCTAACGGTGCAACGGCATCAAAACTTTCCAGTAAAAAATCATCATGACTTTGCACATCAGATGTAGTGCTTACCGATGAGGCATCTTCATCTAAACCAAACAATTGTGCATCTGCATTTGGATCAAACACGATAGATTCAGATTGCTTATCCTCAGCCTGTATTGCAGTTTCTTCATTCACTGCAGGTTCTGACATAGATTCTGGTGAAATCGCAGCTGTTGAGTGTAGCGCTTGCGGAGTCGGTTGTTGCGCTTGAATCGACTGTTGATCTTGATGTGTTAAAGCTTCAGGCTCATCCTCATCTAAAAAATCATCTGAAGAAGGTTCTGCAACACTGGTTTGTGTCGTGGTGTGATCTGAATAATCGTCATCCTCATAGTCAAATCCATCAAGATCAGGTGTTGCAACCGCATCTAATTCAGTTACATGCTGTTCCGCTTGTGCTGTATTTTGGGTTGCCACAGCTTGTGGAGTTTGCTCCATTTGAGCAACTGGCTGGGAAGCCGCTGTTTGTGCAGTATTTTGTGGCGCAGCAACCAACACTTCATTGGCTTGCAAAGGTCGAAATGCCAGTAAACGCAGTACACACATTTCAAAGCCTTGTTCTTGGGTTACGGCAATTTGTAAATCGGCGCGTCCTTTACAAGCAATTTGATAATACAACTGTAAATCTTGTGCAGAGATCAGACCCGCAAGCTGCTGAATTTTTTGATTAATTTCAGCACTGTATTTTAGGTTTAAATCTGGCAGATATTGCATGATTGCCAATTCATGCAGTGTCGAAATTAACTGATCCAACACCAAAGATACATCTAAAGCTTGCTGTCTAAATTGTAATAACAACTGACTCACACGCTGCTGTTGGTTTTGATGAATCGCTAAAATCAAATCATAGATAATGGTGCGATCAATCAAGCCCAGCATGTCTTTGACATCTTGATGATGAATTTCACCCTGACCATAAGCAATGGCTTGGTCTGTCAAAGACATCGCATCACGCAAAGAACCTTGCGCAGATTCAGCAATCTGCCAAATTGCATCTTGCTCTGCAACAATCTGTTCTTTGGCTAAAATATCCGTTAAATGACTGGTAATTTCATCGACCTGCAATGGACGCAAAGTAAATTGCAAACAGCGCGAAATCACAGTAATAGGGAGTTTTTGTGGGTCTGTGGTCGCAAACAGAAACTTCACATGCTCAGGCGGTTCTTCCAAAGTTTTTAGCAAAGCATTGAAGGAATGCGTAGACAGCATGTGCACTTCGTCAATCAGATAAACCTTAAAACGTCCCTGAGTCGGTGCATAAGGTACGTTATCGAGCAACTCACGTGTGTCTTCAACCTTAGTACGTGACGCCGCATCAATTTCGATTAAATCAATAAAACGACCTTCATTGACCGCAGTACAGGTCGGACACACTTCACATGGGGTAGATGTCACGCCTGTTTCACAGTTCAGGCATTTGGCCAAAATACGCGCAATGGTAGTTTTACCTACACCACGTGTTCCCGTAAAAAGATAAGCATGGTGCAAACGCCCACGTTCCAAAGCACTGGTCAATGCCCGTGATACATGGTTTTGTCCCACCAATTCATTAAAATTACGAGGACGATATTTACGCGCAAGTACCTGATACATGAATGCTCCTTTTTACAGGTCTAAGCATACTGTTTTTTTGGCAAAGAGTGAACGTACAATCACGCCTAAAACCAGCCTTTACGCCCTTGCAATTGCCGATCTGCACAGCGAATGGCTTCCTGACTCAGTCCCCAAAGTCGATAATCACCAATTAAAGAACCTGCAGCAAAATTATGGGTATAGGCAAAACTGAGTTGACGGTCAGGATCACACCACGCGCCTGAACCATTAAAACCCATGTGTCCAAAACCGTGAGAGCGCTTACCCAAACTTAATACACGGTGATAGCCTAATCGCCAATGCATCGGGATAGGCATGACCCGATCACGCTGTACATATTGTACTTGGCTCAATTGCTGAAAAACTTCAGGCTGAATCAATTGCTGACCTTGCCATGATCCACCCTGCGCCAACATGGCATAAATACGTGCCAAACTTTGGGCAGTAAATACACCATTGGCAGCAGGAATCACGGCTTGTAAACCTGCATCGCTAAAAAAACTAAAATTTTTCATGCCGTTGGGAATCATGCCATCCTGAAAGTCTTGTGGGTTTTGACCACTCCATGCAATGACTTTATCGAATATTGATACAGGACGTTTGCGCGATTTAGTTTGGCTTTGAATTTTAGCTGTCTGTTTATTTGTGGGTGATGTATCTGTTTGCGCTGATGTCACAGCAGTTTTAAATGGTCGCGCCACACGGGAAAGCTCAGATGCAGGCACACCAAAATACGCTCCATCCAAAGCCAAAGATTCAACCAAGTATTGCTGCATCAATTCAGCCAATGTTTGACCTGTAGCTTTTTCTAAAATCCCACCGACCAGCCAGCCAAAAGTTAAAGGTTGATACGCTGCCTCACTTGCTACATCAAAACGTGGCTTGGCTTGAGCCAACACATCCAGCATGTGCGACCAATCTGCCATTTCAGTCGCATCGGCTATGATATTACGTATGTCATATAAACCACTTTGATGGCTTAGTATGTGCTTTAAAGTCATCGTTGCTTTGCCATTTTGGGCGAATTCAGGCCAGTATATATAAATGGGAGTATCGTAATCGACCAGTCCTTGACTGACCAAAATATGTGCCAGTGTCGCTAATACACCTTTGCCTGTGGAATAACATACCGATAACGTATCGGCTTGCCAGTCTTCATCTGGCGACTTTTTACCTGTGTAAATATCGACGACTTTCTGACCTTGAAAGTACACCGCTAAAGCAGCTCCGCCCTGTTGGCTACGTGCATTTTGCAAACGGCTAAATTGCATCGCTAAATCATGAAACTCAGGTGCAACCCATCCACGATAATTTTCAGTTTCAGCAAAAATATAATCCTTTAAATGTTGCATCGTCCTGTCTATCTCGTTTTTATTATTAATAAAAAGCTAGCGCAAATAAAAAGCCTAAATCCAAAGGATTTAGGCTTTCGATCACTGAATTAAAGCGCGGTGACAACACCTGTCACGTGCGGTTTTTGGTTTTTACTGTTTCGAATTAAAAAGTCTGTATTTTTAGCTTCAGTTGCAGTTAAAAACTCAACTTTAGATGGCAAATACATAGGTAACTTAAACCAGACATCGGCTTCATAGGCATCTGGCAAAGTCAAACTCGATAAGGCTTTGGCTTTGCTCCACATGCCGTGCGCAATCGCTTGTTTAAAGCCAAATGCTTTTGCAGTAATCGCGTGGATATGAATTAAGTTAAAATCGCCAGACGTTAAGGCATAACGGCGACCCGTATTTTCAGAAATATCCCATTCAGCTTGAACGGCATAGTTTGGCGCTTTGCTTTCTGCAGATTTTGCAGCTGCTTTAGTGGTGGTTTTTTGACGTGCTAAATACGTGGTTAAACCTTCAATCACCACCTCATTGCCTACTTTAACAGTGGTAATAAAATCAAATTGTACGCCTTTATCATGTGGTTGCAATTCACCAAATTTACATGACAAGGTCAGTTGTTCATTCAATCCAACTTTACGGCTTTGTTTAACTTGATTACGAATATGTACCAAGCCCAAAATTGCAAATGGAAATGCTTCTTGGGTCATCATGTGCATTTGCAGACTTTGTGACAATACAGCCAAATAAATTGCAGGAATATAGCCGTTATTTTTAAACCCTGTCACTGCGTTATAGGCTTTTAAATGCTTTTGATCGACCTTGAATGAATCCACCACATATTCAACTTGCGGCAGAACTTTTTCACCTTTTGGCTTTTTAAAAATTAAGCCCTGAATCACTTTTGGATAGGCTAAATAGGGTTTTGGAAGTTGACTAAAATGGCGAGTATTCATACTAAACCTTTGAGAAGTTTTTCTAATTTATTTAATGGAGTGCTCTCTCCCTCAGGGAGAGAGCTAGAGAGAGGGTTAATAATATACCCTTTCCCCCCTCCTAAATCCTCTCTAATAGGTAGAGGATTTAGTGTTAAGCCCCTAACAAGCTTTGACCACAAACACGTACCACGTTGCCGTTAATACCTGTCGATGCTGATGAAGCAAAGTAAGCAATGGTTTCCGCAACATCTACAGGTAAACCACCTTGGCTCATAGAGTTCATACGACGACCAGCTTCACGAATAGCAAAAGGAATTGCCGCGGTCATTTGCGTTTCAATAAAGCCAGGTGCAACGGCATTAATCGTGATCCCGTTGTTTAACACAGGGGCAGTAAATTTCACTACGCCAATCACACCTGCTTTGGATGCTGCATAGTTGGTTTGACCTAAGTTGCCTGCAATACCTGAAATAGAAGATACACAAATAATACGCCCATTAGCATTTAAACCATCATTTGCCAATAAGTAATCGTTGACACGCTCAATTGCAGACAAGTTGATGTTAATGACTAAATCCCAAAGCTCTGGTTTCATATTTGCCAAAGTTTTGTCACGTGTAATCCCTGCGTTATGCACAATAATGTCTAAACCGCCTTGTGCAGCGGCAGCTGTTTTAATTTGCTCGCCTGCATCTGCAGCAGTAATGTCAATTGCTAAGGTTGAACCACCAATTTCAGCAGCAACACGGTCTAAATCAGCTTGTTGTTGCGGTACGTCTAGGCAAATAACGTGCGCACCATCACGTGCCAATACATGCGCAATAGCTTCACCAATACCACGGCTTGCACCTGTCACTACAGCAGTTTTACCTGCCAATGGTTTTGCCCAATCTACCTCTACAGTTGCAGCATTCGAGACACGGATCACCTGACCTGACACATAAGCTGAACGTGGTGAAATGGCAAAACGTAACGTAGATTCTAAGTTTGCTGCAGCACCTTGATCGACATAAATTAAGTTAGCCGCAATGCCTTTTTTAAATTCTTTGCCTACCGATTTTACAAAACCTTCCAAAGCGCGTTGTGCAATGGCTTTTTTCACACTGCCTGCAGTTTCTGGTGTAGTACCAATCACCACCACGCGACCAGAAGCCTGAATTTGGCGTGAGATTGGGTTAAAGAACTCATAAAGCGCTTTTAATTGTTCAGAGTTTTCAATACCTGAAGCATCAAACACCACCACTTTAAATTTAGATTCTTTATCGCCTGGATTGAATGCACCTAAATTTAAGCCCACTTTTGCCGCAGCTTGTTGCAATTCTGCATTGTTACCTGCATAACTGTTGGCATGTACATTAGCTAAAACTTGTGCAATTGATGCAGACAAATCACTTGCAGGCGCTGCACCTAAAAGTACTGCACCTTTTACCACTGGTGTTGCAGACTCAAAACGATCTAAAAAAGTTGGGGATGGTAAACCCAAATTTTTAATGACAAATTTACCAATAGGAGATTTTGCAAATGTTTGATATTGATCAGTCATGATTATTATCTCTCATAAATTCATTTTTTGATGGATTACACGATATCTTTTAACATCAATATGATGCCAAATGCCCACATTTCAATAGCGTTACCCGTTTGTGCTAAATCATACTTGAGTTAATTATGAGATGTCTTGACCTGAATGCATTCTGCAATGTCATTGTAGTCAATTCAGCTGTCATACTATTGTGCTAATGTACGCATCAAGTAGACCCTTAACATGCTTGGAAAAGCCTTATGAGCAAAACAACTCAAGAAAATCCAGCAGTGGAAAATTCTGCAACGGATTCTGTGTCAAATACATCAACTGCTAAACGTACAAGCAAAAGTAGCAACACTGCAACCCGTTCCAACACGAGTACGACAAAAACTACACGTACCCGCACGACTAGCCGTGCTAAAACAACTGCTTCAACGCAAACAAAAGCACCATCTAATACCAATACCTCTGTTCAACAGGATAAAATTATGAGCCAAAACACTGTTCGCCGCGTTGCTATTATCGGTGGTAACCGTATTCCATTCGCACGTTCTAATGGCGCTTACTTTACTGCATCTAATACAGATATGTTTACAGCAGCATTAAATGGTCTTGTTGAACGCTTCAACTTACAAGGTCAGCGTTTGGGTGAAGTAGTGGCAGGTGCAGTGCTCAAACACAGCCGTGACTTTAACATGACCCGTGAGTGCGTACTTAATACTGCCCTTGCTCCTGAAACACCTGCTTACGATATACAACAAGCATGTGGTACTGGCTTGCAGGCTGCTTTTTTAGTTGCGAATAAAATTGCACTTGGTCAAATCGAGGTTGGTGTTGCAGGCGGTGTAGATACGACTTCTGACGCGCCAATCGCATTTGGCGATGGTTTGCGTAAAGCATTGCTCGAATTGAATATTGCAAAGACAGGTAAAGACCGCTTAAAAGCATTAACCAAAATCAATATTAAAGATTTAATGGATGCGCCACGTAACGGTGAACCACGCACAGGTTTATCAATGGGCGACCACCAAGCCATTACTACGTTGGAATGGGGCATCTCTCGTGAAGCGCAGGATGAGTTAGCAGCTTCATCTCACCAAAAAATGGCAGCTGCCTATGACGAAGGTTTCTTTGATGATCTCATCACGCCATTTTTAGGTTTAGAACGTGACAATAACTTACGTGCAGATTCTACTGTAGAAAAACTAGCGAAGTTAAAACCTGCTTTTGGTAAAGGCGACGCGCGCACTATGACTGCAGGTAACTCTACCCCACTGACTGATGGTGCATCTTGCGTATTACTTGCCTCTGAAGAATGGGCAAAAGCCAATGGTCATGAAGTCTTGGCATATTTGACTTTCCAAGAAACTGCCGCAGTTGATTTTGTAGGTAAAAAAGAAGGTTTGTTGATGGCGCCTGCATACGCTGTCCCACGTATGCTTGAACGTGCTGGTTTAACATTACAAGACTTCGACTATTACGAAATTCACGAAGCATTTGCTTCACAAGTCTTGTCGACCTTAAAAGCATGGGAAGATCCGAACTTCTGTAAAGAGCGTTTAGGTTTAGATGCACCTTTAGGATCAATTGATCGTAGCAAGCTGAACGTCAAAGGTTCATCTTTGGCAGCAGGTCACCCATTTGCAGCAACAGGCGGACGTATTCTTGCCACTGCGGCGAAACTTCTGAATCAAAAAGGTTCAGGTCGCGTATTGGTGTCAATCTGTGCAGCAGGCGGTCAAGGTGTAACAGCCATTATTGAAAAATAATTCTGCCTAGTTCTAATTTAGATAGAGATAAAAGCCACTTGATTCATTCAGGTGGCTTTTTTATAACCCTAAATTTATAGCAGCCAACTTTTAATTAGCCACTAGCGCTTTATCTGACTGAATGTTGCGGGGCATAACCCAGTTTCGCTTCAATATGGTCATAACAATATTGAAAAATAAAGGTATAGAGCAAAATGCTGAGCGTCATCAGCAAATCAATCAAAATTGCCTGCAGCAGGGATATTTCTAAGGCATACGCCACCATGGGAATAGTGGCGAGCATTAAGCCACCTTCAAAACCGATTGCATGTAAAACGCGGATTTTAAAAGTTCTGCGTAATTGGTGTTGCGCTTCAAACTTTTCAAAATAATGATTAAACAGCATATTCCACAGCACCGAAGTCACCGCCATTGCAATGCCTAGACCACCTGTCACTTGCATTGGCATTTCAAACACATAACTTAATGCCAAAGCAATGATGACCAATAAAATCACTTCATAACTCAGGGCATGTACCCATCTTCTTTTGGAAATCAACATCTGCTTACTCAAATACTTATCCTTCCCCGCTTATTTTATTTTCATTTAATTGACCAATCGAGTTAGAATCCATCAATAATATTGAAAAGTAAAACGAATGCTCAGCCATGAATATCAATCAAGATCAGCTAATTATTTTTATCACCGTCATGGAAACGGGTTCTTTTTCTGCAGCTGCACGCCAATTGGGCAAGGTGCCTTCGGCAATTAGTATGTCCATTGCTAATTTAGAAATTGATTTAGACCTAAAACTGTTTGAACGGATTGGGCGTGAACCTTTGCCTACCCCACAAGCGCAGAGTCTTTACGAAAAAAGCAAACAACTGCTCATAGAAATGAAGCAATGGAAACAACATGCTTTTGCGCTCAGTTCTGGGCTGGAAGCACACTTAAATATTGTGGTGGTGTCTGAATTACTACACACTCGCTGGACAGATTATATTGTGTTACTAGAACAGCAATTTCCTGAATTGCAGATCAATATTTTCTCTGCGCCACAAGAAGATGCACTGCATTTACTCATGACTCAAGCAGCGGACTTGGCCTTTATGTTTGAACGCGAACAATTACAAAGCAGTGAACAATTTGTGGAATTAAAACGTGAAATTTTAGTGCCTGTCGCTGCCCGACATTCACCGCTGGCTGAATCTGATCAAGTCAGTTTTGAACAGATTTTACAAAATCGGCAAATTGTAGTGGCGAGCCGTGATCGGCAGATTAAACCCGAGTTGTTATTTTCTAAGCACTATTGGCGTACCGATAATCATCATTCTGCCTGCAGTATGATTAAGCAGGGTTTAGGCTGGGGTGTCTTGCCCTTGGAAATGCTGAATGAACATCCTGAACTACAACACGAATTAAAAATTTTACAGCTGCTAGATTTCACCCCAAAATTTGAATATTTTGTCGATTTGGTCTGGAGCCGAGAACATCAATTGGGCGCTGCTGCTCATTTTTTGATTAATCACGTCCGAAATCTGAGAAAAACTGGTAAATAATCCACAAACCCTCTTACTTGGTACTTGGGTTAAAAGCTGTTTGTGATATAACTGAATGTATAAGCAATAACCTAAGAACTAGATCTCGAATGACACAGACAGCCTTAAATCAACTAAAAAACTTAACCACCATTGTTGCAGATAGTAGTGACTTGGCTGCGATTGAAAAGTTTCGTCCTTTGGATGCGACCACCAACCCATCACTCATTACGGCGGCTGCAAATCAACCTGAAAATAAAGCGTTGATTGAAGCTGCATTTGAGCAAGCCAAAGCTGAAGGTTATACAAATGATCTATTGGTTGAGCGCAGCATTGATATTTTAACGGTCAAATTTGGTGTAGAAATTTTAAAGCTGATTGAAGGTCGTGTTTCGACTGAGGTGGATGCTTCTTTGTCTTATGACACTGATGCGACCATTGCCAAAGCCAAAGAACTTTTAGCACTGTACCAAGCTTATGGTGTTCATTCAGACCGCATTTTGATTAAGATTGCATCGACATGGGAAGGCATTCAAGCGGCGAAAGTGTTGGAAGCCGAAGGCATTCACACCAATTTAACCTTATTGTTTGGTTTACATCAGGCACATGCTTGTGCAGATGCCAAAGTGACGTTGATTTCGCCATTTGTGGGTCGAATTTTAGATTGGTATAAAAAAGCTGAAAATGTCATGTACTACCCTATTGAAAAAGATCCGGGTGTACTTTCGGTGAAGAAAATTTATCAATTCTATAAACAGCACCAAGTACAAACTGAAATTATGGGCGCGAGTTTCCGTAGTATTGATCAGGTTTTGGCTTTAGCTGGTTGTGATTTATTGACCGTTGCACCAAATTTATTGGCAGAACTTGAAGCTGATGAACGAGAAGTCGCTGCAGCGTTATCGACCAATGGCATTCAAGTTCAAGCTGAACCACTGGCAGCAATTGAAAAGGAACAATTCAAAGCGCAACTTGAGGCAGATTTGATGGCGTTCCAATTGTTACAAGGCGGCATTGATGGCTTTATTAAAGCGCGTGAGCAACTTGCCACCCTATTACGCCAGTCTTTCGGCTTAGATGCAGAGATTAAAGCTTAAGCTTTAACCTATCCCAGTAAAATTCCAAAATTTTTACTAAGCCACAAAACCGATGTTGTTATACTGCAACATCGGTTTTTATTTAGGTGAGTTTGCGTGTTTGGTATTAGTGACCTCAGCACTTTTATAATTGGCACAACCTTAATTGTGCTCTTGCCTGGCCCAAACTCACTCTATGTCATGTCAGTGGCTTCACGCTTTGGGATACGCACAGGCTATGCAGCTGCTTTCGGTGTATTTACGGGTGATCTGATTTTAATTGTGTGCACCATTTTAGGGGCAGCCTCATTACTGCATGCTTTTCCATGGCTATTCACCTTATTAAAAGTAGTTGGTGCGCTCTACTTAGGCTATTTAGGTATTAAACTACTGATTGCAGCCTATAAAACATGGTTTCCACAAACCAGAACTTCGCACGCCAATCTTTCTACAACAGCAACGAGCAATACAACTGAACGGGTTCATCCCTACCGAACTGCTTTAATGATTAGCGTTATTAACCCAAAAGCAATTTTGTTTTATTTGTCTTTTTTTGTGCAATTCGTCAATCCTGATTACACCTACCCGATGCTGAGCTTTGCTGTTTTAGCCATCGTCCTACAAATCATTAGCATGGGTTATTTATCTATTTTGATTTTTTCAGGAGTCAAATTAGCCAGTTATTTCAATCAACGCTATAAAATTGCAGCCATTTGCGTTGCAAGCATTGGTATTTTGTTCTGCGGTTTTGGCTTTAGACTGGCAAGCTCAACGCTATAAAAAAAGTATAAAAAACACTTTTGACTATTTGTTCAAATGTGTATGATCTGTTCATAAATTATAGAAAATATGTCTAAGAAAGCATGCAAAAACTTTTAAATGACTTCTCTGTGCCTGCAGTATTTGCAGGTTTTATTACCTTCTTGGTCGGTATTAGTGTTTCCGCGGTTTTAGTCATTCAGGCAGCACAAATTTTAGGCGCAAGTGCTGAGCAAATCAGCTCTTGGTTTTGCGCGTTGGGTTTAGGTATTGGTCTAAGCGGGCTGATTTTATCTTGGAAATTTAAATATCCTGTGGCGACCTCATGGTCTACCGCAGGCTTGGCACTGATTATCGCCACGGGCAGCGGTTATAGCTTACACGAAGCAATTGGCGCATTTTTATTTTGTGGCGTACTCACAGCAGTGCTTGGCTTTTTAGGTATTTTTGAAAAGGTACTGACTTATATTCCACAGAGTTTAACCAGCGCCATGTTGGCAGGTGTGCTGCTTAAATTTGGAATTGCCCTATTTACCAGTCTGCAAGAAGCATGGGCATTTATTTTGTCTTTATTGGCGGCTTATGTATTGGCAAAACGATTTAGCCCACGTTATAGCATTGTTTTAACTGTATTGATTGGTGTCGCGTTATGCCCAATCTTCTTACAATTTCAAATGCCGAGTGTGCAATCGAGTATTGCACAACCAGTTTGGATGCAACCTGAATTAAGTTGGTCTGCTATTTTAGGTTTAGCCCTGCCTTTGTTTGTCATTAATATGGCGTCGCAATATTTGCCTGGTCTTGCCATGAT
The DNA here is from genome assembly GCF_056431365.1 of Acinetobacter seohaensis. Lineage (NCBI taxonomy): Bacteria > Pseudomonadati > Pseudomonadota > Gammaproteobacteria > Moraxellales > Moraxellaceae > Acinetobacter > Acinetobacter seohaensis. Next base: position 153,544 of record NZ_JBWKMK010000029.1, read on the forward strand.
CAAAAGCTATGGCTTTAACCCGAATGTACGTCACTTAATTGGTTGGACAGGCACAGCACAAGCGATTTTCGCGCCATTTGGATGTTTTAGTGTCAATATCGCATCCATCAGTGCTGCGATTAGCTTAGATGATCAATCGCATCCCGATGCCAGTAAACGCTATATTGCGGGAATTAGCTGCGGTTTGTTTTATATCTTGATGGGGATCTTTGCTGCAACGCTCACCAGTTTGTTGATGTCATTCCCAGCTGTTTTTATTACTGCTTTGGCAGGAATTGCACTGCTTGGCACTATTGGACACAACATCGCCCTCGCCTTTCAGCACGTTGCAGAGCGTGAAGCCGCTTTATTGACCTTTTTATTTAGTGCTTCTGGGGTGCAGTTTTTTGGTATTGGTTCTGCATTTTGGGGACTGATTTTTGGTTGTGTGGTTTTGGCAGTTTTAAAGTTTAAACAAAGCAAAAGCTAAATAACTTAAGCAGTTAAAAAACACTTTTTCTGAAGCATCGTATTGATTTATTGTATGCGCGATACATTAGGGTCTGCTGTGCTTCGGATAAATTCTACTGTTTTAGCAAAAGTTTGCTGGCTTTCTTTTTGGTGCATAAAAAATTGATATTCGTGAATTAACCATGCTTTTGTATCTGGATAAAATGCTGTCGTCACAGGAATCTGATGTTGCTGTAAAGCATGCAGCATCGGCATAGATTGAGTTTCTGTTAAAAAGTCTTTGTTACCACCACTGATAAATACCGCAGGATAGTTTGCCGTTAAATGTTGAATAGGCGAAATATTCTTCAGAAATTCACTGTCCTGTTTCCGATCTCCCGTGTAAGCCTGCACCAAATTATAAACACCCCACTCTACGATATTCATTTCATCTGGCGCAGTTTCAACAAACGCTTTTAGATCATAAATCCCGCAGTGCAAAATCAGCCCTTTAAGTTGTTTGTGCTGAATAGTCGGCTGTAAATTAGACTGCTGTGCAAATGCAGGATTACTCAATAATGCGGCATAATGGCTAGCTAAATTCGCCCCTGCAGAATCGCCTGCTAAATATAATTGTTGTGGATTAAGCTGATATTTTTCTGCATGTTGCGTGATGTAATTTAAAGCCTGATCAATTTGTTGCAACTGAGTAGGATAAGTTGCATGCGGGGCAAATTGATATTGTACGGCAATTACATTAAAGCCCTGCGCGGCTAATAATTTAAAATAGCCACGTGCGTGGGCTTTTGAACCTGCAATCCAGCCACCACCATGAATCCAGACAATTGTCGGGCGTGCAGCTAAATCTTGCAATTGACTGTCTTGATACAAGTCAAAACTCAAATTGGGCTGCGTGGCATACACAATATCATGTTGCACTTGTATGTTTTTGGGTGCATAGCGATCCATGATTTTTTGCTGCAAGCCTGTGGTGAGATTAAATGCACCAGCAATGATTCGACTGTTCTGCTGCGTGGTTTGACAAGCACTTAACAATATAAAACACAGCAACATCCAAAATAATTTCAAACCACAATTCCCTCAAGATTCATAGGCACAATTCAAACCCAAGTTATTCAAAACATTTGGGGCTGTTTATTTTGCAAATTTAGCAGCTTATTTTATCGTATAGCCTTGCCGTTGAGTTGAGCAATTTCATCATCTTTAGCTTATCTTTTATTTCAGCAAATTTGGCGGGTAATTAAATGAATTATCAATCTTTTTTCAGATTTTAAATTGAACCTGTATAGACTATATGCTATCAATAAAGTGTAAGGCACATAATCATAATTTCTGGAGTTACCCGCATGTCGTACCAAAATATTTTAGTCCCTGTAGATGGTTCACAAATTTCTTTTTCAGCGGTCAAACATGCAGCTGAAATTGCCAAAGTATTTAACAGCAAACTCACCTTAATTAGCCTTGTTGCGGAAGACCCATTTACCGATTCGGACTTTTACTATAACTATTCATCTGCCATTATGAAAGAATACTTTGTGCAAGCGACAGCCAATGCACAAAAAGCATTAAAAGAAGCAGATGAAATTGCGCAAGCGGTGGGTGTAAATGCAGAAACTCGTGTTGTTGAGGGTTTGGTATCTGCTGAAGGTGTAATTAAAACAGCGAAAGACTTAAATGCTGATGTGATTGTGATGGGTTCACATGGTCGTAAAGGTTTCCAAAAATTATTATTGGGTAGTTTTGCCACAGACGTATTACGCCATACAGAATTACCTGTACTTGTAGTGAAAGCTTAATCACAAATTTAAACCATATTTTCATCATAAATTTTAAATAAGGATTTGCCATGACCACTTATAAACACTTACTTGTTCCAGTAGATGAGTCACCTATGTCTTATGCTGCAGCCGAACAAGCACTTTCATTGGCAAAAGATCTAAATTGCCCTGTTACTATTATGAGTGTAATTGCAGTTGATCCTTTTGTAGGCGTGGACTTCTACAAAGTTGCACCAGCAATTACCGATTATTTCATGCAGGCTGAACAAAATGCACAAAATCGTTTGGCTGAAATTCAGCAATCCTTTAGCCGTGAAGGTATTTCGGTAGATACCAAAATTATCCGCGGTGTTGCAGCTTCAGAAGGGATTGTGCAAATTGCCAATGAAATTGGTGCTGACCTGATTATTATGGGTTCGCATGGCCGTACTGGCGTGAAAAAGATGATGCTTGGTAGCGTTGCCCAAAACGTACTGACTCAGTCCCCTGTTCCTGTTTTGATTGTTAAGGTTTAATTCAATACTGGCTGTGCTTTGCCACAGTAAAAATACAAAATAAAAAAATCCCGTTCGCCAATGAACGGGATTTTTCTGGATAAAACTTTTAAAATTTTTCTAAATTACATATTTTATGCAATCCAGTTGAGTTGAATATTCATCAGACTAAAACTTAATTAACTCGATGTGGTAAACGGAACATTTCATGCGTATCGGTATAAAAACTGCGACCATCTAAATTCAGTTCAATTTCCTGACCACATTCCAACAACACATGTTTTCCGACTTCGACCCATTTAAAACCATCACGGGTATTTTGCTTTTTCTTTGATGCCACCAAAGACACCATAATTTCACGACCATTCACTGCTTTCGCAAGCATTGTTTGCATTTTTTTCAATATTTACACCAATTCATTTATAACTTACACATCAAGCTCAAATTAAAATTTTGAGCATAGTTTTTTAATACAACAACATTCATCACACTTAATTTGCAGTGCATAAAATAAATGCAGCACAGCATGATGATGAATAACTACGAGAGAATAGAGATATTTTTATTGTATAAGTTACACTATAACATAGATTTAAAGTCTTTGCAGCATCGGCTACAAATTTGTAAAGATAAACTTAATAAAACAAAAATTTCTTAATCAAACCTTAATCATTTTCGTGAGATAATCTACCCCAGACACAATGGATGGTGTTTGATCGCACAAGCCCACTTCGGTGGGTTTCTTATTAGGCTAACTAAATAACGATAACAAACTTTATCTTTCTGACGTTTATCTTCTGATTTTTTATCTACAAATTTCAAAAATAAAAAAGAGTATGGATTTTTTTAACCCATACTCTTTGTGTGCGACTACGCTACTCCATTAGCGCATAGTCACAAATTCTTCTGCAGCAGTTGGATGAATTGCGACAGTATTGTCAAAATCTTGCTTGGTCGCGCCCATTTTGACCGCGACTGCAAAACCTTGCAAAATTTCATCCATGCCATAGCCAATACCATGCACGCCCACGACTTTCTGTTCATCACCAACGCAGACCAATTTCATTTTATACACTTGACGATGCTGAGTTACAGCCGTGTACATTGAGGTAAAAGAAGATTGATAGACTTTGACCTGATCTTGCCCAAACTGTTCAATGGCTTGCGCTTCACTTAAACCCACCGTACCAATAGGCGGATGACTAAAGACCACCGTGGCAACATTTTGATAATCTAAATATTCATTTGGTTTGTGATTGAATAAACGTTCAGACAATTTACGTCCTGCGGCAACAGCAACGGGTGTCAGCTCAATTTTTCCAATAATATCGCCCACCGCATAAATACCTGCTTGGCTGGTATTTTGGAATTGATCTACTGCGATATATCCTTTTTCATCAATCTGCACATTTGCAGCAGCCAAGTTCAATGCTTGTGTATTTGGTTTACGTCCAACTGCCCAAATCAGACAATCGACCTCATGCTGTGAACCATCTTCAAGATGTAATAACAAAGACTGATCCGCTTGGCGAGTGACTTTCTTTGGAATGGCTTGCGTATGCACTTGGATATGTTCATCACGCATACATTCAAGTAATGTTTCACCTAAAAATTGATCTAAACTACGCAGCGGCAATTGTTTACGAATAAACAATCCAACTTCTGAACCCAACCCATTTAAAACACCTGCTAACTCTACGGCAATATAACCCGAACCGACAATTGCCGTGCGTTTTGGTAATTGTTGCAATTCAAAGAAACCGTTTGAATCAATTCCTAGCTCTGCCCCTTCAATATCTGGACGTGTTGGCTCAGTTCCTGTGGCTATTAAAATGTGATCTGCAGTGTATTGCTGCTGATTTACTTCAACTGTTTTTTCATTTACAAAACGAGCAAAGCCCTGAATCACATCAACATTGTTTTTAGCTAAACCTGATTGATACGATGCATGGATACGCTGAATATAAGCTTGACGATTTTGAATTAACGTATTCCAATCATGCGATTTTAATTCAGTATTAAAACCATAATCTGGGCCGTATTTTTGAATAGCATCGGCGATTTGCGCAGAATACCACATCACTTTTTTAGGCACACACCCCACATTGACACAAGTCCCGCCCAAATCTGCAACTTCAATTAATGCACATTTTTTACCATATTGCGCCGCGCGATTGGCCGAAGCAATACCACCACTTCCTGCCCCAATTACCAAATAGTCATAATGTTTAGCCATTTCATGCCTCAATTTTTCGTGATTTTTTAGATACTCATCTGCAGAAATTCAGCGCAGAAAAACATTCATTTTCATCAAAACTAACACATAAAACTGCATTTCCCAAGTCAGCCATATTGTCTAAATACACAAAATCGACACACTGTCATTCAATTGATTTCACTGCCAATAAAACTGACTATTCACTTAAATTTTACGCTTTTAAGGCTATAATATAAATTTGATTTTTTATCATTGGGGTCAATGTGAAGCAGTGGGTTTACGTTCTGATATGTAGCTTTATCACTTTCGGCTGTTCCCCATCCCAACCGTCAGATCAAACCCCAAACATGTTTGATGAACTCGATCTCATCAATACCAAAATGAATGAAATCTTGCTTCGCGATTTAGATAACTATTCTGCAGATGAGCGCAAACATATTATTTGTGAAGAATATACGCAGATTTACAAACATGAATATATGCCAATTGTACTTAAAAATTCTAAACCTGAAGATCGGCAATATAACGAGAAAAAATTACTTGCTGAATTAAATGAAACTTACACCAAATATAAAAATGAATATCAAATTCGCTGTGACTAAGCTAGATTATTTTTAATGTATTCCAGCCACAAAAAAGCCATTTCAACGAATTGATGAAATGGCTTTTAGTTTTTTAACTTAAACCTCTAACATACTATTTAGGGTTTCAACCACGTTTTTAGATTTCACCACAGACTGCAAATTTAGCAACGCTGCTTGCACTTGGTTACGTTGTGGCTCTGCCAAAGTGTACCAACGCGACAACACCTGCAATAAACGCGAACCTACAATTGGGTTTTTCTCATCTAAATACTTGGCTAAGTCAATAAAATGCTGAACACCAAAACTCCATGTATTCACAGGGTTGCTATTTAAACCACCACTGACTGAACGAATACGGTTAGGTGTACCCAAATCATAATCAGGATGTGCAGTTAAAGCCTGAATGGTTTCAGCTGTCGCTTTTGGATGTGAAGCTTGAACCATAAACCATTGATCAAGTGCTAAAGCTTCATCTTTAAAACGTGTATAAAAATCTTCCAAAGCAGCTTTGGCTTGCGGTGCATCATTCCACACCAAGACACGCAATGCCCCTAAACGCTCAGACATATTTCGAGTGGTATGGTATTGCTGCTGTGCCAGCTCAAACGCTTTGGCATCGCCCTGACGTACCATTAACGCCAACATGATATTCTTTAAAGCACGTACACCCATTGCCTGAGAGAAATCTTGCTGCATGTCTGGATCAAGGCTTAAATAGGTTTCTTTGCAGAATGCACCAAGTTCGCGCGCCAATGTATCTAACAGCGCATTGCGTTGTTGCTGAATTTTTTCAGGTTGATAATTTTGATCAATACGGCTGCCCAAATAGCCTTCAGAAGGTACATCAAAAATACGTGATGCCAACAAAGGATCTTTTTCAATTAAAGCAGGTACTGTATTTTTCATGGCTTGCAAATAAGTATCTGCTGCATGTTCTTCCAATAAAATACGTTCCAATAGAGTCTGAGTCGCCTGCCACTGGTTAAAGCCATTGGTTTCGTGCTGCATTAAAAATGCCAATTCATCATTAGAATAGTTAAATTCTAAATTCACAGGTGCAGAAAAATTACGCAATAAAGAAACAACGGGATGCGCAGTTATACCGCTAAATTCAATACTTGCTTGTGCCTGATCAAACAAATACACACCATCTTTTACTGAGTTTTCAACCAAAGCTTCAGACTGCAAAATATATTGCTCGCCTGTTTCTGCATTGAACAATGCCAATGCAACAGGAATAGGCAATGCTTTTAAGTTTGGATATTTGGCATTGCTTTTCAGACTTTGTTTTAAATTTAAACGATAAACCTGCGCAGCCGCATCGTATTCGCCCTGCACTTCAAGCTTTGGTGTGCCTGGTTGATTGTACCAAGTCAGGAAATTAGATAAATCGACACCTGAACCTGCACTTAAAGCATTGACCCAATCTTCAACCGTGACTGCTTGTCCATCATGACAACGGAAATATTCATCACTACCTTTACGGAATTTTTCTTTACCGAGTAAAGTCGACATCATGCGGTTAATTTCCGCACCTTTTTCATAGACTGTTGCGGTATAGAAGTTATTAATTTCTACAAAATGATCTGGACGTGGCGGGTGCGATAACGGGCCAGAATCTTCGGGGAATTGATGTGCTTTGAGCACCGCCACATCATCAATACGCTGTACTGCGGCAGACTGTAAATCTTCAGAGAAAGATTGGTCACGGAACACCGTTAAACCTTCTTTTAAACACAACTGGAACCAATCGCGGCAAGTAATACGGTTACCTGTCCAGTTATGAAAATATTCATGCGCAATCACGGACTGTACGCGCATAATTGCGGCATCTGTGGTGTATTCTTCATCGGCCAATACACATGACGTATTGAAAATATTCAGACCTTTATTTTCCATTGCGCCCATATTGAAGGCACTGGTCGCCACAATCATATAATTATCTAAATCATACGGCAGACCATAGTGTTCTTCATCCCAACGCATCGAATGTTTTAACGCTTGCATAGCAATTTTGCATTTTGGAATGTCTTTTTCTTCTGCATAAATTTCCAGTGCAACATTACGCCCTTCAGATGTCACATAATGGTCTTTCATGACTGCCAAATCGCCAATCACACAAGCAAATAAATAGCTTGGCTTTTTGGTCGGGTCTTGCCAAATCGCATAATGACGACCTTCGCCTGCTTCACCTGTTTCTAACAAGTTGCCGTTTGCCAATAACACAGGATATTTTTTATCGGCTTCAACACGTGTGGTAAATACCGACAATACGTCTGGGCGGTCAGGATAGAAGGTAATTTTACGGAAACCTTCAGGCTCGTTTTGGGTAACAAATAAATCAGAACTTGCCTGATATAAGCCTTCAAGTTGCGTATTGCTTTCAGGATGAATGATCACGATGGTTTCTAACGTGACTTGATCAGGTGCATTTGCAATGCGAAGCTGCTCACTATCTAATTGATAGTCACTTTCCGATAATTCCGTGCCATTCAAAATAATAGATTTCAATTCTAAATCACGGCCCAATAACACCAAATCGCCTGCAGTCTGACGCTGCATTTTCAATGTTGCACCCACTTGGGTGTAATCTGCATAGACTTGAATATCTAGCTCTACAGCATCTACCAAGAATGAAGGTTTTTGATAGTCTTTTAAATAGATAGTTTGGCTGGCTTCAACCATAGGATTTGCTGCAATATTCATCTTGTCCTCATTCTTTGTGGCGATGCGCTTGTTTTTGTAAAGTTGCAATGATCATACGACAACTTTCAACATCTGTCTGCGCACAATCTATTTCAGTCTTGTTCAACAATGCTGATTTATATGGGCGCTCAACCCAAGCTTTTCAATCCTATCTGGATTAATCCTGTACAAGTAACATAAAAGCAGACTGTTTAAATCAATACCTGTATTGCTATTACGCGTAAATTTAATATTTTGATATGCAACTTCACTTCAAATACGACCAACACAGGCTAATTTTGATGATGATCAAAAGCACAGAAGCTTCCACCTTTCAGTACACAAGCCATGTATAATGACATATCACGATTTACTTGAGCTTCTATTTCACAATGCTACAAATTCTGCAAAAACAATTAGATGAAAGCACATTATGCCCTTTGTGTCAGGCATCTATGTATTGGGTAGAAGCAGAACAATATGAGCAGGAATTAAATTTTCACCAATGTAGTCATTGTGAACATCGCATCTTTCAAAATAGCCAACAACAAAACTGTCATTGCGCAAGCTGTACCCAACAACGCAAAAAAATCATGGCGGAAACCCGCTTGCAAGAACAACAAAAATTCAAAAAACAGGATGCACCTGAACGCGAATTAAATCAGCTGCGTTTTATAGATAAATTATTTTTATTGAGTATTTTAGATCAGCATGCACAGGAACATATTCCACATGAAGAATTTATAGATTGGGAAAAAATCAAGTATTTAAATATTACCCCTAACTATTTTTTCCAGCACGGCATGATCAAACATTTGCTAAAAGAGCAAATATTAATTGCCAAAGATTTTGCCGAAAATGCGCAGCAATATTATATCAATGTCCGTTTAGATGGTTATTCTGAACCAAGCTTATTCAGCATTGCACAACAATTACGTTATTGGTTTTATGAAAATCTGAGTATGGGCACACCGTTCAAAACAGCAGATGAAGTCAAAGATGCGCTGTATTTATTGCTGTATCAAGAGATTGTGCAGTTTATGCAATTTTATTGTCGGACTTGGGGAATACAAATTGCGGGCAACCATAGTTTTCAGAGCTTTTGCTACCGACTTTTAGATGTCTTGGCGGTTGGGCAAATTTATTACTTGGTGCAAACTGCTTTGGAATTTTTATACCAACAAAAAGCACTCAAACCGCGTAATGAAAACTTTATTAATACCAATTTACTGAAAAAGACTGTGCAGCAATACCGAGAACGGTCAGTGGCTGAAAAATGGGAGACCTCTACCCTGCCACGCCCGCCTAATTTGCCTTTCAGCTATATGAGCGAAATTTTATTCTTCCGCTTTTTGGGTTATGACGAAAGGATTTTCTTTCAACCTGTGTGGCGTTCTTGGCTAAAAATTGAAGCACGACTTAAATTTTATTCACTTAAACGCTGTATGCACTGCGGATCGGATGAACTGACTGTCGATTATGACGCAGAAAATTATGTGTCCTTATTTTGTCGCAACTGCAAACATCAAGATCATTATTTCACTCAATAAAACTTTGGTGAAGATGATGGTTACACCCCATCACTGCCCAAATTCATCATCTACTGCAGTATAGAGTCAACAGCATACGTACAGAAGATCACAGTTTTTCGATGTGATAAGCACCTAATCCACTTTTCTGTTTAGTGCTAAATTGAGTGCCGTTTCAGATAAAGTTTTACCGTCTAATTTACAAATACACATAATGCCCCAACCATCAAAATAATCAGGCGCGTGCTGCAAAAAGAAATTGGAATGTACATCTTGCGGAATTCTCAAATGCATCAGTTGCTCAAAACTTCGTGCTGGAGAATGAGTTTCATGCACATATACGCCTTCACCGCGCTTTTGAATTTCAGGATACCGTGCCGCCATAAGCTGCAAAACTTCATGATATTCCTTAGGCATAGTTTTCCCGACTCTTGGGAAAAAACTTTTAGAACGCGAAGCAAACAAAGAATAAATCTTCGGTTGATTAATGCTAATCACAAACCACAATGGAATAAATGGATTTTTTAAGCGTCGATTCAACATGGCTTTGACTGCACTTGGAATCGTCAAATTTTGTTTTTGATATTCAGACAAAAAACCCGCTCGTGAATTGACCACATGCATAGGCTGTTCATTATAATGAATCAAAATAAAAGGAATAACATTTTGCCCAACCACTTGATCTCGATCATGATATTGAATAACCGTGACTGCGATTGCATCGGGGTCATAAACAAAGGCTTTAAATTCTTCTAAACTCGAATTTGGAAAGATTTTTTGATCGAATTGATAAATTTTTTCAAAAAAATACGATTGCTGCTGCATTGAAAGCGCTTTAAAGTCAAAAACTGTTTCTATTAAATTCATAAAAACAACCCAGTTTCATATTTAAAGAGAGACGCAAAATTTTTTTAATTGGTCAATGCATTAATAATATGACACATTTTAATTACATAATTTTACAATCATTATAGTAAGTTATTAAAAAATATACAATTTCATTAAAATTAAAACTAAGTAGTTCATTTCAATAAAGTTTTTACCAAAAATTATAATTAAAATTGAATACCAGCATTAATCCACCATATTTTGTGACGCAGTTTACATTATTTTATGACAAACGGTATTGATAGGCAAATTTATATTGTTTTAATAAGTTAAATTCTAATTTATTTCATAGCTTGCGCCCCTATTTTTAAATCAGTTAGGCAAGCTGAAATATCACAATCTATGCTGTTTTAAATGTCATTCATTATTAGATCGAAATTTTACGCATAAAAATAAGGGCTGAATAATCAGCCCTTATTTGATCTTGCTTATCGCTCAACACTCGAACAAATCATAGATTTGCTCTTGCGTTTGCTTTTCCTAACTTAGGTCAACTGAGCAGCAGCAATTTTCTTGGTGTCTACATTCGCAGCAGCGTCTGTGTAGCTTTCCATCTGGTCAAAGTTCAAGTACTTGTAGATGTCAGCAGACATGCTGTCGATTTGAGAAGCGTACTGTTGGTATTCTTCTGGTGTTGGTAACTTACCAAGTACCGCTGCAACAGATGCAAGCTCAGCAGAAGCTAAGTAAACGTTTGCACCTTGACCTAAACGGTTCGGGAAGTTACGTGTAGAAGTAGATACTACAGTTGTGTTCGGTGCTACACGTGCTTGGTTACCCATACATAATGAACAACCTGGCATTTCTGTACGCGCACCCGCTTTACCGTAAGTGTTATAGAAGCCTTCTTCCATAAGTTGACGCTCGTCCATACGAGTTGGAGGCGCTAACCATAGACGAGTAGATAAAGAACCACCAGGAACTTTGTCTAATAACTTACCAGCAGCACGGAAGTGACCGATGTTTGTCATACAAGAACCGATGAACACTTCATCAATTTTGTCGCCTTGAACGTCAGAAAGAAGTTTTGCATCATCTGGGTCGTTCGGGCAGCAAAGGATTGGTTCTTTGATGTCTGCAAGGTCAATTTCATACACTTTAGTGTATTCTGCGTCAGCATCAGCTTTAAGAAGTGATGGGTTCGCTAACCATTTTTCCATGTTCTCAACACGACGAGCCATAGTACGCGCATCGCCATAACCTTCAGAAATCATCCACTTAAGCATGGTGATGTTTGAACGAAGGTATTCAGCAACTTTCTCTTCAGAAAGTGTGATAGAACAACCTGCAGCTGAACGCTCAGCAGAAGCATCAGACAATTCAAATGCTTGTTCAACTGTTAAGTCAGTTTCCATTTCTGTTAAGTCGATTTCTAAGATACGACCAGAGAAGATGTTTTTCTTACCTTTCTTCTCTACAGTTAAGTCACCTTCTTTAATTGCGTAGTAAGGAATCGCATGTACAAGGTCACGTAAAGTGATACCAGGCTGCATTTTACCTTTGAACTTCACAAGTACAGACTCAGGCATGTCAAGTGGCATAACACCAGTTGCTGCAGCGAACGCTACAAGACCAGAACCCGCTGGGAAAGAAATACCAATTGGGAAACGAGTATGCGAGTCACCACCAGTACCTACTGTATCTGGAAGAAGCATACGGTTTAACCAAGAGTGGATAATACCGTCACCTGGACGTAAAGAAACACCACCACGGTTCATGATGAAGTCAGGAAGCGTGTGTTGCATTTGAACGTCAACTGGTTTTGGATACGCAGCTGTGTGACAGAAAGATTGCATTACTAAGTCTGCAGAGAAACCTAAACAAGCTAAATCTTTTAATTCGTCACGTGTCATTGGACCTGTTGTATCTTGAGAACCAACAGTAGTCATCTTAGGTTCGCAGTAAGTACCTGGACGAACACCTTGACCTTCTGGAAGACCACAAGCGCGACCTACCATTTTTTGAGCTTGAGTGAAGCCTTTGCCTGTGTTTTCAGGTTGTACTGGAGTACGGAACAAAGTAGATGGTGCAAGACCTAAAGCTTCACGCGCTTTAGCTGTCAAACCACGACCAACGATCAAGTTAATACGACCGCCTGCACGTACTTCGTCTAGAAGCACTGGAGTTTTAAGTTCAGATTCAGCGATTTGTGCGCCGTCTTTGAACGCTGTTACTTTAGCAGCAGCATGGTCGATTTTAAGAGTGATTTCATCACCCATGTTCATATTAGAAACGTCGATTTCTACTGGTAAAGCACCCGCATCTTCCATTGTGTTAAAGAAGATTGGCGCAATTTTACCACCTAAGCAGTAGCCGCCATCTTTTTTGTTTGGAATGTGCGCGATTTCATCACCGAAGAACCAAAGTACAGAGTTAGTTGCAGACTTACGAGAAGAACCTGTACCAACAACGTCACCCACGTAAGCAACTTGGTTGCCTTTCGCGATAAGGTCTTTGATTTGGTTTAATGGACCAACTTCACCAGGAACTTCTGGGTTGATGCCATCACGTACGTTTTTCAACATTGCATTTGCGTGCAATGGAATGTCTGGACGACTCCATGCGTCTTGTGCAGGTGACAAGTCGTCAGTGTTGGTTTCGCCAGTAACTTTAAACACTGTAAGTTTGATTTCTTCAGGTACATCTTTACGGCTAGTGAACCATTCAGCATCAGCCCAAGATTGTAAAACTGCTTTCGCGTTTTCGTTACCTGCTTTTGCTTTGTCTGCTACGTCATGGAACGCATCAAATACAAGCAAAGTGTTTTTCAATGCTTCAGCTGCTAAGCCAGCCAATTCAGCATTGTCTAAAAGCTCTACTAAAGGTGCTACGTTATAACCACCAAGCATTGTACCTAGTAAGTAAACTGCGCGCTCTTTAGAAACGAGTGGAGAGGTTGCTTCACCTTTTGCTACAGCAGCTAAGAAAGCAGCTTTAACGTATGCCGCTTGGTCAACACCTGCAGGTACACGGTTTTCAATCAAATCAACCAAATAAGCTTCTTCGCCTGCTGGTGGATTTTTTAATAATTCAACTAATGCAGCTGTTTGCACATCATCAAGTGGCTTCGGTGGGACTCCGAGTGCGGCACGTTCTTCAACGTGTTGGCGGTAAGCTTCTAGCACGGTGTTATTCCTCTTTTTTAAAAAATTATTTGTGAATTCCTGCTTTTAAAGCATCACAAACAATATGGACTGCAAAATTTTACTAAACTTCAGGTTAAAAGTTAATGCAACTAGAGTGTTTCTTTGTGATGCCCATTATTTTATAACTAAATGATGCGCATATTGTTCAATTTACAGGCAAAACACGACTTAATTTTAACTTTGTCTGTATGTACACTAACTTTTCGCCTAAAGTTTAACTCGTAAAAAAGGCAACACTCATGTTGCCTGTTCTAATGAATGAATGATATTCCACCTTAGTGTACTGTTGTGGCTTAAAGATAGTGCTGTAATTGTTCGCGACTACCTTCAAACTTGAGTTGAATTTCATCTTCATGCAGCATACAGTGTTCTGCACTGGTAAATGAAATTTGAACTTGATATATCTTTGCAGGTGCATCAATTTGCTGACGTAAATACACCCGATCACCTAAACTTAAAACATAATGACTGCCGCCAATTACCGCGACACCTTGTTCATCTTCTAAGAGCAAATCTGCATTATGCAGGTAAGCAACCACTTCCATTATGCGCTCCTACTGTTTTTGTTATCTTTTTAATTATTCATGAAAAAGATAAGCTTTGCCAGTTTTAAGATTTAGAACTTGTCACAATTTATTTGTTATTTATTTTAGTTTTAGACGTTTGATTCACTTAGGCTATTTTTTGATAAAAGATAGTAGAAGTACAAAACATATTTCAATTTTAATTCATAAAAAAACCGTTCTTTTAGAACGGTTTGTAATCAGGCATTTTATCATGCGGGGTCGCGATACATTTTTCAGTAAATTGCGTACGGACTTTTTCACGTGCCGCATCAACATCACCATTAATTTCTTCAAGTGGCAATGCATATACTTGCTCAATAATCTCTGAGATAAAATTACGGGTAATGTCATCTTCAATTTTATTGGCATGCTCAATGGCACGTTCTTTTTCAATCGCATTTTGACGATCTAGCATGATGGTACGCGCAGCATTGCCAACACTTCGGCAATAGCCTTGCCATTGTTCTTCAGGGGTTAAGGGTTTCTTTTCTGCACAACCCATTAATACAAGCACTGCAGTCACCACCAAAATCTTTTTCATTGAAGCTCTCCTGTTGTGCTTATGAGAGACCTTTGCACAAACCAGCGACCTACTCTCGACACCAATCTCAAACTCAACTAAAAACTGGAATTGGTGTTAAAAGATAGAAAAAGTCACCGAATTGGCATAACACTCTCCTAAATTGCAGTTAATTCAGATCTATTGGCTAGTTTTGCCAACCAACAGACACAATAACCCTAAGCCAATCCATATTTTTGTTTCAGACTTAGGGCCGTTTTTAAATTATGCACAATGCTAGCAAGCACTGTACTGGTATGAAATTGCATTAACCCTAAATGACGAGCCTTGCTCATCCCATAATGCAATTTAAAATGACCAAATACCCGTTCCACCGTATTTCTGGTTTGGCTCTTTTGGGTATTGGAACGTTTTTGTTGTTCGGTCAAAGGGGTATTACGCCATGCTCTATCATGAATATAATTGTTTATCGGTGGTTCATGCTTGGCAAGATAGTCGTCATGGGCTTGGCTTTTATACGCACTGTCAGCGTAAACAGCAGATTCATTCCCTGTTAAAAGCGTGGTAAAACATTGTGAATCATGCACATTGGCTGGGGTGGTTTCAACTTTTTTGACAAAGCTGTCTTCATCACAGTTTAGATGGATTTTAAAGCCGTAGGTGGTTTTCACTTTGCCTGTGCTGTCTTTTTTACTGACGTAGGCAGCTTCTTTGTCTTGGGTATTGTCGGTATGTTTGCCTTTTTTAGCTCGTTTGTTCTTGGCTTCGACGATACTGGCATCGATGATGCTGACACTGCCTGCTTTGATGATAATATTTTGCTCGGCTAGTTGCTCATTGATTTGGTTGAATAAGGGTTGGGTAAGTCCAAGTTCGCCTAGGTGTTTGTGGTATCGCCAGATGGTGCTGTGGTCAGGTACGTTATCGGTAAGCGATAGCCCGACAAAGCGGCGAAAGAGTAAGTCTCGTGCCAGTTGTTTTTCCATGGCTGGGTCTGATAAGCCATACAGTTTTTGTAGTAATAAGACTTTAAACATGATGACTGGGTGAAAGGCACTTTCGCCACGGTCGCTGTTATGAACATGACGTAAGGTGTGTTCGATAGTCTGCCAGTTGATGAGGTTGTGTAGTTCATCGAGTTCTTCAATGGCTTTGTGGTGATTAACTAGACTGTCTGCTAGGGACAGCTGCCCTGTTTGTTTCCATGCCATGTCGGTGTCTTTTGTTATGTGGTTGATTATAAAGCATTATATCATTTTAACGAACTTTTGTGTATCTGTTCGTGCAAAGGTTTCTTATATATTAAAAATGCAAAAATAGTACAATTAATGTACTACACATAACCCTAAAAGATACTTCTAATTGTTTTAAAAACTATTGTTCGCAATTTTAAAAACTGGAATTTTCCACCAATCTAACCTCCATTTAACATAATGGTGGTTATACGCAATACACTTGTATATTAATATAAATATCAGATACTTAACAAAACCTTAAAAAGCCCAAAATGCCCAAAAAGTCGATTTTGAAACAAGTCGGCNATGATAATCAAAAGTTGACATAAATACGAAACTATCCATGCACAAGCTTAAAAAATGCGCTCTGATAGAACGCATTTTTAAGTGAGGTTGCCGTTAGAAGCGCCAGTTATAGAAAATATCCACTGCGCGTTCTAAAGCTTGACTAGCTTCCAAATACAGTCGTTTATTCATTTGATAACGCAAAGTCAACTTATTGACAGGTGTGAAAACCCCCACGCCATAACGAATAAACAAGTCTGGGGTGATATAACCCGTCAAACTGACTTGGGTATCATCGCCTGTACCTTGGGCATCAAGTGCCAAACCACTTAAACCGAAGGTACGTCCAATTTGATTGGTCAAGGCACGTGTACCACCCAATCCCATACTAATACCTGCCGCTGCAATAGTATTGTTGACGTCTGACTTAAAGCTTTCGGTCTGACTCAAACCACTGGTACCTTCATTGATACGACCTGTAATCAAGGCATTTAATGCTTCTTGTTCAGATAAGCCTGCATCGTTATACACTTGAATGTTCGGACTGCTGGCTGTGCCTGTAACTCTAAAGCCGACCATGCTGCCCTGTACATTTTTATTGGCATCCATATCTAAAGTTGGGTTAGAAATTGGGCCATTAAAACGCGCAATGGCACGGTTCAAATCCAGACTTTGTCCATAGGCTTCAATTTTCACACGCTGGCTGACCCCAATCGCACCATTGGCACGCATCGCAGTTTCTAAACCACGTTGAGATAAATACAAACGTCCAATCAGTGGAATACGGCTATTAAAACCTTGGAAAATGACCCGATCACCCAAATTCAATTCAAGATCGGCACGAATATCCCATGGACGAGCTGAACGTAATAATGCCAGTTGATCTTGTCCTTCATGTACCACACGCACATCCGAAGACACGTTAACCACAGGTGCAGACACTTCAGGCATAGAAATTAAAGCCCGAGGTACATCTACACGTCCTTTTAAACTCAGTTTTTTCTGGAAAGGTAAAACATCTAAGGATACATCTGGCGTAATCATTGCAGTAATTAGCGGTGCTTGACGAATTAATAAGTCTTTACCGTTTAAATTTAACTGAATACGCGGATCATTTTTCCAATCCACACTGCCCGTTAAACGCCCTACACCACCACCGCTGTTAAATGCGCCATTAATGCTGGCTTGATCTTGGCGGATAGAGGAATAGACCTGCACATTGGTCAGATTTACAGGTAACGAAATCATGCTGATCGCACCATCTTTCAGGCGCATTTCACCTGTGAGCAATGGTGAAGTTAAAGTCCCATTGATCTTGCCAGCAAAGGACAAAATGCCTGCCATTGAGCGCACATCGGCAATAAACGGTTTAAAAACTTTAAGTTGTACCTGATCAAAGGCAATTTCACCGCGCATTGGCATGTTTTTAGTGTAAGGATCAATCAGCACATTGGCATAACCTGTACCAATTTCAGGTGTTTTCACATCTATGCGTAATTTCAAGCCTTCGGCAATGCTTTTTGCGACCACAGCCACTTGTTCATAGCGCAAGGTTGAGCCTATATCTTGTGGATCGTCCGCAGCAAGTCCAATGACGCCATCACGCGTGACCAAATGTGCATCAATTTTTGGCTTCTGTCCTTTTGCCCACGCCGCTTTGGCATATCCATTGACCTTGCCTGTAATCGCCAAACCTTCAGGCATAAATGCTGAAAAGTCATTTAAGTCTAAGTTTTGAGTCACAAATGATGCATTGGCTTTGGTTTTACTCACACGAATAGGTTGATCAAAACACAATTGGCTTTGCTGACTCATCCAACAATGCGCACCAACATACAACTCACTGGTTCTATGTTGATAAATCACGGCCGCGTTTTGGCGCTGTGCCAAGTGGGTTCTTAAGGAGTCAAAATCTCCTTTCTGAATTTGTCCCATCCAATCATTTTGTGCATTTAAACCACCCGCCAATTGTACATAAAACTTACTCAGCTTATTTTCGGCTTCTAGTTTTAAAATATGTGCCTGACGTGTACCTGCTAAAGAAATCTGCCCTTGCTCGATGCCACGGTTGCCACTGCGTAAATTTTCCATGGATGCCGTCATCAGCGTTGGCGTATTTTCAGAGGTTGGCAATTCACCTTGTAGGCGCAATTTACGCACGCTGAAAATATTATTTACACTGAACTGATCAACAGCGAAATTGGCAGTGGCTTGTAAGCGTGGCTGCGACTGCACATTGATATAGCCATACGCACGTCCACGTAAACCTGAATAGATTTCGTATAAAGCAGGCGCATTGACTTTAATACGCAGATTTTGTGCATTCCCCGTTGCTTGTAACTGATTTTTGGCATAAGACAAAAATAGATTATTGGCTTCAAACTGTTGTGGTAAAAAGCCTTTTTGATTAGCATCAATCAACATGGCTAAATTCCCCGTACCACGTACAGGTTTATTATTGAGCATGCCTGCCAAATTCAGACGTTCAATGTTGATCCGTTTTTGAGTGTCTGACCAAATACCTTGAGTGCGAATATTGCCCGATAATTCACCACGTACACTGGACACAAAATAGTGCGGCTTAAAGCGAATCAATGAGGCATTTAAATTCCAACCTATGCCATTATTCAAATGCAGCAAACCATCCGCCACAATTTGCCCTGCAACACCATTATGGCGTAAGTCGCTAATTTTAATTAGTTCCGGCGTACCCGATAATTTTAGTTTTAAATGTCCTTCACTGCCTTGAATGGCACTGGCATTTAACCCACCATCATAATTCACGGCAAAACTTTTAAAGCCACCACCAGCTTTCACATCATGGAACAATAAAGCGATGGTGCTTTGCCCAGTTAAATGTACGTTTTCATTTTGATTGACCAAACGCCCTGTCAAATTAATATCTTTCAAATGAATAATTTGCTGATTCGGCAATGCAAAACCATTGGCTTTAAACTGCCCATTTAACACATTAACAGGTGCTGCGGTGCTGATACTTTGCGGATTAAAGTTTTTCGCAGCCAATACCGCATTCCATTTCAACTGACGTTTATCAGTTGGTAAATCAATGACGGCGCTGCCTGCCAAATGACTATCTGCAGTATCAAATTTAAAATTAGGAATATTTAAACGATTATTCTTTAAATTCAATTTGGCTTGGTACATGCCCGCAGGTAACATGGTTTTTTCATGTGTGCTGACTTTACTCGCCACAAAAATATCTTGCTGACCTTCTACCAAGGCCAATTGCACATCACCCGATTCACTTTTCAACCAACCCACATACGGCACAGCACGGTCTATGTTGTTCCAGCGCACATCAAGCAACATCGGATTTGCCGCTTTGCCCTGCGCAGGTTTTTGATCGAGTTTTAAATTCCAAGTTTCATATTGGTCAAAATCGACTTGTGCAGTTAAGTGTGTGCCTTTTTCCAAATGACCTTTAGATGCTAAATTGGCATCTAAACTTGGCGGTAAAAAGTCTTTGACCACTTGAGGAATTAGTGGATCTTTAGGATTAATTTTATCCAGACGTCCTGTTAAATCCCAATTGACTTTTTTATCCCAACTGACAATGCCCGCTACATTGGCAGCACCTTGCATAAGTTGTGCATTTAAATTACTGATATTCAGTTGATGAACTAAATCGGTATACATCAGACCTGTATATTGACCTTTAGGAATGTTTTTACCACTCAAGTCCGTATTGACATCAATATCTAAACGGTTAATGTCGCCTTTAAATTTGGCTGCGCCTGCTTGAGTAAAAAGTTCCTGCTCGGTCAAAATCGGCCAACGGTAGTCTTTAAATTGTAACTCACCAAACATTGGCACTTGCTTGCGCATAGGGTGCAACACCACCCATCCTGTGAGCAAGTCAGGCGTATTTGTTGCAACACCTGCCTGAACTGTATCGAGCGTGCCTTTGCCAACCACCTTAATATCGTGAATATTTAAGCTGTTATGTAAAGATGGAATATTTAAAACACCCACCACATTAAGCGGATATTTACCCTCAAACTTCATATTGCCTGTGGCATTACGTACATTCAAATACTCCATATCCATCTTGGAGTCTTCAAATTTAAGCTCTGTGCCCGACCATAAGGCATTGTTTAAATGAATATCGTAAAAATCGACCTGAGTTCCAGAAGCGGTTTGAATCAATAAATGATCGACATCGGCAGTGTCTAGACGCAAAACAAAAGGTAAACGGATTTCATTGAATTTGAATGGATCATCACTCGGTGGGCCTTTTGGATAAATCCGCAGATTACGCACATCGGCACGGTTAAGATGGATTTCTTTATCTAAAATGGCGCGCCAACCAAGAATGACATCGGCACGGTCAATTTTGACATCAACAGGTTTTAAGCTGACGATGATATTGCGCAAAATAATCCCGCGCCATAAATTACCGCCTTCATATTCATATTGAATAATTTCTTGGCGCTGCAATACGCTGTCTAATAAGAACTTTGAGCCACGGTCTGTTGAGAACATCACCACCAAAGCGGACACCAATAACACCAGCATCAACAGCAGTGACAGTAAAACACTCCTGAGTATTCGACGCTTTTTAGGTGGCGTTACTGGAGTTTCTGGTTGCTGTTCAACTTCAGCCATAATGTTCTCTAAGTCTTAAATTTATAGTTGAGAGCCAATAAAGAAATGTAAACGGATTGGATGGTTATCATCTGAAATACCAGAAGCCACATCAATCCGAATTGGGCCAATTGGTGATGCCCAACGTACCCCTAAACCAACGCTATATTCGGTGTCGTTGCTAAAGTCTTTATCGTAAGCATTACCAAAATCACTAAATACGGCTGCGCGCCAACCCTCTTTAAATTGATAGTTATATTCTAATGAACCCACTGCCAAAGCCTGACCACCAATTTTAAAGCCTTCGATTTGTGGTGATAAAGACTTGTAGTCAAAGCCACGTAAAGACTGGTCACCACCAGTAAAATAACGCAAATTATAAGGCACTTTATTAAAATCTTCGGTGTAGATATAACCTAAGTCACTGCGTCCGACAAACTGATGATCGTCATTTTCACCCAATGAATAAATAAAACGCCAACCTGCATTTAGAATGGCTAAATCTGCATCGCTGAGCAGTGATTCACTCCCCAGTTCTATTTTATAAATTTGGCGGAAACCTTTGCTTGGGTTAACACGACGGTTACTGTCGGTACGTGAAACTTCATAGCCAAGCAATAACGATTGTTGCTCGACATCACCATTGGCAATAAACGCATCAGGCACTTTTTCCAAAAATACAGTGCCATCTTCAGTTAAGCGATCCAGTCGATAACGCAAGCCAAAAGTATGTTGCCAACTGCCCATTGGGTTTTTAATCACACGGTCTACACCTGCAACCGCAGATTCAATCATCAAGCCGCCACCTTGTGCAACATCGTCACGTTCTTCACGCTCATAACCGCCAACCAACGCGACATAATCATTCAAGGGATGGTTATAAGGAATATTATAACGTCCATCAATGGCTTGACGAATTTGCGAAAGCTCTAAGTTGGCATCGAAAGAGTGACCACGTTTATTGACAATGGCACGGCGATATTGCCCACGCAAACGCACGCCTGTGTCAGTTCCGTAACCTGCACCGACTTCGGCACTATTTAAGCGGTCTACATTTAAAGTCACAATCACAGGAATTTTTTTGTCTATGCGTGCTTGCTGTTTTAAGCGTTCTTCTTCTGATTGTTTGTCTTCTTGCTGTGCTTGTAGCATGCGCAGCTTATCGTTGCTCGCACCTTCTTCTGTGCCAGCAAATTCAGCTTCGTTCACCACAGATTGCGTCACTTCCTGAGATGACACCACCCGTTTTTGATCGACGACTGTGGCATCGTAAACTGAGATTTTTTGTTGATCGACCAAAGCCTGAATATCAGGTGGCAATTCCAAAGGATGCTCTACAGGATCAGGACGGATCGTATCAACTAAGGTGTAGTTGAAATAACGCGAGTTGGTGAGGTTATTGGCCAAACCATTTACACGCCAAAAAGTATAGTCAGCATTGTCCTGCCAAGTGACCATACTTTGCAGAATATCCATATCCAAAGGGAATTCTTGATTTGGATCGCTCATACGAAATTCAACATTTCCGAGTTTATAACGCTCGCCTGTTTCATAACGTAAATTGATATCGGCTGTATTTTGAGGTTGAGCGACTTTAACGTCATGCAAACGCCAGTAACTGTCAAAATAACCGTTATCTGAAGCGGCATCGGTAATTCGTTTTTTGGTTTGCTCATACAAACCATGATTAAACACATCATCTACTTCTTGATCAGGCAAGACACCAATAACCTGAAATTGTGCCTCGTATTGTCCTTCACCTGTAAATTCAATATTTTGCTGTTTAATCGCCACAGGTGGATTTGGCACAACCTGCACACGCACGCGGCTATCACTGAGTTTTTCAAACTTAAACTCGGCATTATAAAAACCCACCGCCTGCGCAGCCTGATTGGATAAGGTGCGCAACTGTGGCAATGCCGATGGAAAATCTGCAAAAGACTCCTGGGTAAAACTGGACAGTTTGGCCTTAATATTGGCACTTAACTGATCTACCGCTGTACGATAAGCATCGGGCGATACCTCTCCAATTGAGTTTTGTGTACCATTGACACCATTTGCGGTAATGACCACATCTGCACTAATACGCGGCACTTTGGCTGTATTTAGCTCACGCGGTGGACGGACTTTATACAGTAAACGTCTGAAAAAACCGGGTTTATCGGCATTTTCCACCTGCGTCATCCAGCCCAATTCAGCCATTAAGGTATCGTTAGGATTGGCTTCCACTACAAAATTACTGTCTGCCTGAATATTGGTTATGAGCTGATCGACATTTACAGGCGCTTGATCAATTTGCAGTAGCTCCTGCTGTGTTGCGTCTTTAACCAACGTTTCTGGCACTTGACCATTGCGGTCTAGCATCGCTTCTTGTTTGGCTTGTTCTGCCACCTGAAAAATTTCATTGGCAAGCCCCTGATCTACAGGTGCAATGGGTAAATCTTCTAAGTCTTCAAATTCGATAGGCTGAAATTCAGCAAAAGATGCCCCTGCCTGTTGTTGCTGTTGCAGCATTTCTAGACTATTAAATTCAGGTGTTTGCGCTTGCTCTAAAGCTTCTTCTATTTTTTGTAGATCTTGGGCACTGTCTTTACCTTGTGCTGCTGCCAGTTGTTTAATTTCTGCAGCTAAATTTTGTGCTTCTTCTGCAGTTGGAGTCTGTAGCGGTACAGGATTTTCAGCAAGCTGAGCGTTTGAATTGGGTACAGTAAGACTTTCTGCAAAACTTGAAGATGCAACTAAACCTAAAAACAGACTTAGTCCGAGCTTTTTCGGCATATTCCAGCATAAAATTGCATGCATACTGGAACACAGTACTGATTTTTTAAAGTTTGTATTTACAAGCATAAAAAACTCTAAACTGATTTAATTTTTATGGAAAAACCCCAATGAACCCGCGTACAAACACCAATTTATTTGATTTTTTCATCAGTGAAAAGACTTGAAACATCATACATGATTTTCTGTACTATTATATCAAGCGGTCACATTTCTTAATAAAACTAAACGAAGTTAATCACGCATGGAAAAAAATGAACATTTGTTGAGGAGTCGTCGCTTTTTGCCGATGTTTCTCACTCAATTTTTTGGCGCACTCAATGATAATGTGTATAAACAAGCGCTGCTTTTGGTCTTTACCTATGGCTGGATTAGCCAACAATCTGCAAATGTCAGCACCCTGAACAATTTGGCAGCCCTGCTGTTTATTTTGCCCTATTTCATTTTTTCTGCCACCGCAGGACAATTGGCAGACAAGTATGAACGCGCTCAATTGGTACGTGCCATCAAACTGCTTGAAATTATCATCATGCTGATTGGTACCGTTGGTTTTATTTTAGGAAATTTGTGGCTGTTGCTGATGGCCTTGTTTTTAATGGGCGCACAATCGACCTTTTTTGGCCCAATCAAATATGCCATTTTGCCTGAAGTGCTCAAACCGCATGAACTGATGTCAGGGAATGCAATTTTCCAGTCAGGTACATCCATTGCAATTTTACTGGGGATGATTTTAGGCGGTGCAGTGATTTCGGTATCTGCAGGCAATTTAGTCTGGATTAGCTTAACTGTGGTGATTATTGCACTAATTGGTTATGCCTCAAGTCGTTTTGTGCTGACGCAGCGCGTCACGGCACCCGACATTCAAATTGACTGGAATTTTTTCCGTACCAGTTTCCAGACTTTAAAATATGCCAAAAGCCTGCCGATGATTTTTCTAATATTATTGGGCAATTCTTGGTATTGGTTTTATGGGGCAACGTATTTAACCCAAATTCCACAGCTCACTCAACAAAACTTGCATGCTTCTGAAAATGTGGTGAGTTTATTACTGACACTCTTTTCTGTCGGTATTGGCGTAGGTTCTTTGCTCTGCCGTAAAATAGGCGGTACCGAGGTCAATATTAAAATGGTGCCTATTGGCGCAGTCGGTTTAACCGTCTTTGCTTTTTATTTGGCAGGCACATTGGCTTTTGTACCAGAAAAAACAGGCGCACTACTGGGCTTAGCCGAAGTCTTTCAGCAAGGCTGGAGTTATTATCATGTCATGTGTGCAGTCACTTTACTGGGCATTAGTGGCGGTTTTTACATTGTGCCCTTGTATGCCATGATGCAAGCCTATTCCCCTCGCTCGCACCGCGCACGTGTGGTCGCAGCCAACAATATTTTAAATGCGGTATTTATGGTGTCATCTGCCATTTTTTCGATTTTAATTTTAAGCATTTTAAAAATTGATTTAAAAATTTTATTTAGTATTACGGCTGTTTTAAGTGCTGTTTTCACCTTTTGGCTCTTGTTAAAGCTCAAGCCAATGTTAGATACTGCACAGGACTCTTTGGAGGATTAATTTCATGCGTCATTACACAGGCATCGACAAGTTTATTCATTCATTTGACCAAGCCTTACGTAGTTTAGTACCTGGCACAACTTCGGCTCAACGTGAAAACCCGGGCAATACGGTTGAAACCAAATTGGCTGTGAGTGAAGCACGTCATGTTGCAGGCTTAATGCGAGTAAACCATAGTGGTGAAGTCTGTGCACAAGCCTTATATCACGGTCAGGCTTTAACTGCGAAATTGCCCAATGTACGTCGTGAAATGGAACAGGCTGCAATTGAAGAACAAGACCATTTGGCGTGGTGCGAAGACCGCTTAAAAGAGTTAGACAGTCACACCAGTTTGCTTAATCCTGTATGGTATGGCTTGTCTTTTGGGATGGGTGCAATTGCAGGTATTGCGGGCGATAAATACAGTTTGGGTTTTGTGGCAGAAACTGAACGTCAAGTCAGCTTGCATTTAGAACATCATATTAGCCAATTGCCTGAACAAGATGATCGTTCACGTAAAATTCTAGTCCAAATGAATGAAGATGAATTGCATCATCGCGATACGGCGCTCAAAGCAGGTGGTGTAGATTTGCCTGTACCTGTACGTTTGACCATGACTGCGATTTCCAAGCTCATGACCAAGACCAGTTATTATATTTAATGAATTGATAACACTTAAACGCTCACAATTGTGGGCGTTTTTTTATGTCATTGGAATAGAAAACATCTCGATTAAAACGATCAAAAAATAACAGAGAAAGAGCCGATTTTGAGTTATCCCAAGATTTATCCGCAGATTTTGTGGATAGTTTTTAAGTGCAAAGCCGTATAAATACAGAAAAATATTATTTTTGATGGTTTTTCATACAAACATATCAGCAAGATATGACACAATGATGTAAGCCGAAATCAGATCACGTATCACAGCCAAAATTTAAAAATGCATCACTGATCTGCCAATTTTACTGGCTGATTTACTCTTCACAACTCACAATGGGATAGTCATGCGCAGAATGCACAAAAGCCTCATCTTGCCAAATATCCCACATTGGAATTTTAACATCTAAAGCAAGTGGCATTTTTTTCGGATTGAATTGCATTTGAGCTAAATTTTCACCCCACGCAATAATATCAATATCCAGCGGAATGTCATGCGATGGACGCACACGCCCTGCTGCAACTTCCAATTCCTTAAGGATGACGTTTAGATGCTCAAAGCTTAAACGGCTTTTTAGCAAACAAGCAGAATTCCAATAGTGTGCACCAATTCCATCACGGCATGGAATCAGATAAATGTGCGAAAAATGCACTTCACCCAATGCAGCAATTTGCTGATAGGCATTTTTAAACTGACGCGGTGCTTCGCAGTTACTCGCCAGAGCGAGGGCAAAAATCGTTTCGGTGGCGTTCAAGACGAATTCCTACAGAATTGGCTTCTGGAATAATGGCAGGTTTGCGAATGGTGATGGTAATGGATTCAATGGCGGCAAAAGTCGTAAAAAGTGCATCCAATACCAATTGTGCGGCATGCTCAATCAATTTGGGCGCAGCCTGCTGAATCACTTGCGCTGAAATGCTGCAAATTTCTGCATAATTGAGCGTGTCTTGCAACTCATCTGAAGCTGCAGCTTGGCTTAAATTGGTGGCAATAATCAAATCCAACATAAGCGGTTGTTGAATCTGACGCTCCCATGCAAAACAGCCAACGACTGTTTCTACCTTTAAGCCTTCAATGATAATTGCATCCATGACCACACTCTATATTTCATTTTAAATCCTTCTATCTCTGTCTATTGAAAGGGATATTTGCCGTATTTTAAAGCCACACTGAACTCATAAAACAAAAGATCGGTGGCTTTAAAACATGCAACCAGAAGGCTTGATTCGCCCAATATGGATAATTAATGCTTTAACAACAAATTCGGATCAATGCTTTGTACCATCTGCAATCGTTGATCGGCATAAATATCGGTATAAGGTGCTAAAACGCGCATGAAACGGTCAAAGTACAGCATTTGCTTGAACAGTAAAGCAAAGTCACGCGGGAAACGAATCCCATGACGCTCACCCACAGCAACCATATCGAGCATAATGTCATTTAAATCTGCAGGGTTAGAAGTCAGCAACTCTTGAGGATCGGCCAGCAATACGCCACTAAATAAACGCTCTAAATCTGCTGCCAAAACCTGAGTATCAATTTGCTTGTCGGTCATGCCCATTTTGAGCATATTTTCAGCCATAAGCGTGTAGTTGGTATTTTGTAGAGCATCCATAAAAGCCATACATGCAGTCCACACTTCAGGATTCAGCTGTCCAACAATACCAAAATCAATAAAGCCGACACGCCCATCTTCAAGCAACATCAGGTTGCCTGCGTGTAAATCGGCATGGAAACTGTTACACATCATCAAGCTACCAAACCATGTATTCATGGCAGTAATCAACACTTGCGATGGATCGTTAGATACTTGTTTCACCACGTCAAAATCGGTCAAAGGTACGCCATACAAACGCTGCATGGTCAATACGCGACGGGTGGAATATTGATGATAGACCTTAGGTGCAGTGGCTTTTGTATTTTGGGTTAAATTCAGATAATTAATAAAATCATCTAGGTTACGTGCTTCTTCAATAAAGTCGACTTCACGCACCATACGGGTTTTGATTTCTTCGACAATATCGGCCAATGACGCAAATTTGACTTTAGGTACAGCTTTTTCGAGCAGTTTAGTCGCCCAGTGCAAGACGTTTAAATCGGTATAGAGAATGGTTTCTACACCCGGTTTTTGCACTTTAATCACTACATCTTCGCCACTCACCAATTTTGCAGCATGTACTTGTGCGATAGATGCTGAAGCTAAAGGCTTTTCATCTATTGAGGCAAATATTTCATCTAAATTGCGCCCTGCAAATTCAGATGCCAATACTTGCTGTACATAGCTAAACGGTAAAGTTGGAGTTTGGTCTAAACAACCTTGAAATTCTTCGACATATTCACGTGGGAACAATGACGGTGTACTGGCAATAAACTGCCCAAGTTTAATGTAGGTTGAACCTAAAGATTCAAATGTTTCGCGCATGAGTTTGGCATTACTTGGCTTTTCAGTGGCATATTTAATGCCTGCTTTGGCTGCCACTACGGCAGTTTCACCCATGCGAGCAACTGAACGTAAACCATCTAACCAGATATTATTTTTCATCATGTCTGAGTCATATTAAAGTAGTGAGAGTTTAACAAAAAATTGCCAAGTAAAAAGGCTATCTTGCCTGACAAACTGGACAGTTGTGGTCTTGATCAAACGACAATAAGCGTTGTTTCATGCTTAAACCATCCCAAAGTAATAGCTTTTGTTTCAGCGCGGTGTTGCCTAAACCCAAGTACAATAAGGCATGATGCGCTTGTAAACTGGCCATGACGTTGGGAGTGGTTGCCAATACGCCACTGTCGGCACAGCGCAAACTTTCATTGGCATGTTGTTCTTTCGGGAACAGACATTCATAGCAAGCAGAATCACCTTCGACCATGAACATTTGCCCTTGAAAACCAATGGCAGAGGCACTGAGTAAAGGTACATTCAATTGTCGGCAATATTGATTGACCAAATATCGGGTACTGAAATTATCACAACCATCTAAAACTAGGTCTTGTTGGGCAACTAAAGTGCCTGCATTTTGCGCATCTAACAGCGTGGTTAAACAAACAATCTCGATATAAGGATTAATTTGCATTAATCTTTTTGCGAGAATTTCGGCCTTATAAAAGCCTAAATCTGCGGGGGTATAGGCGATTTGTCGTTGCAAATTACTGGTTTCAATCACATCAGCATCAATCAGAGTGATTTTTCCCACGCCTGCACGTGCAAGTAATTCTGCGCTTAAACAGCCAATCCCGCCACACCCCACAACAAGTACGTTGGCCAGTTTTAATTTTTCTTGGGCTTCAATATCCCAGCCATCCAATAAAATTTGTCGGCTATATAGATGCATTTCTGCATCGCTCAATTCCAACTGAGTATCGAATATGCTTTCCAAGAAAATGCCCTATTCTGCAAAACCAAAACGCCAAGTATAACGGGTATTCAAAGCAAACCGCCATGACGGCGGTTGAATTGTTGCGTATTTGAACAGATGGAGATGTGCAACGACTTGCTTAAAAGTGCATCCGCATGCCTACGTTATAAGTAACGCCATCGGCATCGCCTATATATTCATTATAATAGGCAATTCCACCATTCCAGTAACATGCCGTATTCCCGACTTTGTCTGAGGTTGTCCCATCTTTACAGGTGGTATTCGAGGTGCTGTCATATAACCATTTATAACCGGCAGTGGCGTAAATCGAGAAATCAGGAACAAAGTTCAAACCGACTTCTACGCCCACAGGTAAAGTGACAAAATTGACATCATTGGCAAGCAGCTTTGAACTTGCGCCGCTATAACCTAGACCTGCGTATGTATTGAAATAAAAACCATGATAGCTGATCAGGTTTAAATTCCCGCCCATATTGAATTCATAATAATCCAAATCGTATTCATTGTTTTTTAAGAATTCCAATCTGCCATAAAAACCTGAGCGATGTGGCGTGGTGGAAACACCCAAAGCAAAACCATCTAGTTCTACTGTATCGCCACTGTCAAAATCTGCTTCAAAATTGGCGTATTCGGCAAAGACTGCATAATTTTTTTGTGGCGTTTTTGCTGCTGGATAGCTGGAATAGGCTGTACTTTCAGCAGTTGGCGCTGGGTTCCAGTTTTGTGCATAACTGCCAGAGGCACACAACAGTAAAGCTGCGCCCATCCATATCGACTTCGTAAATATCCGCTTTGACGGCTGCGTGAAATTTAAATGAGCTGTTACCATGATGTTCTCCCCCAATATGTATTGCGCTGCCTACATGCTTTTATCGTAATCGAAGTACATGCAGCCTTGTTCATTGTGTCAGCATAAAGTTGAAAATATCACATCACCAATATGATGCACACATTTTCTATCGATTGAGTTCGTGCTTGCATAATCGGGTGGTTTAAATAAAGAATACAGATTTAAAAAAACGCCAATCTGTATGAATGGCGTTTTTCTTATGGCGCAATAATTAACAGGGCCTATTGGCTGAATTTAGCTCACTTTTTTAAAAGCATTTTGTTTTGCAATTTCTTGTTGCTTCAATAAATTACGCTGAATTTTTCCACTGGATGTTTTAGGCAAACTGCTGACAAATTCAATTTCATTAGGATAGGCATGTTTCGATAAGCGTGAACGCACATACTGTTGCAGCTTTTCCTGCAATGCAGTGCTTGGTTGATATTGATTTTTTAACACCACAAAGGCTTTTACCACTTCTGTACGCTCTGGGTCTGGCTTACCAATTACTGCGGATTCAAGCACTTCCTCACATTCAAGCAAAGTACTTTCTACATCAAAAGGCCCGACACGATAACCCGAAGTTGTAATGACATCGTCTGCACGACCAATAAAATCAATCCCACCAAATTCATTTAAACGTACCGTATCACCCGTTAAATAATACTGTCCCACAAATGATTTACGGTCATCCCCATCGTAACCTTTGAACCACATTAAAGGCGATTGTGATTCATCCAGTGCAAGTGTGCCAATTTCGCCGTGAGCGACTTCCTGATGCTGTGCATTTAAAACCGCGAAACGATGTCCGGGAATAGCATAACCCGCAGAACCTACTTTTTTCTGATGTTCCAGTGCATGATGATTGGCAATCACCATCCCCAATTCGGTTTGTCCATATTGATCATAAATATTGACTTGTAAATCATGCTTAAACCAATGAATCACTTCTGGTGTGAGCGGCTCGCCTGCACTGCTAACCACACGCAGATGTCGTTGAATATCACCATCAAACTTTTCTTTAAAACCAAAGAACATTCTAAATGCGGTTGGTGAACCTGTTAAATTACTCACCTGATATTTACGGATAATTTCCAGTGCATGATCAACACTAAATGGACGTTCATCCATAATAATGCTATGCCCCAAACTCAGTGGCCCTGTAATACCGTAATACAAGCCATAAGCCCAACCAGGGTCGGCTAAATTCCAAAATGAATCTTCTGCTCTTAAATCGACTGCATGCTGCATATAACCTTTAAATGCCACAATGGCTTTTAAAGGCACAGGTACAGATTTAGCTAAACCCGTAGTGCCTGATGTAAACATCATCAGAAAATCATCTTCAAAACTGCGATACACGGTTTCAAAGTAAGTGTCTTGAGTGCTTAGAACTTGCCAAAAATCTGTATCATGGTTTTGAGCTTGATTTGCTGCGTCCACAGTTAAAATTTTCACATTAGACAAGGCATTTAGTTTTGGACGCTGCTCAGTATTGGTCACAATGAGCTGCGTCTTTGCAGTTTGAATACGGTGCTCAATCGCTTTAGATTCAAAGGCTGTAAATAAAGGCTGATACACTGCCCCAATGCGCCATGTGGCAAAAACCGTAATTAACAATTCAGGCGTACGCGGCAATAATCCTGCAATACAATCACCTGCTTTTAAGCCCAGTTGAGTAAAATAATTTGCCAATTTTCCAGATGCTTCTGCCAGTTGATCAAATGTCCACGATGCAGTTTGACCGTGTTTGCCTTCCCAAATTAAGGCAGTTTGTTGAGTACCCGTATAGCGTCCGCAACATTCTTCATAGGCATTAAGTGCCGTTGGCGTTCCTGCCAATTGGGTTTGAATCAGTTGCTCAATATCAAACTGTTGATATGCCTCTTGCAAAGTTTTCATTCTTTTAAGCTCCGTCTTAAACTGATGACACTGCAATTCATTTGCAGCAATATGCGTTATTGTTTTAACCGTTTTTACAAGTTAGGATTGAATCGCTCTTTAAAATTTAAATTAGGTTTGCTGTGTTGAAGTCGATCATGCAACGCAATCACGACATGATCTTCGCGTATTTTTCAATCAAGTTAGCTAAACATGATTTGAACATTTTCTCAATTTCCACATCCTGCAATAACCTTGCAAGCTTTGGACACCGACTAAAGTTTTAGATACTCAGCTTTAACGCTTAGTCACTTCACGTGCAATCACCAAACGCTGAATATCGGATGCACCTTCATAAATTTGGCTAACGCGCACATCGCGGTAAATACGTTCAACTGGGAAATCAGATACATAGCCATAGCCCCCATGTATTTGAATCGCATCTGAACACACACGCTCTGCCATGGTTGAAGCAAAAAGCTTGGCCATAGATGCTTCTTTTAAACACGGTAAGCCTGCATCTTTGAGGCTTGCGGCATGTAGAATAAGCTGTCGTGCAGCTTCAATCTGTGTTGCCATATCTGCCAAGCGAAACGCGACTGCCTGATGTTGCACAATTTCAACTCCAAAAGCTTTACGCTCATTGGCATAGTCCACGGCTGCATCTAAAGCTGCTCGCGCCATACCCACCGATTGCGCGGCAATACCAATACGCCCCGACTCTAAATTAGAGAGTGCAATTTTGTAGCCTTCACCTTCTTGCCCCAATAGGTTTTCTGCAGGAATACGGCAGTTTTCCAACACGATGGTGGCGGTATCGGAACAGTGCTGTCCCATTTTGTCTTCTAAACGTGCCACGATATAACCTGGTGTGTTCGTCGGGACTAAAAAGCAGGAAATGCCTTTTTTACCCGCAGTTTTGTCCGTTACAGCAAAAACTAAAGCAACATCTGCATATTTGCCTGTGGTGATAAACTGCTTGGTGCCATTTAAAACCCAATCCTCGCCATCTTTTTCAGCTTTACATTCAATCGCGCTGGCATCAGAGCCGACTTGTGGTTCAGTTAAACAAAAGCAGCCTAACCATTCGCCTGTTGCCAGTTTAGTTAAATATTTTTGTTTTTGCGCCTCTGTGCCGTAGCGTTGTGTAATTCCGCATGGCAATGAGTTTTGCACACTCACAATCGTTGAAATTGCACCATCACCCGCAGCAATTTCTTCTAAGGCTAAAACGAGAGATACATAATCTAAACCTGCACCGCCCCATTCTTCTGCAACGGTCATGCCCAAAGCACCTAGCTCACCCAGTTCTTTTAACTCCTTTGCAGGGAATTCAGCAGTTTTATCACGTGCCGCTGCAGTTGGTTTAAGCTTTTCCTGTGCATAACTGCGCAGCATATCCTGAATCATTTTTTGTTCATGGCTTAAAATCATGGTGACCCTCTGTTTATATGGTAGATGTTGTTTTTGTCAGGAATGCGCGCAACATCCTTGTTCTGTATTGCAACGGTTTTTTAGTATCCAGTTTTTCAATACTTGAATTTTTGCTTAGGCTATTTTATGGATATAGCATCGTCATAACTTATTTCGGTTGCATACGAATTGCGCCATCCAAACGAATCACTTCACCGTTTAAATAACCATTTTCAAAAATATGACCCACCAATTGCGCAAATTCTTCAGGCTTTGCCAAACGTGGTGGAAATGGCACCATTTGCCCTAAAGCATCTTGCACATGCTGTGGAAATGCTTTCAGCATCGGGGTTTCCATAATACCGGGGGCAATCGTCATCACCCGAATGGCTTCACGTGCCAATTCACGTGCCAAAGGCAGCGTCATCCCCACAATTGCACCTTTCGATGCAGAATACGCACTTTGTCCAATCTGCCCATCAAATGCTGCAACCGAAGCAGTATTCACAATCACACCACGCTCTTCTTCATCGGCGGCTAAGTCATATTTCGCCATCAGTTGTGCCGCAAAACGGATCATATTAAAACTGCCCGTGACATTAATATTCAGCACTTTTTGGAACATTGCCAAATCATGCAAACCATCACGTCCCAAGACTTTGGCAGACGGTGCAATGCCTGCACAATTCACCAAGCCATTTAACTGTCCGTATTTTTGCTCAATATGGTTAAAAAGCTGCTGTACTTGGTTTTCATCGGTCACGTCTACAGCTACGAAGTCTGCATTTTCGCCCAATTGCTGTTGAAGCTGCTGCCCAAGTTCTTGATTCATATCAACCAAAATAACTTTTGCACCTTGCGCAACTAAATGTTGTGCAGTCGCAGCGCCTAAACCCGATGCACCACCCGTGACCACACAGACTTTTCCTTGAATTTTCATTTTATTTTCCTTATAAATTTTCAGGTTGATACAACTTAAGAAACAGATTAATCACACTCAAGCTAGAGTACAATTACCAAACCCTGCATCGACTATGATGTATTTGAACACTCAACTTGTAAATGGAATACCACGCCATCCCATGAATGCAACTCAGCTCACTTACAGCAAAGGTACAATTTCAATTGCTTTAGTCCATGAAGCTTTGCATACTGCACAGCAACGCGGTATGGATACGCATGCGATTTTGCAGACGGCGGGTATTCCTGCAGAGCTGTTACATTCCAACAAAGCGCGGGTGTCGGTTCTGCAATATGGTCAATTGTGGATTGCACTGGCAGATACCATGAATGATGAGTTTTTTGGCATGGACAGCCATGCTATGCGTCGTGGCAGTTATCAACTCTTGTCTAAATGGGTGTACCAAGCAGAGCATTTAAAGGCCGCATTACAGGACATTTTAAATTTCTTTAATTTAATACTGGATGATTTTTCAGGTGAATTAAACGTAGATGGTGAATATGCAATCTTAACCATTCACGATAAATATCAAGTGAAACCGATGTTTAGTTATGCCACATATTTAATGCTGATTCATGGCTTGATGTGCTGGCTGACAGGACAACGTATTGCTATCTTAAACATGCAACTCAAATGTGCTGCTCCGCAGGATGATGCTGATTATCGTGTCCGTTTCTGTGACCAAATTGAATATGCGTGTACAACGCATAAGATTTATTTTGAGGCAAAACATCTTGATTTAAAAATCAAGCAGGATAAAAAAAGCTGGAAACGCTTTTTAAAACAAACGCCTTTTAATCTTTTAGTGCGTTATAAAAACCCACATGCGCTGAGTCATAAAATTCGTAAACAATTAATGCGATTGCCGCCGAGTGAATGGTTAGAGCTGAACGAATTAACCCAGCATTTCAATATGTCTGAAGCGACGTTCCAACGGCGTTTAAAGCAGGAAGGCACTAGCTATCAGCAATTAAAAAATGAAATCCGTCGAGATACGGCAATCGAATTGTTGAGCAAAACCCAACAATCACTTCAAGAGATTAGCGATCAATTAAATTTCCATGATCCTAGTGCTTTTCATCGTGCCTTTAAAAAATGGACTGGGGTCAATCCTGGTGCATATCGACAATATACCGAAAGCTCATAATTGAAAGCTCATAATTGCGTGACTTATCACCTACTACTCAGCCACTATTTTGTGTATTTTACAAACAACTT
Organism: Acinetobacter seohaensis; assembly: GCF_056431365.1. Lineage (NCBI taxonomy): Bacteria > Pseudomonadati > Pseudomonadota > Gammaproteobacteria > Moraxellales > Moraxellaceae > Acinetobacter > Acinetobacter seohaensis. Next base: position 189,182 of record NZ_JBWKMK010000029.1, read on the forward strand.
AATTATAAAAGAAAACTCATCGCTGTGATTTCAAGGTTGAGCAGTGAACTGGACGTTCATCGGCACTGCATTGTCAAAGTATTAAATTTAGTTTACTTTTCAATCAATTTAAAGCATAAATTTTATGCAATTCGGCTGTCATACTCCCCCTGTAATATTAAATGTACGAGCATCTTTGGAGGTTTCCCCATGCTTAAGATGATGGATGTACTTGAACACAATCTAGTTCAAAATTTCTCTCACTCCCTCAACCAAGCTTCTGACCAATTAGATGAATTACTCAATCAAAGTATTCTAAATACCTCAGAAGAACAGTTACGCAATGTCATGTCTGCGTTTTTCAAACGTGAAGATGCACTTGAAGCAGCGCAAGCCCTAGATATTTGCCAAGAAGATTTACAATCTTTACAAGCAGGTTTAGCACTCAAAGATGAACACCTGTGCGATACCGCTAAAATTGTTGCACTATGTTTAGCTTTAGAAACAGACAGTTTGGCACAAGTTGAAATTCCAGACTGTTTGCAAGATTACCCGATGTAAGCTAAAACTTTGAGCATTCAGTTGCTGAAAGTATTTAAAAAGTGATGTCTTCATGGCATCACTTTTTTATTGGCTGTTGCAATAATAAATAAGAAAAATTGACTTTAAGCCGCTTGCTGCTTTTTTAAATCAAAAGCTAGCTATCATCTTGCCAAGCGTTGTTTGTCTATGAAACACTAAGGACAGCTTCAAGGATGCATCAAGATGATTATTCGCAATAAAAACAACAGTTTTACCCTACTGTTTGCATGGTATGGGACAATTTTACCCACGGTCTTACCTGCACTTGCAATTGTGGTCTTCCTTTCTACGGTCTTAGTGTATTTGTCTTCTCACCACTTTTTTCAAGTGCCGAGCGTACCAGCCATTGGCTTTACCATTTTCGGTATTATTTTGTCTATTTTCCTCAGTTTTAGAAATAACGCCAGTTATGAACGTTGGTGGGAAGGTCGAAAATTGTGGGGGACGTTAATTGCAACATCACGGCATATTTCACGTGACTCATACGTACTGCCAGATCAACAGCGTCGGGTCTTGATGTATCGGGTCATGTTGTTTAGTAATTTATTGCGTAACCGTTTACGCAATCAAAACCAACCTATCGATTTTTATCAAAACAAAGTCAACCTCACATCTGCAGATTATGAAGCATTATTTCCGCATATTAATGCCGCACAGTTTATTTTAGAAAGCATTCAAAAAGAGTTAGTCAGCGCACTGAAAACAGGTGAAATTTCCGATATTATTTATCAAGGCTTGAATCAACATATTGTTGAATTGGGTAATGTGCAAGCAGGTTGCGATCGAATTCTCAGCACACCCTTGCCTTTTTCTTATTCAGTCTTGTTGCACCGCACTGTGTATTGCTTCTGCTTTATTCTGCCTTTTAGTTTAGAAGCAAGTTTAGGAATCTGGACACCAATTTTGGTGGGTTTAATTGCCTATTTATTCTTAGGTTTAGATGCTCTCAGCGAACAACTTGAAGAACCTTTTGGCCTGCAAGACAATGATTTACCGCTCAACTCCATGGTGCGATTAATTGAACGGGAAATGCTGAGTTCACTTGGCGAAGAACTGCCACCTGCAATTTTGGCAGTGAAAGGCAACCTAAGCTGACATCAGTTGAGTTGAGGCTCATAAATTGGTCTTGCACTTAAACTTTGCTAATCATTCGTCTATGTTTGCAAGCTGATAAATAGATCTCACAAGATTTTTAACTGATATAACACATCAGCCAGCAAGCCATTGTGCTAAAGTCACCCGATCATTGCCTGCATAATCTTTGACTGTACGAATGTCAGAAAAACCGTGTTCTGCAAAAATCGCTTGCACTGCTAAAGCTTGGTCATAGCCATGCTCTAGTGCAATCCATCCATTTGCTTTCAGCCAGTGCTTACCCTGCGAAATAATCTGCAGAATATCTGCCAAACCCTGATCTGCTGCCACCAATGCACGTTCAGGCTCTGCTGCCAAAGCAGACATGTGTGCATCATTAGCATCTATATACGGCGGATTAGATACAATTAAATCAAAACGTGGCTCGGCTGCTGAACCCAATGCCTCAAACCATGCACCACAGGCAAATTGCACCTGATTTAAAGCATGCTTGCTTGCATTTTCTTGAGCAACTGCAAGCGTTGGCAGGTAAATATCGGTTGCGGTTACCTGCCAATCTGGACGTTCAGATGCTAAAGCCAAAGCAATCGCCCCTGTACCTGTGCCTAAATCGACAATTACAGCATCACGTTGTAATGACAAAGCCAACACAGTTTCGACCAAAACCTCGGTATCAGGACGTGGCACCAAAGTATCGTGCGTGACTTTTAAATCCAGTGTCCAAAATGGCTGTGAACCTGTGATATACGCCAAAGGCTCGCCTGCTGCTATACATGCCAAAGCCTGCACATACATCTGCTCTTGCGCGGCACTCAATTCCTGATCTGCACGATATTTTAATTCAAGCGCACTGAGTCCTAAAAAATGCTCTAACAACCAAATATTTTCTTGACGCTCATAGCTATCGACTTCACCACGTAGCGCCAAGGCTTGTGCAATATTCATTAACCACCGTTTTGCTGAGCAAGCATCGCCAACTGATCTGCCTGATATTCACGATGCAGACTATCTAGTAGTTCAGTTAAATCACCTTCCATCACCGCATCCAACTTATATAAAGTCAGGTTAATACGATGATCTGTCATACGTCCTTGCGGATAGTTATAGGTACGAATACGCTCAGAACGGTCACCCGAACCCACCAAATCACGACGCATTTCTGAAGTTGCTGCATCTGCTGCAGCACGTTTGGCATTTTCCAAACGTGATGCCAACAACGCCATCGCTTTCGCTTTGTTTTTATGCTGTGAACGCTCTTCCTGACATTCCACCACAGTACCCGTCGGAATGTGGGTTATACGCACTGCAGAGTCGGTTTTGTTAACGTGCTGACCACCCGCACCCGAAGCACGATAGGTATCGATACGCAAATCGGCAGGGTTAATATCTACCGTGGTATCAACATCTACCTCTGGCAGAATTGCCACGGTACATGCAGACGTATGCACACGCCCTTGTGATTCTGTTGCAGGCACACGTTGTACACGGTGTGCACCACTTTCAAACTTCAAACGGCCATACACGCCTTCGCCATTGACCAAGCAAATGACTTCTTTATAGCCACCGTGTTCGCCTTCATTTTCAGAAAGAATTTCAATCCGCCAGCCTTGGCTTTCTGCATATTTGCTATACATGCGGAATAAATCACCCGAGAAAATTGCAGCTTCATCACCACCCGTTCCTGCACGAATCTCTAAATAAGCAGAGTTAGCATCGTTCGGGTCTTTCGGAATCATTAAAATATTTAAATCTGACTCAAGTTGCTGAATCAGTGCTTTATTCTCTTTAATTTCTTCTTGCGCCATTTCCTTAAAGTCAGGATCAGACAACATTGCTTCGGCTGTTTCAATATCGGCTTCGGCTTGTGTGTATTGTGACCACACTGCCGTAATTTCGTCTAAATCACTGTGTTCACGTGATAATTGACGAAAACGCTTGTTATCTGAAATCACTTCAACATCTGCCAACAAAGCAGTCAATTCTTCATGGCGGTCAGAAAGCTGATCTAATCGTAAACGTAACGATTCTTTCATTGTTTAAAAAATCTCAATGCAAAGGCTGTTACATGCAACACGCAGCACAGCGAAATAAAAAATTGCGCATAGTTTACCGATTCTACCACCCAAATAACATCATTATTACGTCTGTACGATGTTTGAAATACCTATCTGCAGATGTTCTAGCAGTATTTCTGTGTGATGATGCTGTGCATTGCGGTGAATGTACAACTCACCAAGTACCGCAATTAGCATCCGCATTTGGACATTTTTTTAGCAATTTTAATCAAACTCATACAAAGCCCACACCAAAGCACACCAATCTCGTGCGCACTCTCCACATTTTGACAGAGACTCTTTGATAGATTTAGCCCATCAAAATTGATCATAAAATAAGTCCTGAAAATGGACATGGAGTGCAATCATGAAACTTAATGCAATGTTATTTAGTGCAGCTTTAGCCGCAGGTTCAATGCTTAGTGCTAATGTTTACGCAGACAATACCACACGTGTAGCTGCTGCAAGTGCTTTAGGCAGCGTGGCAGGTACAGCTATTGGTAAAAATATGGGCGGCACAACAGGTGCAACTATTGGTGCTGCACTCGGTGGTGCAGGTGGTGCTGCGGTTGCGAGCAATAAACGTCATCGTACCGAATCTGCTATTGGTGGTGCTTTAGGTGGTGGCGCTGGTTATACCGTAGGTAAAAATATGGGTGGAACCAATGGTGGATATATTGGTTCGGCACTCGGTGCTGCCGGTGGTGCAGCTTTGGGGAATAAAATCTCAAAAGATAAAGAATACGACCGCTACCAAGAACGTAAATGGAAGAAAAAACGTAACCGACGTTAATTTATACGTCTGAATCAGTCTTAATGATTCACCTAAAAGCATCGACATTAGCTCGGTGCTTTTTTGATCCTGTTTAGAAATATCATAAATACCAAAAAGCGATGAAATATGTAGAATTAATGTGGGGTAATTACAGTGTATTTACCAAACTTTACAACATGTTCTATCTGGCCTTCACGATTCTTTCTACAAGCTTTTATACATTAATTACATATATAAATACCCAAGCGCATAAGTTATTGATACGGAGCATCCTCATGAAACTGAATTATTTTTTATTAAGTGGTGTCATCGCGAGTTCTGCCTTAATCATGGGAACTGCACATGCAAATGACACACGTGTTGCTGCAAGTTCTGCGCTTGGTGGTGCAGTCGGTGCAGCCATTGGTCAGCACATGGGTGGACAAACAGGTGCCATGATTGGCTCTGCAATTGGTGGCGCAGGTGGTGCGGCGGCTTCTGCCAGTAAACGTGACCGTAACGGTGCCATGATTGGTGCAGCGTTAGGTGGTGCGGGTGGTTATAGTGTCGGTCGCAACGTGGCAGGCAATACGGGTGGCTATGTTGGCGCTGGACTCGGTTCTGCAGGTGGTGCTGTACTGGGTAAAAAAGTGAGCGAAGACCGTCGAGATGATCGCTATGACAACAAACGCTATGATGACCGTTACGACCGACGCTATGACAGCCGTGGCTATCGTTATAATGATGTGCGTTACAATAACCGTTACAGTAAAGACAATGGCTTGCATTTAGGTCATTACAAAAATGGAAAACGTCGTTAATTGTTAATTCATCTCCGCCACGCTCTCTACAATCTCTTTAATATTGCAAAAGCACCTTCGGGTGCTTTTTCTTATACAGACAATAATCTCACTATATTAAATCACTGCTTAAACACACATCCGCTAAATCTAGCGCACTGAACACCCTTATATCGAAAATTATCGATATACAATCCACTCAATGCATCGTATGATAAAACTCTCTTTATCAAGCTGGAATAAATGATGCGTTCCCTGCAAGACACAAAATTTGCCATTCTTGAACTTGCTCCCGTCCGTGATGATCAAACAGTTCAATTTTCACTGCATCACGCACTCGAATTGGCACAACATGCAGAACAACTTGGTTATGACCGTTTATGGTTGGCTGAACATCATAATATGGATGGCATTGCCAGCTCTGCAACTGCAGTACTTTTAGGCTATTTATTAGCAAATACGCAAAAAATTAAACTCGGTTCTGGCGGTATTATGCTCCCCAACCACGCACCGTTAGTGGTCGCTGAACAGTTTGGAACTTTAGCGACTTTATATCCTAACCGTATTGAACTCGGTTTAGGTCGCGCACCAGGCACAGATCAAGTGACCATGCGTGCGCTGCGTCGTGGGCGACAGGAAACTGAAGATCAATTTCCGCAAGATGTTTTAGAAATTTTGCATTACTTTAAAGATGCTGAACCACAACAACGTATTGTTGCTACGCCAGGACAAGGGACACACGTTCCTGTATGGTTGCTTGGTTCAAGTTTATTTAGCGCACAACTGGCTGCAAAATTAGGATTGCCCTATTCATTTGCCTCACACTTTGCCCCACGCATGCTTGGTCAAGCAATTCAGTTATACCGTGACAACTTTGAACCCTCAGAATATTTAGACCGCCCGTATGTGTCTATGGGTGTACCAACTGTAGTTGCAGACAGCGATGCAGAAGCACAATATCTCGCCACAAGTTCCTATCAACGGGTATTGGGCTTAATTCGTGGGCAGAGTTTGAAACTCAAAGCTCCTATAAACAGCATGGATGGTTTGTGGTCACCTGCTGAAAAAATGTCAGTCGATAGTTTTTATGGCATGGCGCAAATTGGCTCTGTGGCAACAGTAAAAGCTGGACTGGAAAACTTATTGGCAAAGTATGATGTAGATGAGTTCATTTTCACTTGTGACATTTATGATACGCAAAAACGCTTACATAACTTTGATTTGCTCATGCAAATGAAGTTAGATACTTAATTAGCTCCGACCTTGTAGTTCTATTGAGCTACAAGGTTTCATCAATTAAAAACATTTAAAATAAATAACTTAAATCCGTTTTCTTGTTCTCTTTCGCTTAAATCTCAGTAATCTCAGTTGAATTAATTTTCAATCTTTAGGAATGACTGGCTCGCCTGCACAAAAGACTTTACCAAACAGTACTGTCCCAACAAAATAGAGTAAATGTTCTAATTTATAAAATGAATATATCAAGAGATTCAGCATGGTCAGTCCTAAACACGACGTACATAGACACGCTTTTCAAAACTGCTTGGCAGATTTTCAAGAATTCCAAGGCGAATGCATTCCTGCAACTGAAATCAAACAGCATGACTTCACAGGTTTACGCGTTGCAGTTATTGGTGCAAATCAGGACAGCGTGGCACAACTCGATAGAATTTGTCAGCAAGCAACATCTGTTCAAGTCTTTCAAATTGCACCGCATTTTGTCCTGCCAAGTACAGAACGTGGCATCCATCGCCTAATTAGCCATCCTTTGGTGTTTAAAAATCGACGTTTGTTTAATAACCGCGTCAAAAATATTTTGGCTTTACGCTTTTTAGATGCTCAAGTCAAAGACACGTGGCTTAAACGTCAACTCACACCAAACATTGCAGATACACATCAACGCTATTTTAAATCTGATCATTATTATTCAGCTTTACAATGCGAAAATTGCCATTTGATTACTTGGCCAATTGTCAAAGTCTGTGCACATAGCGTGCATAGTATTGATGGACAAGAACATCCAATTGATACCATTATCACTACATTTTAAGTCACACTAAAAGCATTATCATTTAAATAAATAGTAGCTTGATTTTTATTCTATTTAAATCCAATAAAAAAGAGCCAAAATAAAATTTTGGCTCTTTTAATACATATAGTTTCATTAACCAATACGACGTTTTAAACCTGTCATTTGTAAAACACGTGTTGAAATTTCTTCAATCGACATTTCTGAAACATTTAAATATTTAATCCCTTCTGAAATATAAATACCTTCAATCGCACGCAATTCCATTTGGCATTGATTAAAACTTGCATAACGGCTATTGGCTTTACGTTCAGTACGAATTGCAACAAGGCGTTCAGCATCAATCATCAAGCCAAATAACTTATGTTTATGCGGCTTTAATACGGCTGGCAAACGGTTGTCATCGAGGTCTTCTTCAGTCAATGGATAGTTCGCCACACGAATCCCGAACTGTAAAGAAAGGTAGATGGAAGTTGGCGTTTTACCCGAACGCGACACCCCAATCAGAATCAGATCGGCCTTGTCGTAATGGCGTGTACGTGCGCCATCATCGTTATCTAAGGCAAAATGCACCGCATCAATACGTGCCTTGTAAGATTCAGAATCTGTTACGGCATGCGTCTGCCCGACCAAAGTGGTTGGTGGTGTTCCTAACTCTTCAGAAAGCTTACTAATTAAGCCTTCAAATACATCTAAATTAATTGCTTTGGCAGTGTTGATAATGTCACGCACATATTGGTCAACCAAGGTATCAAACACCAAAGGTAATTGACCATCAGTTTGTGCTCGGGCATTAATCTCTGCCACCACATTCATAGCCGCTTCTTCAGACGTAATATAAGGATGAATATGAATATCAAAGTCCACATTTGGAAATTGCGCTAAGAGTGAATGTCCAAGGGTTTCAGCCGTAATTGCAGTTCCATCGGAAATAAAAAAAACACTCCGCTTAATTTGTTTACCATCTGACATTAAAATTCTCCTTAAACATTTGTCTTAGTGCTATATAATCTTTATAGTAAACCGATCTTACATGACTGTCGCTTAGTAAAACCAAATTGCTAAGTAGATTTATTATAATTTCATGACAAGATAGTGATTAATACTGCAAAAGTGGAGTAACAACTTTGGAAGCGCGCGTAATTGGTCTGGAAAAATTAGGGAAACACGATGTTGAGCTCGTGGGTGGGAAAAACTCATCTTTGGGCGAAATGATCAGCCACTTATCTAATGCTGGTGTATCGGTACCAGGTGGCTTTGCAACAACAGCTGCTGCTTATCGTGAATTTCTCGAGCAAAGTGGCCTAAACGCTAAAATTCAAGCAGAGCTAAAAACACTCAATGTAGATGACGTGAATGCGCTTGCTGAAACTGGTGCAAAAATTCGTCAATGGATTGTCGACACTCCGCTTACTGCATCACTAGAACAAGAAATCCGAGTTGCTTTTGAAGCACTCTCTAACGGCAACCCAAACATCGCGGTTGCCGTTCGTTCATCTGCAACTGCAGAAGATCTACCAGACGCATCTTTCGCAGGTCAGCAAGAAACATTCTTAAACATCCGTGGCATTGACAACGTATTAATTGCCATTAAAGAAGTTTTTGCATCTTTGTACAACGACCGCGCGATTTCTTACCGTGTACACCAAAACTTTGACCACGATGTCGTTGCTTTGTCTGCAGGCGTACAACGTATGGTACGTTCAGAAACTGGCGCTGCTGGTGTAATGTTTACCCTAGATACAGAATCTGGTTTCCGTGATGCTGTATTCATTACTGCTTCTTATGGTTTGGGTGAAATGGTGGTTCAGGGTGCAGTTAACCCAGATGAATTCTATATTTCTAAGCCTTTATTAAAAGCAGGCAAACACTCAGTTTTACGTCGTAACCTTGGCTCTAAACACCAAAAAATGATTTATGGTGAAGAAGGCGCGGCTGGTAAATCTGTAGTTGTGGTCGATGTTGAAAAACAAGATCGCCAACAGTTCTCTTTAAATGATCACGAACTACAAGAATTAGCGAAACAAGCGTTAATTATTGAAGAACATTATCAAGCGCCTATGGATATTGAATGGGCAAAAGATGGTGATGACGGTCAAATCTACATCGTTCAAGCACGTCCTGAAACTGTAAAAAGCCGTGAAAACGTCGGTACTATGGAACGCTACCTATTGAAACAAAAAGGTACGGTCATTTGTGAAGGTCGTTCAATTGGTCAGCGTATCGGTTCTGGTAGAGTCCGCGTTGTAACGTCTATTAAAGAAATGGACAAAGTTCAGGAAGGTGACGTTCTTGTTTCAGACATGACTGATCCAGACTGGGAACCAGTGATGAAGCGTGCTGCTGCAATTGTCACTAACCGCGGTGGTCGTACTTGTCACGCTGCAATTATTGCCCGTGAATTAGGCGTACCTGCAATTGTAGGTTGTGGTAATGCAACTGAAGTTTTGACTGATGGTCAGGAAGTTACAGTTTCTTGCGCCGAAGGCGACACAGGTTTCATTTATGAAGGTGCTTTAGATTTTGAAGTTCAAAAGAACTCAATCGAATCTATGCCTAAACTTCCGTTCAAAATCATGATGAACGTTGGTAACCCAGACCGCGCATTTGACTTTGCTCAAATTCCAAACGAAGGGATTGGTCTTGCACGTTTAGAATTCATCATCAACCGTATGATTGGTGTGCATCCTAAAGCATTGCTTAATATTGACAGCTTACCACGTGAAACACGTGCAGCAGTTATGGCGCGTACTGCGGGCTATTCATCGCCAATCGAATTCTATGTAGAAAAATTGGTTGAAGGTATTTCTACCCTTGCTGCTGCATTCGCTGACAAACCAGTGATTGTGCGTATGTCTGACTTCAAATCAAACGAATACGCAAACTTAATTGGTGGTAAGTTATATGAGCCAGAAGAAGAAAACCCAATGTTGGGCTTCCGTGGTGCAAGTCGTTATGTGTCTGACAATTTCCGTGACTGCTTCGAGCTTGAATGTCGTGCCTTGAAAAAAGTACGTGACGAAATGGGCTTAACCAACGTACAAATTATGATTCCATTTGTACGTACCGTTGCTGAAGCAAAACGTGTGATCGAATTGCTTGCGCTGAATGGTTTAAAACGTGGTGAAAATGGTCTGAAAGTGATCATGATGTGTGAATTACCAACCAACGCATTGTTGGCTGAACAATTCCTTGAGCACTTCGATGGTTTCTCTATCGGCTCAAATGACTTAACTCAGTTAACACTTGGTTTAGACCGTGACTCAGGCATTGTTTCTCACCTGTTCGATGAACGTGACCCTGCAGTGAAAGCATTACTTTCTATGGCAATTCACGCATGCCGTAAAGCAGGTAAATATGTCGGTATCTGTGGTCAAGGCCCTTCAGATCACCCTGACCTTGCACGTTGGTTAATGGAACAAGGTATTGAATCTGTATCTTTAAACCCAGACTCAGTTTTAGACACTTGGTTCTTCCTTTCTGAAGAAAAAGCTCAACAAGCGTAATAAAACGTGTTAAAAGAAAACCCATGCACCTGCGTGGGTTTTTTTTCAAATTCATTTTTTGAGATTTTATATTTATGCAAATTTACTTGGCACGAAATAATCAACAAGCTGGGCCATACACCTTAGAGCAGCTCAACCAAATGCTCGCCAGCCAACAAGTGTTGCTGACAGATTTGGCTTGGCACCAAGGCATGAGCGAATGGAAAGCTTTAGGTGAACTCACCCAAGGTAAACTTGTATATGAACCACAAGGCTATGTAGCACCGACTTCTGAAGCATCTCCTTTTCAGCAGCCTGAACAGAACTATAGTGCAACTGCAGCACAATATAGCCAATCACAAAATACAAAAACCAAAACAACGCAAACTGAGTTAGCCAGTATCAACAGTCGTGCGCTAGCAAAAATTATTGATATGCTACTTTGGCTACCAGCAGCAGCTATTCCCTCTTTTTTCTTAAATGCAGATCAATTTGAACAATTGTCTGGCTTACAACAAAAGATGCAAGCGGCAACCACTTCAGATCAAGCCATTCAATTACAAACTGAGTTATTTCAGCTGATTCCTATGCAAGCATGGCAAGCCATTGCAATTTATTTACTCATTATGCTGGGCTTGCAAGCATTCTTACTGGCTAAAAATGGTCAAAGTATTGGTAAGCGTTTAACCAAAATTAAAATTGTAGATGCAGAAAGCAATGAAAAAGTGAGCCTAATGCGAGTCTTTACGATTCGCTCTATCATTTTCATTATTTTGAATATGATGTTTATGCCATTCATCACAATTTTAGATTATGGCTTTGCATTTGGTGCAAAACGACAGGCTTTGCACGATAAACTCGCCAAAACCAAAGTCGTAAAGCAATAATTTGATTTTATTTATTCAGGGATGATTGATCATCCCTTTTTTCTTATAATATTGATAAATATAAATAAATTAAAATTAACACAAATAATTCCGAGTATAAAAATTGGTTTTTATTCCCTCCACTTAAAGCCGCTTTATGTGTAGCTTAGTTTGTCGATATCAGGCATAATGCCCTACAACGTAGCGGTGTCCGATGATTAAGAAGACTTTTTCATCTTTTTTGATGTCTTTTTAATCATGCGACACTTTAATCGCTATCCCATATTAAATTAGGGAATGGGACTCTTCACCGAGGTTGTAAAATGAGACAAACGATTTTAGCTGTATTGTCTTTATCTACGATGGCTGCACTCTTAACTGGGTGTGGCGGTGATTTAGTACTTCTGAACTCAAAAGGTCCAGTTGCAGCAGGTCAAAGTAACCTGATGATGACTGCGATTTACCTAATGCTATTGGTGGTTATTCCATCTGCAATTATGGCATTGTGGTTCGGTTGGAAATATCGCGCATCGAATAAAGACGCAGACTATCAACCAACATGGTCACACTCTACTGCAATTGAAATTGTAGTATGGGGTATACCTGTTATTATTATTTGTATTTTAGCTTGGTTAACTTGGTGGGGTTCCCACAAGTACGACCCTTACCGTCCGCTAGAATCCGAAAAAGCTCCTTTAACTGTTCAAGTTATTGCTGAACAATTTAAATGGATCTTCATCTACCCAGAACAGAACATTGCTACTGTTAACGAATTACGCTTCCCAGAGCAAACGCCTGTAAGCTTACGTTTAACATCTAACTTCACAATGAACTCGTTCTTTATCCCTGCATTATCTGGTCAGATTTATGCAATGGCGGGTATGCAAACTCACTTGAACGTTTTAGCAGACAACACGGGCGAATTCCGTGGTTTCTCATCTAACTACTCAGGTTATGGTTTCTCGCAAATGCGCTTTAAAGCTCACTCTGTAACTCAAGCTGATTTTGAGCAATGGGTAACAGCTGTTAAAGCAGGTCAAGGTACGACTATCAATCCTCAAGCTGTTCAAAAAACAGTTTTAGATCAAGCTGAATTTGCTTCTTTACGTGACGGTAACCGTTCACAGAAACAAATTGATGCAATGGTTCGTAACGCCAAAACTGAATTAGAGAAAAAACTTGCTGCAACGGCTTTAAAAGAAGGTCCATATAAGACTCAGCCACATCCTGTGACTTATTACTCTTCTGTTGAGCAAGGCTTGTTTGAATCAGTGATCAATAACTATATGAGTAACTACCATGGTGCTGACCATTCAGCTCCTGTAGTGGCTGGTGAAGCGCCTGCTTCTGAAACTCATGTAGCAGTTGAACATGCGACTGCTTCTCAAGGGGAATAAGACATGAGCTTATTAGGTAAGTTAGGTCCAGATGCAATTCCTTACGATCCAATCGTATTGGTAACTGTTGCAGCGATGATCTTAGGTGGTCTTGCAGCGATTGCTGGTATTACCTACTTCAAAAAATGGGGCTACTTGTGGAACGAATGGTTCACATCTGTAGACCATAAAAAAATTGGTATCATGTATATCTTTGTATCTGTAGTCATGTTACTTCGTGGCTTCGCAGATGCGATCATGATGCGTCTTCAACAGTTCCTTGCGAAAGGTGGTGGTGAAGGCTATTTACACCCAGAACACTATGACCAGATTTTCACCGCACACGGTGTGATCATGATCTTCTTCGTGGCAATGGGTCTTGTTGTTGGCTTAATGAACATCTCTGTACCATTACAGATTGGTGCTCGTGACGTAGCCTTCCCGTTATTAAACTCTTTAAGCTTCTGGTTATTCGCTGGTGCTGCAGGTTTAATGATGGTTTCACTTGCATTAGGTGAATTCGCTGCTACAGGTTGGATGGCTTATCCTCCTCTATCTGGTATCGAATATTCTCCAGGTGTTGGTGTTGACTACTATATTTGGGCACTTCAGGTTTCTGGTCTAGGTACGCTTCTTACTGGTGTTAACTTCTTCGTTACCATCATCAAAATGCGTGCGCCTGGCATGAAACTTATGGACATGCCTGTTTTCACTTGGACATCATTAGTTACTGCGGTACTTATCATTGCAACTTTCCCAGTTTTAACTGCGACAATTGCGATGTTAACGCTTGACCGTTACTTCGGTTTCCACTTCTTTACCAACGACATGGGTGGTAGCCCAATGTTGTATGTAAACTTGATTTGGACATGGGGTCACCCAGAAGTATATATCTTAATATTACCAGCATTTGGTATTTTCTCTGAAGTAACTGCGACTTTTGCGCGCAAAACTTTGTTCGGTTACAAATCAATGGTGTACGCAACCGTTGCAATTGGTGTGTTATCACTTGTTGTATGGGTTCACCACTTCTTTACCATGGGTGCAGGTGCCAACGTTAACGCGTTCTTCGGTATCATGACCATGATTATTGCGATTCCTACTGGTGTGAAAATCTTCTCTTGGTTATTCACTATGTACAAGGGTCGTATTACCTACACTACCCCAATGCTATGGACACTTGGCTTCCTTGTGACTTTTGGTATCGGTGGTTTAACAGGTGTATTAATGGCAGTTCCACCAGCGGACTTCCTTGTACACAACTCTTTATTCTTGATTGCTCACTTCCATAACGTAATTATTGGTGGTGTTGTATTCGGGATGTTCGCAGGTATCATTTATTACTGGCCAAAAATGTTTGGTTGGAGACTCAATGAAACTTGGGGTAAAGCAGCATTCTGGTTCTGGTTCTTCGGTTTCTACTTTGCATTCATGCCACTTTATATCCTTGGTTTCATGGGTATGACTCGTCGTTTGAATACATATGACAACCCAGAATGGGATCCATACTTGGCAATTGCGTTCTTCGGTTCTGTGTTAATTGCTATTGGTCTATTCTGCTTCGTTATGCAGATTGTGGTTGGCTTCCTACAACGCAACCAACGCTTAGACCTTACTGGAGATCCATGGGATGGCCGTACGCTTGAGTGGGCGACTTCTTCTCCAGCACCGTTCTATAACTTTGCTCACCTTCCAAAGATCAATGGTATTGATACTTTCTGGACTGACAAAGAAAATGGTGTTGCATACGCTCGTCCAACGAAGTATGAAGATGTCCATATGCCAACTAACCGTGCAGCTGGCTTCATAATTGCAATGTTTATTACAACTATGGGCTTCGCATTAATCTGGCATATTTGGTGGCTAGCAATCGTTACGTTCATTGCGGCAATCATCAGCTTCATCGTGAGTTCTTTCACGAAGAAAGTGGACTACTATGTTCCTGCTGCTGAAGTTGAGCGTATTGAAAACGAACGCTATGCGATCCTTGAAAAACACTTGAAGAAGGACTAAGACATGGCTGAAGTACTTCATCACGACAACCACGGACATGATGATCATCACCACGATGATACAGACATCACCGTCTTTGGTTTCTGGACCTACTTGATGAGTGACCTTGTAATTTTTGGTACACTTTTCATCGCGTTCGCTGTATTAAGTAGCCACGTTCCAGTAGGCACTCCAACAGCTAAAGATTTGTTTGGCGAGTCATTAGGCTTCGTTTTAACAGAAACTTTTGCCCTGTTGATTTCTTCTGTAACTTTCGGTTTTGCCGTTTTAGCTGCTTACAAGAAAGATGTTGCTAAAGTTCTAACTTGGTTAGGCGTGACTTGGGTTTTCGGTGCGATCTTTATTGGTATGGAACTTTATGAGTTCAACCATTTAGTTCACGCTGGACATGGTCCAAGTGCGAGTGCGTTCTTATCTGCGTTCTTTACTTTGGTTGGTACGCACGGTATTCACGTAACTTCAGGTTTAGTTTGGATGATCGTGTTAATGGTTCAAATCAAGAAATATGGTTTGACTATTCCGAACATGCGTCGTTTAGCTTGCCTAAGCTTGTTCTGGCACTTCCTTGACATCGTTTGGATCTGTGTATTCAGCGTAGTTTACTTGATGGGAGTTCTCTAATGAGTCACGATCACAACTCTGCTGGTGCATCACACGGTAACACTAAGCAATATACGATTGGCTTTATCCTTTCTGTTATCCTTACCATTATTCCTTTTGGTATGGTTATGGCAGGTGGTTTTGGCCGTGGTATTTTGATTACTGTTATTTCGATTACAGCAGTTGCTCAGATTCTTATTCAATTAATTTATTTCTTGCATATGAATTCTTCTTCAGAGCAACGTTGGAACGTGATTGCATTCGTGTATACCATTCTGACCATTGCCATCCTTTTGGTTGGTTCTGTATGGATCATGAACTACCTACACTACAACATGATGATCTAAACTGGTTGTCATGCTGAAAAAGTATTTATTCCTGACAAAGCCAGGAATTCTCTTTGGTAATTTTATTACCACTTTGGGTGGCTACTTTGTAGCTGCCCAAGGTTCTGTAGATTTCCTTCTCCTACTGCTTACTCTGCTTGGTACAACGCTTGTTGTCGCCTCAGGATGTGTGGTCAACAATATTATTGACCAAGACATCGACCAAAAAATGCAACGCACACAAAACCGTGCTTTAGTGAAAAAAACTGTTTCTGTTCCTATTGCGCTGATTTATTCAGTGGTATTGGGCATAATTGGTTTTAGCATTTTATGGTTTGGAGTTAACGCATACGCTTTTCTTTTTGCACTGATTGGTTTCGTGGTTTATGTCGGCTTTTACAGTCTATGGACCAAACGCACAACAATTCATCAAACCATTATTGGCAGTATTTCAGGCGCAAGCCCACCTGTCATTGGTTATACCGCTGTTGCAAATCAATTTGACTTAGCTGCACTACTTATCTTTTTAGGTTATGCACTTTGGCAAATGCCCCACTCTTGGGCGATTGCAATTTACCGTTATGATGATTACAAAAATGCGGGGATTCCAATTTTGCCAGTTGCTCGTTCAATTTTTCGAACGAAAATTGAATCACTAATTTATGTGGTGTTATTTACCGTTGCCATGAATGGACTGTTTGTATTTGGTTATGCAAACTGGCTATATCTGGTTATTTTGAATGCACTTTGTATTTATTGGTTCTATATTGGCGTCATTGGCTTCAAAGCAGAAAATGATCAATTATGGGCAAAACGCTTTTTCCTATTTTCGGTTATTTTAATTACTGTTGTGAGTTTATGTTTTAGCTTTACAGCAACCACACCAAGCACGCAAATCATACTTTTTTAAAAGATAGAGTTTAGCTCTATCTTTTAATGGAGTGCCTACCCTCTCCACACTTCAATATTTAAATAATAACAATTTATCTGTCTTTGATTTATTCGTCCTTAATAATTTTTGCATTAAACACTCTAAAAGTTAGTGACATACAAATACAAAGCATAAAATTTAAATTCCAATCATAGATGCAAAATATTACATTCCCTTTTTACCCAAGCCGATCTTTTCTTAGACCAAGCCTTGAATTTACTTGGAAAAAGCTCTAAAATTCACGCTTCGCAATTTCGCGACACAACTTCGGTTGTGACTCCTTGCTTCTGGCTCAATTTAGTCAGGGGCTGCATAAACCGTAAGGAGCTGACAATGCGTCACTACGAAATCGTACTTTTGGTACACCCAGACCAAAGCGATCAAGTTGTGGGTATGGTAGAACGTTACCTAACTCACATCAAAGAAGCTGAAGGTCAAATTCACCGTTTAGAAGATTGGGGCCGTCGTCAATTGGCTTACCCAATTAACAAAATTCACAAAGCGCACTACATTCTTATGAACGTTGAATGTGGTCAAACTACGCTTGACGAGTTAGAAGAATTGTTCCGTTATAACGACGCGATCCTTCGTAGCTTGATCATCCGTCGTGAAAACGCTATCACTGAAGAGTCATTATTGGCTAAGAGTGCTGAAGAAAAACGTGCGCGTAAAGCTCAACGTGAAGAAGCACAACACGCTAACCAAGACTCTGCTGAAGCTTAAGGAGAACATCAATGGCACGTTTTTACCGTCGTCGCAAGTTCTGCCGCTTTACAGCTGAGAACGTTACGTACATCGACTACAAAGATATCGATACACTAAAACAGTACATCACTGAAAATGGCAAGATTGTTCCTAGCCGTATTACAGGTACTAAAGCTCGTTACCAACGTCAATTAGCGCTTGCTATTAAACAAGCTCGCTACTTAGCGTTGATCCCTTACACTGACAATCATAAGTGAGGTTGAGCTGTGGATATTATCTTATTACAACGCATTAAGAACCTTGGTAAATTAGGCGATAAAGTTTCAGTTAAAGCTGGTTACGGCCGTAACTACTTGATCCCTCAAGGTAAAGCAGTTGCTGCAACTGAAGCAAACACTGCTGCATTTGAAGCTCGTCGTGCTGAACTTGAGAAGCAAGAAGCTGAAATTTTAGCTGCTGCTCAAGCACGTGCTGACCAATTGAACGAAGTTAACATCGTAATCACTGCTAAAGCTGGTGATGAAGGTAAACTTTTCGGTTCTATCGGTACTCGTGACATCGCTGACGCGTTAACGAATGCTGGTCTTGAAGTTGACCGTGCAGAAGTTCGTTTACCAAACGGTGCGCTTCGTCACACTGGTGAATTCAACATCGCAATCCAATTGCACCATGATGTTGTTGCTGAAGTTCTCGTTACTATCGTATCTGAGTAATTTTCTGCAAAAGAAAAGAGCATGCCTAATCGCATGCTCTTTTTTTGTCTTTAGAATATACGATTAGTACAATTTTCCTAAATCGATCTATACGCTTTGACTTATCCTTCACCAAAATCTACTCGCTTTTTTTTCTAGAGGGCGTATCATCGGGAAGTGGAAAGAATATGAGTTTCAAGTTCTATCCCCCATGCATTATTCAGCATTTACTGTTTTAAAAATCAGGGATTTATATGTCACAGGCGACTGCTAGCGCAAAGCAACATACTGCAAAGTCTGATCTAAAACCAAATGAGAACAGCCCGCTTAAAGAGTTTCGTACCCCACCGCATAACTTAGCCATCGAACAAGCTGTTTTGGCTGCGTTGATGACTGTAGCCGAATCTTTTGAACAAGTGGGTGATGTATTACAAGAATCTGATTTTTACGCGACACGCCACAAATATATTTTCCGCGCTATTGATTCTTTATCTAAAGAAAACTCACCTTATGATGCCGTATTGGTGAATGACTGGCTGATTAAACAAAATTTACTTGAAGCTGCGGGCGGTGAAGAATATTTAATGCAGCTCATGGCAGACTCACCTTCTAGTTTTTATAACCTAGAAACCTATGCCACGAAAATTAAAGAATTCTCAACCCTCAGAAACATGATTAAAGTCAGTTCTGAAATTTTACAAAATGCCTATGACACCAAAGGGCGTAGTGTAAGTGAGATTTTAGATTTGGCTGAAACTAATATTTTCCAAATTGCCGAACAACACAATAACAATGCCAAAGCGCAAGGCCCAAAAGCCATTTCGAGTGTGGTTGCCGATGTATTCGACAAACTTGATGAACTTTCTAAAATGGAAGGCAATATTACAGGTTTAACCACAGGCTTTGTGGAGTTAGATAATAAAACTTCGGGCATGCAAGCGGGTGATTTGATTATTGTCGCTGCGCGTCCATCTATGGGTAAAACCACCTTTGCCATGAATTTGGTTGAAAGTGTTTTGTTTAACAATGACTTACCTGCCCTTGTCTACTCTATGGAAATGCCTGCAGACTCAATCGCAATGCGTTTAATTTCTGCATACGGCAAAGTGCATCAAGGGAACTTACGTTCAGGTAAACTCAGTGGCGATGAATGGTCAAAAGTCACAGGCACGATTTTACAACTGCAAGAAAAGCATTTGTATATTGATGACTCATCTGCCCTACCACCTACGGAAGTACGTGCACGTGCGCGACGCATTGCCAAACAACATGGCGGTAAAATTGGCTGTATCATGGTCGATTATTTGCAGTTAATGAAAGTCCCAGGCATGGGCGATAACCGTGTCGGCGAAATCTCAGAAATTTCACGTAGCTTAAAAGCCTTGGCCAAAGAGATGAACTGCCCTGTGATTGCTTTGTCACAGCTCAACCGCTCATTAGAGAACCGACCTAATAAACGCCCTGTGATGTCTGACTTGCGTGAATCTGGTGCAATTGAGCAGGATGCGGATTTAATCATGTTTATTTACCGCGACGAAGTTTACAATAAAGAATCTAAAGAAGCAGGTACTGCCGAAATTATTATTGGTAAACAGCGTAACGGCCCAATTGGTACGGTACGTCTTGCTTTTGAAGGGCAATATACGCGTTTTAGTAACTTATCTCCTGAGTATTATGCTCAGTATGATGATGAAGAGTAATGCTTGCATTGCTCTTTTTTATTAAAACCATGTTTTAATCTGACTTATTAACTTTGCCCACCATAGTTTCCAACTTGAGAGTAAATTATAATCTTGACTATTTTCTTCCATTTCAAGTGATGGAAATGCTTTATTTAATTGCTTGCATGTCGGATACTTTTGTTGCAGTTGCGCCAAATAATGTGTCTGATCATAGTCTATAAAACCATCTAAAATCCCAACCTCTGATCTATCGACTGTAGAACAATTTGAGGTCTGCTTATTCCAAGCTAAAAATGGGACAATCGGTTTAGATAAAACAAGCTGGTCATTCTTACAGTTTAATGTTGCAAATGAAACTACTTGATATTGCTGGGGTTTAGCACCATCTGGTGCATAAGCTAAACCAATAATTAATTGGTTTTTAGCTGTACTTTTACCTGAAAATCCACTGTACCATTGAGTAGGCTTTTTATATTTAACCTCATCTAGTATTGAGCGAAAAATAAATTGACCTGAACTGAGTTCAAAAATGAAGTCTGAACTCTCCTGTACTGCCAGTGAACCTTGGTAACGGGCAATAAAAACGTCATTGGGTGAATGTGGCATACAAGCCATAACTGACTGACAAAAAAATAAAGTACTCCATCCCAGATAACAAAATATTTTCATTATTTATTCAACATATCCAAGTTTAAAATGCATTGTTTAATCTCTCTTTGAGTTCATTTAAATTACGAACCCACTCTCCACAATCATCTGAATCTTGCCATAACTCGTACAGTTTAGAATTTCCTGAGTGAGAGCATCTAACACCATAATAGCTTTTAGAACGTATAGTTTTATATGAAAAATAAAGTCTGAAACTTTTACAAATTATTTGCAATCAATAACCTAATAGATTTTTCGATCTTAAATTAATTTATGATCAAAAACTTAAATGTTCATGTCTATTTGAGGTTGATAGGTCTACAATAGTGAATATTTTTAAATAGAACTATTTTTAGTATTTATTTATCACTCCACAGTGTATCTAACACAAATTACCAATTGTCATTCCCAAGGAGTAACGAGGGTGCGCCAAGCAACAGTTTATATTGACAGTCAGGCACTGCAATATAATTTAAACCGTGTCAAACAACTTGCCCCAACAGCGAAAATTGTTAGCATGGTCAAGGCCAATGCTTACGGACATGGTGTAAAAGACTGCTTAGCAGCCTTAAAAGACAGCGATGCCTTTGGTGTCGCTTGCGTTGAAGAAGCCTTAGAAATTCGTGAATTGGGATATACGCAGCCCATCACCCTGATTGAAGGTGTTTTTTCTGCCGATGAAATGCAAAGTGTGTTAGCACACAAATTAGAATGTGTGGTGCATCATCAAGCACAGCTCGACTGGCTGCTACAACATAAAGCTGATTACATCACACAAGGCTTAAAAGTCTGGGTCAAACTCAACAGTGGCATGAATCGTTTAGGTTTTAAAATTCCTGAAATTATTGATGTGATTCACATGCTCAAAGCCGAAGGTTTTACCTGTGTGTTGACCATGCATTTTGCCAATGCCGATGGTGATCATGCTTTAAATGATCAACAAGTCGCGCAATTTTTGCATGTCAAAGACAATTGCAGCCCTATTCTTGCTTCTTGCTGTAACTCTGCTGCAATCTATCGTTATCCCGAATTGCATTTTGATTATGTACGCCCAGGCATTATGCTTTACGGTGCAACGCCTTTTGCCGCACATAATGTGCATACACTCGACTTAAAGCCTGTGATGACTTTAAGCGCAGAAGTGATCGCACTAAATGAAATTGATGCAGGCGAACACGTCGGCTACGGTTCAACCTTTACTGCAGAACAAGCCATGCAAATTGCGATTGTTTCAATTGGCTATGGCGATGGTTATCCACGTACATTTGTGCAGCCAAATTTTGTTGCGATTGGTACAAAATTAACGCCTGTACTTGGTCGTGTGTCTATGGATATGATTGCCATTGATGTCACAGGTTTAGACGTTGAATTAGGCACACAAGTTGAACTATGGGGCAAACACCGTTTGGTGGATGATGTTGCCACAGCCAATGGTACGATTGGCTATGAGTTGTTGTGTCGTTTAAGCCCTCGCCCACAGCGCAAGGCAACCAGCATTTAACTTTCTTTTTTCGATCTGTTGCATGTAGCAGTTTTGCTGCATGCAATCGTCTAAGCCATTCTCTTTTTCTTTCTTATATTTTTCTTTTCGCTTTTTATTTTCTTAAATTCACTGTATTTCCATTCATATTGATAAAAATTTGTGGTCACCCACATTTGCATTTAGCGCTTTACAGTCATCCAAATATTTAGCTGAAAATCACACTCAAAATCTCAAGAAAAAACAATATGCTCGCGCACTGTCTTTAAACTGCCACATCGCTTCAAATTCATGGATTAATCACATTTCACCAGTACTCAGAAGTTTGTGCTGCGCGCTACGATGAATCAATGACTTCACGACTATTTAAGCCATTTATAAAAGCATCCACATGATAAGAAAATAATCTATTACCAATATTTGTTTACTTTTGACTTCAAAGCATCATCAAACTGCAGCCTCTTTGAAATATAAAACGCTTAATTTCTAAACAAGAATAAAGGGGAAAAACTCCTTAATTTTTATAACCTTATTCTGCTTAGGAAAACAACATGTCTGAACAAAAAGTAGCTTTAGTGACGGGTGCGTTAGGTGGTATTGGCAGTGAGATTTGCCATCAACTGGTTACAGCAGGCTATAAAATTATTGCAACGGTTGTACCAAGAGAAGAAGATCGCGAAAAACAATGGCTTGAAAGCAAAGGCTTTACAGAAAGCGATGTGCGCTTTGTTTTAACCAACTTAAATGAGCATGAAGCGGCAACAGCAGCTATTCAAGAAGCAATTGCTGCTGAAGGTCGTGTCGATGTGCTGGTCAATAATGCAGGCATCACCCGTGATGCAACTTTTAAAAAGATGAGCTATGAACAGTGGTCACAAGTCATTGATACCAACTTAAAAACACTTTTTACAGTGACTCAGCCCGTGTTTAACAAAATGTTAGAACAAAAGTCGGGACGTATTGTCAATATCAGCTCAGTCAACGGTTTAAAAGGTCAGTTTGGACAAGCCAACTACTCTGCGAGCAAAGCCGGCATTATCGGTTTTACCAAAGCCTTAGCTCAAGAAGGTGCACGTTCAAATATCTGCGTGAACGTCGTTGCACCAGGTTATACCGCAACCCCGATGGTCACAGCCATGCGCGAAGAAGTAATTAAAAGCATTGAAGCACAAATTCCTCTGCAACGTCTTGCCGCCCCTACCGAAATTGCGGCAGCAGTTATGTATTTAGTGAGTGATCATGCTGCATACGTAACAGGCGAAACCTTATCAATCAACGGCGGCTTATACATGCACTAAGCGTGTAACACCTCATTTTAATCTACAAGTTTATTTACTGGAGTGACACCCATGCTATACGGCGACTTATTTTCAAACATGAATGCTCAATACAAAAACGTGTTTGAACCGTACACCAAATTCAACAGTATAGTTGCAAAAAATTTTGCTAACTTAACCAACCTACAATTAGAAGCAGCACGCAACTATGCCAACATTGGTTTAGCACAAATGTTTGCCAATAGCGAAGTGAAAGACATGCAAAGCATGGTGAACTGCACCACCAAGCAATTAGAAACTATGAACAAACTCAGTCAGCAAATGATTGAAGATGGCAAAAAATTAGCAACACTGACTTCAGAAGTCAAAGCAGAATTTGAAAAGTTAGTCAGCGATTCAATGCCAAATAATAAATAAACACTGCTCTGAAAACCATGCGTTATCAGGACGAATGTTACGGGGAAGTGTGAAAATTTCCCCGTTTTAGTTTCAGCCTTACACTCAATTTGATTGCTAAAAGCCATGTGCTATGGAGCGATGAAATGAAACAGAACTCATTTCAATTCAAAGAAAATATATTACAATTTTTCTCTAGCCACGATGATATCTGGAAAAAACTACAAGAATTTTATTATGGGCAAAGCCCTATTAATGACGCCTTAACACAGCTCAACAAAGAAGATATGTCTATGTTCTTTGAAGCTTTGTCTAAAAATCCAGCACGCTTGATGGAAATGCAATGGAGCTGGTGGCAAGGTCAAATGCAAATCTACCAAAATGTGATGATGCGCAGTGTGGCAAAAGACATCGAACCATTCATTCAACCTGAAAGTGGTGATCGTCGTTTTAACAGCCCATTATGGCAAGAACAACCCAATTTTGACCTGTTATCGCAGTCTTATTTGCTGTTTAGCCAACTGGTACAAAATATGGTGGATGTCGTAGAAGGCATTCCAGACAAAGTGCGTTACCGCATTCACTTTTTTACCCGTCAAATGATTAATGCTTTATCACCAAGCAATTTTCTTTGGACTAACCCTGAAGTGATTCAGCAAACCATTACCGAACAAGGCGAAAACCTTGTCCGTGGTATGCAAATTTTCCATGATGATGTGGTCAATAGCGGAAAATATTTATCTATTCGCATAGTCAATAGTGACTCTTTTAGCTTGGGTAAAGATTTAGCCTATACACCAGGCGCAGTGGTCTTTGAAAATGAAATTTTCCAGTTGTTGCAATATGAAGCAACGACAGAAAATGTATATCAAACCCCGATTCTAATCGTGCCGCCATTTATTAATAAATATTATGTGCTGGATTTACGCGAACAAAACTCATTGGTGAACTGGTTACGTCAGCAAGGTCATACGGTCTTTTTAATGTCTTGGCGTAACCCAAATGCCGAACAAAAAGAACTCACTTTCGCAGATCTTATTACCGCAGGTGCAGTTGAAGCTTTGCGTGTTATTGAAGAAATTACAGGCGAAAAAGAAGCCAACTGTATCGGCTATTGTATTGGTGGTACTTTACTTGCTGCAACGCAGGCTTATTACGTGGCAAAACGCCTGAAAAGTCATGTGAAATCTGCCACGTATATGGCAACCATTATCGACTTTGAAAACCCAGGCAGCTTAGGCGTATTTATTAATGAACCTGTGATTAATGGTTTAGAAACCTTAAATAATCAATTCGGTTATTTTGATGGTCGCCAATTGGCAGTTACGTTCAGTTTGTTACGTGAAAATACCCTGTACTGGAACTACTACATCGAGAACTATTTAAAAGGCAAAGAGCCTTCAGATTTCGATATTTTGTATTGGAACAGCGACGGCACCAATATTCCTGCCAAAATTCATAATTTCTTATTGCGTAATTTGTATTTGAATAATGAATTGATTTCACCAAACGCAGTGAAAGTAAACGGTGTTGGACTCAACCTTTCTCGTGTCAAAACACCAAGCTTCTTTATTGCAACGCAGGAAGATCATATCGCACTTTGGGATACAAGCTTCCGTGGTGCAGATTACTTAGGCGGTGAATCTACACTGGTACTTGGTGAATCTGGACACGTGGCAGGCATTGTGAATCCGCCAAGTCGTAATAAATACGGCTGCTATACCAACTCTGCCAAGTTTGAAAATACCAAGCAATGGCTAGATGGTGCAGAGTATCATCCTGAGTCTTGGTGGCTACGCTGGCAGGCTTGGGTTACACCGTATGCAGGCCAACAATTCCCTGCCCGTGCCTTAGGTAATGCACAATATCCAACAATAGAAGCAGCACCAGGTCGCTATGTTTTGGTAAATTTATTTTAATCAGTCATATAACATCAGTAATGCACATGCTATATATCATGTGCATCCACAGAAACGTGAACATAAGATTTAAGGATATAAAATGAAAGATGTTGTGATTGTTGCAGCAAAACGTACTGCGATTGGTAGCTTTTTAGGTAGCCTCGCTTCTTTATCTGCACCACAATTGGGGCAAACAGCAATTCGTGCGGTATTAGACAGTGCCAAAGTACAGCCTGAACAAGTCGATCAGGTGATTATGGGCAACGTACTCACTACAGGTGTAGGACAAAACCCTGCACGCCAAGCCGCAATTGCTGCAGGTATTCCTGTGCAAGTACCCGCATCAACGCTTAACGTGGTGTGTGGTTCAGGTTTACGTGCCGTACATTTGGCTGCACAAGCGATTCAGTGTGATGAAGCAGAAATTGTGGTTGCTGGTGGTCAAGAATCAATGTCACAAAGCGCACACTATATGCAATTGCGAAACTGTCAAAAAATGGGGAATGCCCAGTTGATCGACAGTATGGTGGCTGATGGTTTAACCGATGCCTATAACCAATATCACATGGGTATTACTGCAGAAAATATTGTAGAAAAGCTTGGTTTAAACCGTGAAGAACAAGACCAATTGGCACTGACTTCACAACAACGCGCGGCTGCAGCACAAGCGGCTGGTAAATTTAAAGATGAAATTGCAGCTGTAAGCATTCCACAGCGTAAAGGCGACCCAATTGTATTTGCTGAAGATGAATACATCAAAGCCAATACCACCCTTGAAAGCTTGAATAAATTGCGCCCTGCGTTCAAAAAAGATGGCAGCGTAACCGCAGGTAATGCTTCTGGTATCAACGATGGTGCAGCAGCAGTGTTGATGATGAGTGCAGACAAAGCTGCAGCCTTAGGTCTACAACCTTTAGCACGTATTAAAGCCTATGCAATGTCGGGTATTGAGCCTGAAATTATGGGTCTTGGCCCTGTTGAAGCGGTAAAGAAAACCCTGAATAAAGCAGGCTGGAGCTTAGATCAAGTTGATTTGATTGAAGCTAACGAAGCCTTTGCCGCTCAGGCTTTAGGCGTTGCCAAAGAACTAGGCTTAGACTTAGATAAAGTAAACGTGAATGGCGGTGCAATTGCCCTCGGTCACCCGATTGGTGCTTCTGGTTGCCGTATCCTTGTGACGTTACTACACGAAATGCAACGCCGTGATGCAAAAAAAGGCATCGCAACGCTTTGCGTCGGCGGTGGTATGGGTGTTGCACTTGCGGTTGAACGCGACTAAGTAACCGAGCCGAAAGTACTGCACGAGTCAAAGCTATTGAATTTGATAGCTGTTCAAAGCCAGTAATAAGTTAAGACATAATGGGAGCTTCGGCTTCCACTATTTTTTTAACTACACAGAGCTTAAAATAATATTGTTGTCGATTAATTTGACATGACAAGTTCTGCTTAATCCACCGAAAGTAAGTGCTGAATATGATCACTAAAGTGATAAAAATGCATGGTATCGGGTTGCTGTTTCAGCTGTTGCCATGCGTCTACAAACGACGTCCAACCTAAATCTTTTAGGCATTGCACAATCATTTCCAATTGCGACAAAGTCTTTTCAGTCGATTGTTTTAACCGAATTTGTCGGTCTAATTGTTCAATTTTTTGCCCCAATTGGAAAAATAAATATATCTGCTGTGGTTCTGCATCTAATAGTGCTTCGCAGTCTTGTACCACATCACAAATATAACTCGCGTTATCGCACGCATTTTGAATACATTGCTGTAATTCAACATAAGTAGCTTTAGAAAACACCTGTGCCAAGTTTTGAATTTTTGTCCGTGTTTGCTCAAACTGCATCGCAAATGAAGCAGGCTGTTCTTCGTTTAAAATCAATTCATTTAAAGAAGCTGCATCAAATGCAGGCAAACAAAAGGCATGTGCATAAGTCAAAGCAGCATCATTTTGTTTAAATGGAAATTGCTGACATACATATTGAATACGGGTTAAATATCGGGCTAACCAAAAAATTTCTCGCGCATCGCTGCTAGATAAATTCACGGTTGTTTCATCCTCCTAACTCTAAGGTCTGTTGATAATTCATCGCGATAAAGCACCTCAATCGCCTTGCCCAATTAACCTACAGCACTCATCCACTCAGACCGCTTTTATTTACATAAACCTGTATCTACCATACAAAACAATGACAGGTTTTCACTTAAACACAACTATTCAATCTTGCTTTTCTAATTGATCCAAGTATGGCTTGAGGTCATAGTTTCTGATTCACTTCTATTATTTGATTAACTTTGCCCGTCCAAATTTTGTGATATTTACTGCAAAATCTGCGGTTATATTTTGCCCTTTTTCAGTAAAAAACTTGCTAATCATTCCGAGTTTTCTTATTGTGTGGAAGAACAAGTTTTCATCCGTATGAATTGACCTAGTAAATATTGAATATGTCTATACAAGAAAAAGAAACATCGAATAGTTTATATCGCCAATGGCAAATTTTATCGCGCCTTTCTACAGGTAAATGGATGGGCACACGTGAATTACACGATGTCCTGCAACGTGAAGGTATCGACATTAGTTTGCGTACGATTCAACGTGACTTAAATCAAATTTCTCAGCGCTTTCCAATTGAAAGTAATGGTACCGTACCACAAGGTTGGCGCTGGCGTTCAGATGCACCGATTCAAAGTTTACCGCACATGACCAGCTCTCAAGCGGTAACGTTTATGATGGTCGAGGAACATTTAAAACATCTGCTGCCGCCAAGTTTGATTGAAGAAATGAACCCATGGTTTGATTTGGCACGACGCAGTCTATCGACCCAAAACAATGTCCGCCAATGGATTAATCGTGTGCGAATTGTGCCTGCAACACAACCTTTAATTCCACCAGTCGTAGACCGCAATGCACAACAGGCGATATATGAAGGCTTGCTCCAAGACAAACAACTAGAATGTATTTATCAATCACGCAGCAATTCAGGCGAAGAAAAAACTTATGTGCTGAATCCTTTGGCTTTGGTGCAAAAAGGTGCGGTGATTTATTTAATCTGTACTCGATTTGACAAAACCGACATTCAAACCTTTGCCCTGCATCGTTTTAAAGCAGCCAAAGTTTTAGATTCACGCGCCTTGCATCCTGTTAATTTTGATATTGATGCCTATATTGAATCTGGCGAATTAGGTTTTAGAGTCGATTTCAGTAAAGCTACTGAAAATATTCAGCTCAAACTTACCATGCAAAAAGCTGATGCCATATACTTCGATGAAAGCCAATTAAGCAAAGATCAAACTATGGAAACACTGGAAAATGGTAATGTGTTGGTGACTGCCACTGTGCCGTTTACCTCACAATTGGTTTGGTGGTTGCGTAGTTTTGGTAAAAAGCTAATTCAGATTGAACCTGTAGAAGTTGCCAATGCGGTGCATCAAACTCAGGAATAAAAAAGCCCCAAATATATTGGGGCGATAGCATTATCGTTCTCTTTTAAATCAAATTATTGTGATTGCTGATTGAAGTTAAAATTAAAATTGACTCGGCATCGTTCAGCGTGGGCATGCCAGTTCAGCTGTACTATAACGAATGCTTTTTAAAGTCATATTTTGCTCCTATCTATGTTGATAAGTGTCACTTTAAATGCTCCTGATCTAGCTGTGAAATCATAAGATATGCAGTCGAAATCAGATTTATTCTTATACGCAACTTCTTCTTTGCTTAGCATCTGATTTACTTTGGCGCATAAAAAAGCCCGCAATTTAAATTGTGGGCTTCTTCATCAATCCATCAAACCTTAAGCAGATTTACGTGACTGTGCATTTTTACGAATGGTGATCATCACCAATTGAACTGCGGCAGGTGTCACACCTGGAATACGACTGGCTTGTGCCAAAGTTTCAGGCAAAACATGCTTCAATTTTAGCGTGATTTCACGCGATAAACCTGACACTGCATCATAATCAAAATCGGCAGGGATTTTGGTTTCTTCCAAGCGTTTTAATTGTGCGACATCTTCATGCTGACGGTTAATATAACCAGCATATTTCACTGCAATTTCAATTTGATCGCCCACTTGTCCAGAAACTTCTGAGCCTGTTAATTCTGCAATTTGCGCAAAACTGATATTTGGACGTTTTAACAGATCAATCGCAGAACATTCTTTAGATAAATCTGCACCTGTCATTTCAACAAATTTTTTGCCCATTGGGTTGTTTGGTGCAGCCCACAAATGCTGTAAACGCCCTGTTTCACGTTCTACTGCTTCCATTTTTTCACAGTAAGCCGCCCAACGAGTGTCATCCACCAAACCAAGCTCACGACCAATTGGCGTCAAACGCTGATCGGCATTATCTTCACGCAACATCAAACGGTATTCCGCACGTGAGGTAAACATGCGGTACGGTTCTTTAGTACCTAGCGTGATCAAATCATCAACCAATACACCAATATAAGCTTCGTCACGTTTTGGTGTCCATTGTTCCTGATCCCAAGCGCGACGTGCCGCATTCAAACCAGCTAACACACCTTGCGCACCCGCTTCTTCATAGCCAGTCGTACCATTAATTTGACCTGCAAAATACAAGTTATTAATGGCTTTGGTTTCCAAAGTGAATTTCAAGGCTTGTGGATTGAAGTAATCATATTCAATCGCATAACCTGGACGCAAAATATGCGCATTTTCCATACCACGAATTGAACGAACTAACTCGAACTGCACATCAAACGGTAAAGAGGTTGAAATCCCGTTTGGATACAATTCATGTGTATCTAAACCTTCAGGCTCCAAAAATACCTGATGCGAGTCTTTATCAGAAAAACGGTGAATTTTATCTTCAATCGATGGGCAGTAACGTGGGCCAACACCTTCAATCACACCTGTATACATCGGTGAACGATCTAAACCACCACGAATAATTTCGTGAGTACGTTCATTGGTATGGGTGATATAGCAGTTCACTTGTTCAGGGTGCATCGACACATCACCCATGAATGACATGGTTGGTGATGGGAAATCACCTGGCTGCGGAATCATGACCGAAAAATCGACTGAGCGTGCATCAATACGTGGTGGCGTACCTGTTTTTAAACGCCCAACAGGCAAATTTAATTCACGTAAACGTGCCGCCAAAGCAATTGATGGAGGATCGCCTGCACGACCACCGCTCGATTTTTCTAAACCGATGTGAATCACACCACCCAAGAATGTACCTGTGGTCAATACCACGGTTTTCGCATCAAAACGAATCCCCATTTGAGTGACTACACCTTTTACAGTATCGCCTTCTACAATCAGGTCATCGGCTGCTTGTTGGAAAATATCTAAATTGGCTTGGTTTTCTAAAGTGGCGCGAATCGCAGCTTTAAAGCGAACTCGGTCTGCCTGCGCACGTGTTGCACGAACAGCAGCACCTTTACGCGAGTTTAAAATACGGAATTGAATCCCGCTTTTATCGGCAGCCAATGCCATTGCGCCGCCTAAGGCATCAATCTCACGTACCAAATGCGACTTACCAATCCCGCCAATTGCAGGGTTACAGCTCATCTGCCCTAAAGTCTCAATGTTATGAGTTAAGAGTAAGGTTTGACGACCCATACGTGCTGCTGCAAGCGCCGCTTCGGTGCCTGCGTGACCGCCACCAATAACAATGACATCGTAAACTTTAGGATAGTGCATAATGGTCAATGAGAGATAAAAAATAAAGACGGAATATTATAGCAAAACTTGTGGCATAAGTTGACAGATTCAGTCGATTTTATTGGCTTAACCGCGCTACAAAATTAATATTTTGTAATCCAAATTTGCATTTTTACTGTACATAAAAACATTTAGACCTAAAAATTAACCAGATCACCGTTGTTTTAATTTGTCTATTTTTTATCCTAATAGCACAGATATGAGAAACAAAGGGAAACATCATGAATAAGAAAATTTTGCTGTCCTCTATGCTTTGTGGCTTATTTTTCAGTCCATTTGCAGTGCAGGCAAATGATAAAGTAGAAACCGTCTATAACGCGCAAAAATTCCAGCAAGTCTGTAAAGGTAAAACTCAGGGCGCACCTGTAAGCTTTGCTTATCGTGGGATTATCTGGAATGGTACCTGTGAACCACAATTCTTTAGTTCATCTAAAGCAGTGCAATTACAAGGCAATGAGCCTGAATTATACCGTTCTTGTATGGCAGATGCGCAAAGCACCGTCATTACAGTCAATGGTACTGAGTTAAAAGGCAAATGTGCCTTAGGCTTTACGCCACCACGCCCTGCTGCAATGTGATCAATCAGTTAATCTATATTTTCATGAACAGATCGGGTATTCATTCAAACTGAAAGCATGAAAATAACACCAAAGCAGTCATTTATAAGAAGTGACTGCTTTGTTTATTGCACAAGCTCAAAAAACAATTACACTGCAAAGAGAGGGAAAATTATACCCATAAGAAAAAAATAAAGGATGTGCTATGGATTCAGGCTTTTTTACCTTTTTTCTACCACTGACCTTGGCTGTGATGATGATGGGCTTAGGCTTACAACTCACGCCTAAAGACTTTATTCGGGTCAATCAATTTCCTAAAGTCATTTTTTTAACGCTTTTTTCACAATTGGTCATTTTGCCTGTTTTAGCATTTTCAATTTGTTTATTTTTAGAATTGCCACCGCTCTTGGCAATTGGCTTAATGCTGCTTGCTGCCTCACCAGGGGGGCCTACTGCGAACTTATTTAGCTATGTTTATAAAGGTGACGTTGCCCTAAATATTACCCTAACCGCAATGAACTCTGTGATGGCGACCTTTACGCTGCCTTTTATTGTTAATTTGTCTTTTCTGTATTTTATGACCGATCAACAACAAATTGGCATGCCAATTGAAAAAATGGCACAGGTTTTTTTACTGATTATTGTGCCTGTTTGTGTAGGAATGGCGGTGCGTAATGCAATGCCACAAATTGCATTACAGTTGGGCAAACCTATGCGTTTGATGTCCATTTATTTCATTTTCGCTTTATTCTTTTATGCGCTTTTCCGCGAACGCGCCAATGTCTTTGACTATTTCAGTGCGATTGGTATCGCCACAGCGCTTTTTTGCTTTTTAAGTTTACTTATTGGTTATCTTGTGCCGTATTTGGCGGGTGTGCCTGATCAACAAGCACGCTCTTGTTGTTTTGAAATTGGCATTCATAACACTGCTGTTTCTTTAACCGTTGCGCTATCGGTTTTGCAAAGCACTGAAATTGCCATTCCTTCTGCGATTTACACCATTTTTATGTATATGTTCAGCTTTATTTTAGGGAGTATGCTAGCTAGACAATCTGCCAAACTTGCCCATCAACACAAACAGGAGCAGAGTTTAAACCACAATAAAAATACAATTTAAAACGTGAGCAAAATTAACTACATATTAAACAAACAGTTAAATATCAAATAAATTATTGTAGATGTAAAAACAAAGGAGTGTTTATGGATTCAGGATTAATCACAATATTTTTGCCGCTGGCTTTGGCCGTGGTCATGGCTGGACTTGGCTTAGAACTCACTCCTAACGACTTTAAACGGGTGAGCAAACACCCCAAAGCAGTGTTTATTGCTTTATTTTGTCAATTGGTCGTCCTGACAGCAATTGCATTCTTTATTTGTAAACTGCTGAATTTACCACCACTGCTTGCAGTCGGACTCATGCTACTAGCAGCATCTCCAGGTGGGCCAACAGCCAACTTATTTAGCTACTTATATAAAGGTGATATTGCACTAAACATCACCCTCACTGCCGTGAATTCCGTGATTGCAGCATTTACCTTGCCCCTGATTGTCAACTTTGCCATTCAACATTTTATGCAGGATGGGCAACAAGTCGGCTTACAGTTTGCCAAAGTATTACAGGTGTTTTTAATTATTATTATCCCTGTCACTTTGGGGATGTTGGTACGCCATTTTAGCCCGCAAACGGCAGACCGTTTAAACAAACCTGTGCGTATTTTTGCTGTGGTTTTTCTGATAGTGATTATTATTGGCGCGATTGCCAAAGAGCGAAATAACATCATGCTTTATTTGGCAGATGTAGGACTTGCCACTGCTCTGTTCTGTGCCTGCAGTTTATTGATTGGTTATTTTGTCCCGCGTTTCTTTGGTGTGAACAGCCAACAAGCCCGTGCCTGCGCCTTTGAAATTGGCATTCACAACAGTACCCTTGCAATGACCATCGCCCTAACCGTTATGGCAAGCTCAACCATTGCCATGCCTGCTGCGGTTTATTCTATTTTCATGTATATTTTTGCCGCAATTTTAGGCACATTACTAAATAAATTTGTGCCGACTCCTGCATCGGAGCAATCTGCATCCTAAAACAAGTCTCTCAATCATCCCCAATCCAGCAATTTGACTGTTTTGGGGATGATTGAGCGATGATGGTTCAAACAAATTCTTAACTTATATTTTTTAGAGTTATATTTTTGTCACATTATTCGACTATAAGCATAAAGCGAATTTGAAACTTCCAATCGTATAGAGTTTTCCCTTTCGCAATCCGAATAAAAAATAACAGCGCCTGCAGCAGTTCAGTTACAATAGCGCTTACGCATTAAATTTTAGGTTATCTCCGTGAAGTGGTTACAAATACATATTACTGTTGATCAAGCGCAAGTCGATTTTACTGAAACCCTGCTCAGTTCATTGGGCGCAGTCAGCGTAACCTTAGATGATGCGGAAAATCAGGACTTACTTGAGCCACTACCAGGTGAAACACCACTTTGGAACAAAGTCATTGTGACAGGTATTTATGCACAAGACGAAGGTGAAGAAATTGATGTTGCAGCCTTAGAAACCTTTATTTGTGCGCAAATGCCAGATGCCCCTTTACGCAGTGAATTTTTGGAAGATCAGGTTTGGGAACGCTCATGGATGGATTACTACGAGCCAATCCAGATTGCAGAGAAATTCTGGATTGTACCTGAATGGTTAGAACCACCTGAGGCAGATGCAGTCAATATTAAACTTGACCCAGGTTTGGCTTTTGGTACAGGTAACCATGCCAGTACGTTCCTGTGCCTGCAATGGTTAGGTAAAACCAATGTAAAAGATAAAGTCGTGATCGACTACGGTTGTGGTTCAGGTATTTTAGGAGTAGCGGCTTTGTTGCTCGGTGCAAAAAAAGTCTATGCGACTGATATTGACCCGCAAGCAGTTTTAGCGACCAAACAAAATGCAGAACTCAACGGTGTACTTAAAAACTTATATGTGGGACTTCCAGAAGAGTTCAATGAAACCATTGGCAATGAAAAAGCAGACATTTTAGTTGCCAATATTTTGGCAGGCCCATTGATGATGCTTGCGCCAGAGTTTGCAACTTTAATTAAATCTGAGGGCGAGTTCGCACTTGCAGGTGTAATTGAAGAGCAAGTTGCTGAAGTTTCTAGTGTTTATTCTGAATTTTTTGATATAGTACAAGTCGAAAAACGTGAAGAAAACTGGTGTCGAATTTCTGGGAAACGCCATCCCCACTAACTGTAATTTTTGAGTTATGAGTGACAAGCAAACCAAGTGCCCTGAATGCCAAACTGTTTATAAAGTATCCGTTGCGCAGCTGACCGTTGCGCAAGGGATGGTTTGTTGTCCTAAATGCGACAATACCTTTAATGCTCTTTCGCATTTGGTATTTGCCTTTCCTCAAAATAAAAACTCAGTCACATCACAATTACATCACATTCAAAACCGCAGTTTTATGCAGGCAACTGCTGAACTTGCGCAACCGCAACATATTTTAGATATTTTTCAGCGTAAAGTTGAACATTCCAATATTGATCTGAAAACCTATCTGAATAACCTCAATTATTTCAGTACTGAACCGATTGGCAACATTCCTGCCATGAAGTTGTCTGCTCCTGATCTTGAAAGTGAAAAAAAGCATGGCAATGGTTACTACTTACTTTGGGGAATTATTAATCTTTTATTGATTGGCTTGTTGATCTTCCAAATTTTGTGGTTTAACCCAAAGTTTTTAAACAGCAGCCCTGCACTGAATTCTGTGTTTACCCAAGTCTGTCAATTTTTTAACTGTAGCAGTTTAGAAGAACGCTATAGCTTAATTTCAGCAAATCGCGTGAAGGTTAAACGTGTAGATCGTATGAATACACAATTTACGGGTGAGCTGATCAATTACTATGATAAAAGCTTGGCTTTGCCTAATATCAAAGTCACTTTAAAAGAAAAACAACAAACATTATCGACTTACATCTATTCCCCACAGGAGTATTTGGTCGAAAGTCTTTCGAGCATTCAACGTATTCCTAAAAACAGTCCATTTAAGTTTGACATTTTAGTTCCAATATCACGAAACGACTTCGATGCCTATACTTTAGAAATTATCAAGCCTTAATTCACAAAAAAATAGTGAAAAAATAGCGAAAAAAATTAAAAAAATTGCAGTTTTCTTGCTCACTTTTTCTCATACAATGGTATCATACGCGCCACGAAAGCTTTGTGCTGCAAACTCCTCGCAAGATTCACAACAAATATAGATCTGTCTAATGCGCTTTATTTTTATATATCGCGTACAGAGTAGATTTTTTGTTTTGATTTTGGTCTGTAACAATTATTAATGTATTGTTACGCTTAAATTTCGACCAATGCCTAGAGTTGTGGCAAGCTAAATGTTCCAGTTTTAGAACTTCCCGTTTTAGGATCTAAAACGGAGTTCATTTAATTTATAGACCACATTGATATATCACTTTATCCCAGTGATATCTGATTTTCGGATTAATTCGCATGAATAGCAAATCTCCTATTTTTACTGCACAATCTGATGTTGCTTTACGTATTCACGTAGATCGCGCAGTTCGCCATTATTTTGCACAACTACAAGGTGAACAACCTTCACAAGTGTATGACATGGTGTTAGCAGAAATGGAGAAACCTCTTTTATCTGTTGTTCTTGAATACACTCGCGGTAACCAAACACGCGCTGCTGAAATTCTTGGACTAAACCGTGGTACTTTACGTAAAAAGTTAAAAGCTCACGGTTTAATGAGTGAATAAGTGATAAAATGCTTGCGACCTCCGCAGGCATTTTTTTTACCTGCATTTTGCTAGTTTGTTTTAATCTGTAATTGAAAACTGTGACGAAGATCATGACTATTAAACGCGCTTTAATCTCTGTTTCTGACAAAACAGGTATTGTTGAATTTGCACAAGACCTTGCTGCTCTTGGGGTAGAAATTTTATCTACTGGCGGTACTTATAAGTTGCTTAAAGACAACAATATTGCTGTCGTAGAAGTATCAGAGCATACTGGTTTCCCTGAAATGATGGATGGTCGTGTAAAAACGTTACACCCAAAAATTCATGGCGGTATCTTGGCTCGTCGTGGTCTAGACGAAGCAGTCATGGCAGAACACAATATTGATGCCATCGACTTGGTTGTTGTTAACCTTTATCCATTTGCTGCGACTGTTGCAAAACCAAATTGTTCACTTGCAGATGCGATTGAGAACATCGACATTGGTGGCCCTACTATGGTTCGCGCTGCAGCGAAAAACCATGCTTCTGTAGGTATTGTAGTAAATGCTTCTGACTATGCGACTGTTATTGCAGAAATGAAAAGCAACGGTGCATTGTCTTACGAAACTCGTTTTGATTTGGCAGTGAAAGCATTTGAACACACTGCACAATATGACGGCATGATCGCCTCTTACTTAGGTGCACGTGTAGGTAAAGAAGAAGGTACTGCTGACCAATTTGCACGTACATTCAATACACAATTGAACAAAGCGCAAGATTTACGTTACGGCGAAAACCCGCATCAATCTGCAGCGTTCTATGTAGACCCTGCTGCAACTGAAGCTTCTGTTTCTACAGCGAAACAGCTTCAAGGTAAAGAATTATCTTATAACAACATTGCAGATACTGATGCCGCACTTGAATGTGTGAAATCATTTGCAAAACCTGCTTGTGTGATCGTAAAACACGCGAACCCATGTGGTGTTGCTGTCTCTTTAGACGGTATTCAAGCAGCTTATGACCTTGCTTATGCAACTGACCCTGAATCTGCATTTGGTGGCATCATTGCGTTTAACCGTGAGTTAGACGTTGCGACTGCACAAGCGATTGTAGACCGTCAATTCGTTGAAGTAATCATTGCGCCTAGCATTGCAGATGGCGTACTTGAAGTGACTGGCGCGAAGAAAAACGTACGTGTATTGGTATGTGGTGAGCTTCCTGCGATTGATGCACGCGCTCCACAAATGGATTACAAACGTGTCAACGGCGGTTTATTGGTTCAAGACCAAGACTTGGGCATGATCACGAAAGATGACTTAAAAGTTGTGACCAAACGTGCACCAACTGAACAAGAAATTGACGATATGATCTTTGCTTGGAAAGTTGCGAAATACGTAAAATCGAACGCAATTGTTTATGCGAAAAACCGTCAGACCATTGGTGTTGGCGCAGGTCAAATGAGCCGTGTAAACTCTGCTCGTATTGCTGCCATTAAAGCAGAACATGCAGGTTTAGTGGTTGAAGGTGCAGTAATGGCATCTGACGCATTCTTCCCATTCCGTGATGGTATTGATAACGCAGCTAAAGCTGGTATCAAATGCATTATTCAACCGGGTGGTTCTATGCGTGATGAAGAAACGATTGCAGCAGCAGATGAAGCTGGTATTGCAATGGTCTTCACTGGCATGCGTCATTTCCGTCACTAATTAAACTCATTAATTAGAAGTCGTATTTAATAATCCTCCGAAATCCCCCTTTTTTATAAAAGGGGGACTTTTCACGTAAGGGAACTGTGTTTTTATGCACAATCTCCTTCCTTTTCAAGGGTGAAAAGCATAGCTTCGCTAGGGGGATTTTATTCTTTGAGGGATTTTTAGATGAATATTTTAGTTTTAGGTAGCGGCGGTCGTGAACATGCGTTGGCATGGAAAATCGCACAAGATGACAAAGTCGCTAAAGTCTTCGTTGCACCGGGTAATGCAGGTACGGCAACAGAAAACAAATGCGAGAATGTAGCGTTAGATATTCAAAATAACCCTGCAATCATCGACTTTGCCAAAAATAATGCTGTTGATTTAATCATTGTTGGCCCTGAAGCACCACTGGTCAATGGTGTAGTAGATGCCTGCCGTGAAGCGGGTTTAAAAATTTGGGGCCCAACCCAGTTTGCTGCACAGCTTGAAGGTTCTAAAGCCTTTGCCAAGCACTTTTTAAAACGTCACAACATTCCAACTGCATTCTATGACGTATTCACCGAAGTTGATGCGGCAAAAGCATTTGTTGAAAAAAATGGTGCTCCAATCGTGATCAAGGCGGACGGTCTTGCTGCAGGTAAAGGCGTGATCGTGGCGATGACCAATCAAGAAGCATTTGATGCTATTGATGACATGCTAGCAGGCAACAAATTTGGTGATGCAGGTTCACGTGTAGTCATTGAAGAATTCCTTGCAGGTGAAGAAGCTTCTTTCATTTGTATGATTGATGGCGACAACATCCTTCCTATGGCAACTTCACAAGACCACAAGCGTATTTTTGAAGGCGACCAAGGTCCAAATACTGGTGGTATGGGTGCATACTCTCCTGCCCCTGTCGTGACTGCAGACGTATTTGAAAAAACCATGAATGAAGTGATGCGTCCTACTGTTGAAGGTATGAAAAAAGACGGTCATGTTTATACAGGTTTCTTATACGCAGGCTTAATGATTGACGACAAAGGTCAACCAAAAGTGATCGAGTTTAACTGCCGTTTTGGTGACCCAGAAACACAACCAATTATGATGCGCTTAAAGTCATCTTTGGTAGATTTGGTTGAAGCAGGTATTGCTGGCAACTTACCTGCCGAAGCAGACTGGGATGAACGCAAAACTGTCGGGATTGTATTGGCGACTGCGGGTTACCCTGAAACTTCAGGCAAAGGTGATGTGATTTCTGGTTTAGAAACACAAATGGCAGATGCGAAAGTATTCCACGCAGGTACAGCAAGCAATGCCGATGGTGAGATTGTGACCAATGGTGGTCGTGTACTGTGTGTAACTGCGCTCGGTAATACCATTGGCGAAGCGCAAGCTAAAGCCCTTGAACTGTGCGAAAAAGTTACCTTTGATGGTGTGCAATATCGTAAAGATATTGGCTATCGTGCCATTGCTCGTGAAAATGCTTAAAATTTTTAGTTTAGTCTAAAAATTTAAGTCCATAAAAAAGCTCGTCACTGTACGAGCTTTTTGTTTATCAGGTTGTAACCCATGTACATTGTGATGATCTACGTTTATAAAATACTTTAGATCAATAAACATGCAAAAAATAAAAAGCTTCAAAGAATTTTTAATTTCAATATTCGTTGAGTTTACATTGCAAATACTTTTTATTTTTGCAGGATTAATATATTTGGCTTATGTTTTTATAGGGATAGGTTCATTGTTACTCTGTTTGCCTTATATATGGGCGATATATTATCGTTGGAAAAATCATTCATAACTTCTTTTATGTATTTACAGCCATGTTCTGATTCTTGTAACTAAGCCGATTTCATACCGACAATTTCATATCTCGTTTTTTACTATCGATTGCAGAATAAATTTTAAAGCACCTAAATATTTAAACACTTGTTCAAATCCTTAATCTTTACAGAATATATTTATTTATAAGAACTTATTTTGACTTATTCGCTTTCTGTTGTAAAAACAGTGATATGCATAACATACACAGCACTATATAGAATTATTTTTTATTGTTATGATGGTGCATCTTTTGAAAAAGTGAATTGCCCATCCATCTCAAAATTATTGATTGAGCTGTGGGCTGACTTTTTCAGTACTCAAACAATACCTACAACATATTTGAGAAACATACAAAATCATCATCATGCGATTCCATCCATCGTGCTGATTTGATTCTTCTCAATCATTGGCAACTTTAGGCACTGCTTAAACTTGCTCGGGATATATTCATGAAAAAGCTCCTTGGTCTTGTACTTGGTCTTTCAGTTGGCTTGGCTGGCTGTGGCAAACAAGAAGCGCCTGCGACTGACGCGGCACAAAAAGATTCTTCTGCTCTACACACTGTCACTATGGCATCGACTGGTTCAGATGCAGATATTTGGCGTTTTATTGCCGACTTACCTGAAACCAAAGCAGCAGGTATTCAACTTGAAGTGAAAAACTTCACCGATTACGTGTCAATGAACACAGCGGTAGCAAATAAAGAAATTGATCTTAACGCATTCCAATCTTATGCCTATATGGTGGCATTTAATGCCAACAATAAAGATCAAATTGCACCAGTAGCGACAACTTACTTAGAGCCAATGGGTATTTACTCAAGCAAAGTGAAAAAGTTGGATGAGTTCAAAACAGGTGCAACCATTGCTATTCCAAATGATGGTGCCAATGAATCACGTGCACTGTTATTACTTCAATCGGCTGGTTTGGTTAAACTGAAAGATGGTTTTGACAATGTTCAAGGTACGCCTGCAGACATCGTAGAAAATGCGAAGCAAATTCAAATCAAACCGATTCAAATGGCAACGGCTGTACGCGTAAAAGATGAAGTCGATGCAATTGTTTTGGGCAACACTCTTGCAATGGAAGGTGGTTTAAACGTGCTTAAAGATTCAATTTATTACGAGCCAATTGACCAAAGCACAAAAATGAATGTCAACATTCTCGCTACTGCTGCAGATCGTCAAAATGACCCAATCTTGCAAAAAGTAGGTGCGTTGTATCATACCGAAGCAGTGAAGCAATATATTGATCAGCACTTTGGCGGAACAAAAGTTGCGGTAAATAAACCTGTCAGCTATTTCACTGAAGCAGC
The DNA here is from genome assembly GCF_056431365.1 of Acinetobacter seohaensis. Classification (NCBI taxonomy): domain Bacteria; kingdom Pseudomonadati; phylum Pseudomonadota; class Gammaproteobacteria; order Moraxellales; family Moraxellaceae; genus Acinetobacter; species Acinetobacter seohaensis. The sequence goes on from NZ_JBWKMK010000029.1 coordinate 230,645, forward strand.
AAAATAGTAATATAATGCGTTAAACAAAACAGGCAAAGCGAACTTTGCCTGTTTTTTCATTTATGGACATTTCTTGACGATATGATTGAATTTAAAAACATTTCAAAGCACTATCAGCTCAAAGGTCAAACACTGCGTGCGTTGGATCAAATTAACCTACAAATTCCAACAGGCAGTATTTTTGGCATTATTGGCTATAGTGGTGCAGGTAAAAGTACGTTAATCCGCTTGATAAATTTGTTGGAGCGCCCAAATGCTGGGCAAGTCATCATTCATCAAAAAGATTTTACTGCACTCAATGCCCGCGAATTACGTCAAGAACGTGCCCATATTGGAATGATTTTTCAGCACTTCAATTTATTGCAGACCAAAACTGTGGCTGCCAATATTGAAATGCCGATGAAACTGTTAGGCTGGAACAAAGCCGAACGCGAAAAGCGTTTAAATGAATTACTTGAGTTTATTGATTTAAAACATAAAAAAGACGCCTACCCTGATGAACTTTCAGGCGGACAAAAACAACGTGTCGGTATTGCGCGTGCGCTAGCCAATCATCCTAAAATTTTACTCTGCGATGAAGCAACTTCAGCACTTGATCCACAAACCACCAAATCTGTGCTGGAATTACTGAAAAAAATTAACCGCGAACAAGGCATTACCATTGTAATGGTCACACATGAAATGGATGTGATTGAATCGGTTTGTGATTATGTGGCGGTGATGGAACAAGGCAAAGTCATTGAAACAGGTTCAACCCTAGAAATATTTAGTCAACCGCAACATCCGACCACCAAAAGCTTTATTCAAACCGTGTTGCAGCAGCAATTGCCTATCAATATTTTGAATAATCTGGAAAATCAAAATCAGCACAGCATTTATTGTCTGAAGTTTTTAGGTAAATCAGCTCAGGAAACCGTAATTCAAGCCGTCATTAAACAGTTTGATATCAGCCTGAATATTTTATTTGCCAATATGACCGAAATTGATGGCGCTGTGATTGGGCAAATGTTTATACAATTGCTCGGTGATGCAAGCGTCATTCAACAAGCACTTGAATTTCTGCAAGCCAATGGTGTTGAAGTTGAACAGTCAGGAGTACAAGCATGAGAGATTTAATTGTACAGTGGCTGACCTCAGTAACTGCGCCTTTCTGGAAAAGCTCTTTATCTATTGACCAGTTTGTTACAGCCTTACAAGAGACCTTTCACATGGTGTTCTTTGCCATGTTGTTTGGTTGTATCTGGGGCTTTATTCAGGGCATTACCCTTGTAGTGACTCGTCCGACAGGTATTTTGCCAAACCGTGTGATTTATCACGGGCTTAACCCGATTGTAAACGCACTGCGCTCCCTACCCTTTATTATTTTATTGATTGCGGTGATTCCGCTGACTAAATTGTTAGTGGGTACATCCATCGGAACTTGGGCAGCCATTGTTCCACTGACCATTTATGTCGGCCCGTATATTGGTCGTTTGGTAGAAACTTCACTGCTTGAAGTCAATGAAGGGATTGTCGAATCTGCACAGGCAATGGGTGCTACACCCTTACAGATTATCTTCAAATTTATTTTACCTGAAGCACGTAGCTCACTCATTTTGAACCTAACCACAGCCACCATTAGCTTAATTGGCGCAACTGCTATGGCAGGCGCAGTCGGTGCAGGCGGCATTGGTGACCTTGCTATTTCTTATGGTTATCAACGCTTTGATAGTAGTGTCGTGATGCTAACCGTGGTGGTCTTATTAATTTTAGTGCAATTGGTGCAAAGTTTAGGCGATTGGTTATCTAAACTCAGATAAATCTTTCATCTACACATCAGAAATAGATTCACCATTTAACTCCTTGCTACTCGTATGAGTGTGTAAGGGGTTAAAACCACACTCCTTCTCCATGCATACGTGATTCACGCCATATCAACATCCAAAAAACTGAAATTTTGATATACGGTCAAGATCATCGAAAACCGTAGGAAAAACTTTGCAGCATGTTTTGTCTTGAGCAGAGCATGCTAAACTAACCCGTGATTTTTTAAGGGACTGATTCATGCGCTTTGTTCATTTAGGTATACATACAGAATTTTCGATTACCGAGTCGATTGTACGCGTACCTGACTTGATTAAAGCTGCAGTCAATGAAGAAATGCCTGCTTTGGCATTGACCGATCTCTCTAACCTGCACGCTGCCGTAAAGTTTTATGGCAAATGTTTGGGGCAAGGCATCAAACCGATTTTAGGTTCAGTGCTGCGTTTAAATGATGCCGATCATCGTGTGACGCTATTGTCGATGAACAATCACGGCTGGCGCAATCTGACCGAACTGGTGTCGCGTGGCTATATTGAAGGTCAGCAACTCAATATCCCTTGCGTCAATAAAGCATGGATTTTAGAACAAGCCGATGATCTGATTCTGTTACTCGGCATTCAAAGTGATGTCGGCAAAATGCTGATCACGTCCAATCCACAAAAAGCCGAACCGTTGCTGGAAGAATGGATCGAAAAATTTGGTAATCGGGTTTATTTGGCACTGACCCGTACAGATCGTCCCGATGAAGATGCTTTTATTGCCGAAGCAGTTAAATTAGCTAAAAAATATAATATTGGTGTGGTGGCACATAATGATGTGCACTTTGTCCGCCGTGAAGATTATGAAGCGCATGAAGCGCGAGTCTGCATTGCCGAAGGTTATGTTTTAGGAGATAACCGTCGTCCTAAAACTTACAGTCCTGAGCAATATTTTAAAACCGCTGTAGAAATGACGGAATTATTTTCCGACATTCCAAGTGCTATTGAAAACAGCTATCACATTGCCAAACGCTGTAACGTCACGCTGCAATTGGGTAAATATTTCCTTCCAGATTATCCAATTCCAGACGGACACACCATTGATACCTACTTCGCACACCTATCCAAACAAGGTTTAGAAGAACGTCTAAATGTGCTCTATCCTGTCGCGCAGCGCGATGAAGACTGGGCAGAGATTCGCAAACCTTATGATGAGCGAATTGAATACGAAATTAATATTATTAATTCGATGGGCTTCCCGGGTTACTTCCTCATCGTCATGGACTTTATTCAATGGTCTAAAAATAATGGTGTACCTGTTGGGCCGGGTCGTGGTTCGGGCGCGGGTTCATTGGTCGCCTATAGCTTAAAAATTACCGACTTAGACCCATTGCGTTATGAACTACTCTTTGAGCGTTTCTTAAACCCAGAACGTGTATCCATGCCCGACTTTGACGTCGATTTCTGTATTGCAGGACGCGATAAAGTCATTGATTATGTGGCACGCACCTATGGACGTGATGCGGTATCACAAATTGCCACTTTCGGTACTATGGCCGCCAAAGGTGCGATTCGAGATGTCGCACGGGTTTTGGGCAAGTCTTATGGTTTGGCAGACCGTATTTCTAAACTGATTCCAACTAAACCTTTAGGGCTTAGTTTGGAAGAATCAATTGAAGCCGAACCACAGCTGAAAGATGTGGTGACCAATCCATCTAACCCAGACTATGACGATGCTTCAGAAATTTGGGAAATGGCTTTAAAACTTGAAGGCATTACCCGCAACACAGGCAAACACGCAGGTGGTGTGGTGATTGCACCCACCAAAATCACCGACTTTTCTGCGGTTATGTGCGATGCTGATGGAACCGCCCGTGTTGCACAATACGATAAAGACGATGTTGAATCGGCAGGTTTGGTCAAATTTGACTTCTTGGGTTTACGTAACCTGACGGTTATTGAAGATGCAGTACAAAATATCAATAAACGCATCCAAGCCGATACACCGCTAGATATTGCCCATATTCCATTGGACGATAAAGACGCCTATTTAGTCTTTGCCAATGCCAACACCACAGCGGTATTCCAGTTTGAATCCGTGGGCATGAAAAAGATGCTGAAAGAAGCACGCCCAAGCAAATTTGAGGAAATTATTGCCTTCGTGTCCTTGTATCGTCCTGGCCCGATGGATCTCATTCCAGACTTTATTCACCGTATGCACGGTGGCGAGTTTGAGTATCTGCATCCTTTGCTAGAAGGTGTGCTTGAACCAACCTACGGCATTATGGTTTATCAGGAACAGGTAATGCAGGCGGCACAGTATTGTGCAGGCTATACCCTCGGTGGTGCGGACTTACTACGTCGTGCTATGGGTAAGAAAAAACCTGAAGAAATGGTGAAACAGCGCCAAATCTTTATTGAAGGTGCTGCGAAAAAAGACATTGATGCCGCCACAGCCAACCATATTTTCGACTATATGGAAAAGTTCGCAGGCTACGGTTTTAACAAATCCCACGCGGCTGCTTATGCCCTCGTTGCCTATCAGACGGCATGGCTGAAAGCACATTACCCTGCCGAATTCTTGGCTGCAGTAATGTCGTCGGAAATGCAAAACACCGATAACGTGGTGTTCCTGATTGATGACTGTCGCCACAATGGTCTGGAAGTTTTACCACCTTCGGTAAATATGTCTTTGTATCATTTCCACGCCAGCGATGAACGCACCATTGTCTACGGACTTGGCGCAATTAAAGGCGTGGGCGAACAAGCCATGCAATCGGTGATTGATTCTCGCCAAAAAGAAGGTCCATACCGCGATTTATTTGACTTCTGTCATCGTATTGATTTGAAAAAAATCAACAAACGAACCCTTGAAGCCTTAATTCGTGCGGGTGCATTAGACTGTTTAGGCATCGAACGCTCAAGTTTAATGGCACAATTGCCAGAAGCGGTACAAGCGGCGGAACAAGCACGTTCCAACCGTGAAACAGGCATCATGGATTTATTTGGTGAAGTTGAAGAAGTACAACGTAAGCCTGCCAAACCTGTAAAACCATGGTCAGATGAAGTCCGACTTAAAGGTGAAAAAGACACACTTGGACTTTACCTCACTGGTCACCCGATTGATGTCTATCGCAATGAATTAAAAGCCTTTATTCCAAGTAAAATTAATGAACTGACGCCAACCCGTCGTGGCGTGACCACCGTCTTTGCAGGCTTGGTGGTGGATGTCGCCAACTTCCCAAATCGGATGGTGGTCACTTTAGATGATGGTACGGCACGTATTGAAGTATCTGCCAACCATGAGCGCTTCCAACGCTTTAAAGATATTGTACAAACTGAAAAAGTGGTGGTGATTGAAGGCGAAATTTACGAACGTGAAGGTTTTGACCGCCCAATGGGACGCTTAACCAAAGCGTTTAGCTTGAATGAAATTCGTCAAAAACGCGCCAATAGTATTCAAATTCACTTGCATGCAGAACATTTAAGCAAGACCTTGAGTCAAGACTTACAAAATATGTTGCTGCCTTATTGTAATGTGGATTTATGCACGCATATTCCTGTTTTATTGCACCTTGACTATGCTTATGCCACTGCAGAATTACATTTGGGCATTCAGTGGAAAATCGCACCCTTAGATGAAGCCTTGGTCAAATTGCGTGACTATTTTGGTAAAGAAAGCCTGCATATCGAATATCAAGTGAAATCCAAAGCCGCGAAAGCTGTCGATGTGGCGAAACCTGCATCGATTGCTCCACCACCTGCTGATATGAGCATGGATGATGCTATGGATTTATACCATACCGAAGTTGATCAATATTCTTAATTAAAAATTTAACCCATCTGGATTTGTTATGAGTCAAACCGACAATGCAGCTGTTGCCGCACACCTCTCCCACGTGCGTATTGTCATGGTGAATACCACCCTGCCTGCCAACATCGGTAGTGCCTTACGCGCCATGAAAACCATGGGGCTATGTAAATTGGTTTTGGTTGCTCCAAAAACCTATCCGCATCCAGATATTGATGCTTTGGCGGCAGGTGCAACCGATTTAATTGAACAGATTGAAGTGGTTGAACAGCTCGAAGATGCAATTGCCGACTGCCATTTGGTCTTTGGCACCAGTGCACGTAGTCGTACTATTCCTTGGCCACTCTTAGATGCACGCCCTGCGGCAGAAAAGTCGTTAAATGCTGTGGCACAGCATGGGCAAAATGTTGCCATTATTTTTGGACGTGAAGATCGTGGTTTAACCAATGAAGAGCTGGCTTTGGCGAATTATCACGTGACGATTCCTGTCAATGAAGAATATGGTGTGCTCAATGTTGCTCAAGCCATTCAAGTGATTTGCTATGAAATGCGTATGGCTGCCATCGATATTGTCGGAAAAATTGCCGATCCTGCAGCGACGATGCAAGTGACAGATTCTGAAGCGATGCAATGGGATGAACCTTTGGTCAACCATGAACAAATGCAACAGTTCTATCCACATTTAGAAAAAATGCTGGCAGAAATTGAATTTATGGATCCAAAAAATCCACGATTATTGCCTTTGCGCTTGCGTCGGCTTTTCGGACGTATACAATTAGATCGTATGGAATACCATTTACTTCGCGGTATTTTTAGCCGCGTACAAGCAATGAATAACGGTTCATGGAAAAAATCTACATCAACACAGGACGAGGATCAAACTAATGCTTAAACAGCTCAAAGAAGACATTCAAGCTGTCTTCGCGCGCGATCCTGCTGCTCGAAATACACTTGAAGTCTTAACCACTTATCCAGGAATTCACGCTTTAATTATGCATCGTGTGGCGCATGAATTATGGAACAAAGACTGCAAGGGGTCGGCACGTCTACTCTCGTCATTTAGCCGTTTTGCTACAGGAATTGAAATTCATCCCGGTGCAAAAATTGGTCGTCGCTTTTTTATTGACCATGGCATGGGCGTGGTGATTGGTGAAACTGCTGAAATTGGTGATGATGTCACCTTATATCATGGCGTGACTTTAGGCGGCACAACGTGGAATAAAGGCAAACGTCATCCAACTTTGGAAGATGGCGTAGTAGTCGGTGCAGGCGCGAAAATTCTAGGCCCATTCACCGTACATAAAAATGCCAAAGTTGGCTCTAATGCGGTTGTGACCAAAGAAGTACCTGAAGGCGCAACTGCTGTGGGTAACCCTGCGCGCTTTATTATGAAAAATAAACCTGCCGATGATCAGGAAGCACGTCGTCGTGATTATGCTGCCAGTATTGGTTTCCAACCTTATGCAGCAACGCAGGACCAATCTGACCCAGTATTGGACGGCATGCGAGTATTACTAGATCGCTTGGAACAAAATGAAAAACGTATGAATTTATTATGTCAGCGTCTCTCTTTACTTGACCCAAGCTTTAAAAACCCACAGCAAAATGAACAACCTTATAGTGCAGAAGAATTAAAAATAATTGAAGATGTTAGACGTGAGTGTGAAGCACAAAGTAAATAGGGCTGTTTATTTGATCAATCCTATATACTTAAAAAAACTTCGTATCACTGTGTAACTAAGCCCCCTCAATTGTATTGCATGTTCGGAACAGATTTCTTAGACTGACCGACATGCAATATTTTAATCCGACACAATCACCTCTCACTTTTAAAATAAATTGAACGGAAGAACACCATGACCCTTAAGCCTTTGGCACTCAGTATTCTAGCCGCAACGCTCGTTAGCGCCTGTGTTGCACCACCAAAACAAGAAGTAAAACCACCTATCGTATTTACCGAACCTGAATTAAGTGCACCATTCTATGCCTTAAATCCATTTAATTATGATGCCCCACCACCATTTGAAATTAACCTACAAAAAGCAGCAGCACAGCCTGTGACTAAAATGGTGGTTACTAACCCAAATGATCCAAGCAAAAGCATTACCTTAGATCAAAACAAATTGATTGTACCTACGGTCAATAACAATGCCCGTAGCTTGAAGTTTGCAGTTTTGGCAGGTGAAAACGAAATTGACATCACCGAAATTGATGACTTCTTACAATTGGTCGAAGGCAAAGCACGTCACTATCCACCACGTTTTAGCGAACGTCAGGAACGTCGTGGTTTCGAGGCAAAGCTCAAAGAAGTGACTCAACAATTAGACACTTTGGCAGCCAATGAAAATGCCTCTTTTGATATTTTGATGCGTGCATTTAAAGCCAGTGTTATGGCACGTAACCTAGACTTAGGCTCTGTTTACACCACACGCTCACTTAACTATGCGCAGCGTATCTTAAAAATTAATCAGGAAGATGCCGAAGCGAATTTCTGGTTTGGTTTCGGTCTGTCTGAAGGTGGCGGTCATCGTGAAGCCATTCCTTATTTAGACAAAGCCATGAAAGCAGGTGTGCAGGAAGCTTATTTGTCTGCGGCAAACAATTATATTGCCATGGAACAAAAGAAAAATGCAGTACAAACTTTGAAAAACTATAAAATCAAATACCCGCAAGAAGCCGAAGTGGCTGACCGTTTGATTGCTGAAATTGAAAAGCAAGGTCGCTGGAATGTGTGGCAAGTGATCGCACCACGCACTTAATAAAAAATCGATACAAAAATACCTAAAAATAGACCGTTTCGACGGTCTATTTTGCTTTCTACGCAATTGAAAAAGCTTTAAAAAAACGTATGATGGAAAAAAATCTTAAAAATTAAGCCAGACTTTCCATGAATAAAATTGTGATTGCTGCATTGCTCAGTACAACACTGCTGTCTGGTTGTCAGGTGGTCAGTGTTAAAAATCAGGCGTTAAAAGTTAGTATTGCCAATGAACGTGATAGTATTTTATCGCGCAAAAAACTGAGTGAAGCCAGTTTAAATGTCTTGTCGATGACAGGACGTGAAGCCAATATTTGTGCCGAAAAACCTGAAGAATGTGTGAGTGCACTCAAGCAAATCCCACAAATTCAGGATGAACAACTGCTCTCAACCGCCAGTGAATTATATTTAGCGAAAGCGATTGAACTGGAAAATTCATCGTCCTGTAAAATCAGTATTCTGAACAGTAAAAGATCGGAAGAACAACAAAAAATTCATCAGGCCAATTATGAACAATGTTTAGATCAGCAATTGCACATGCTCGATCAAAGTATTCGTTATAGTTACGCCTACATGTTTAAAACCAAACGTGCGCCGCAAGACCGTCTTTTTGATAACAGACAAGTCCAAATTCGGGATTTTTATAATCAGGCGATTGCCAAATTGGTCAGCAGCTATGCGCTGCGCTATAAACACGATGAATTGCAACAACAAATTCGTGTTGGCAACAGCATTTATGACATTGATTTTGAGTACTACCCGCAGCTGAAACAACAAAAAATTCAGCAGTTGATGTCAACCTATAACCTGAACTTTTCGGGTTTGCGCTCGGTCACGCGCCGTGATGGTTTTGGGTCTGAATTTCTGGTGGTATTGCCTGAAAATCCAAACGATGATCTGAGCAAAAGCAAATATATTATTGATCCGCTAAAATATGATTATCCTGCAGGAAAAAATCCAAATATTCACCAAGCTCGCTATTTAGCCGCGACAATCACTGCAGAACCACATAGCGCCAATTCCATTGAAGATATTTTGAATCGGCCGCATTTTAAGCTCAAGGCTTATGATCCGTATAAATATGAATCTGCCCAAATTGCACAAAAGAACTACCCGCTTGCAGCTAACTTTTCTGCACCTTATGGCTTGTGGTTAGCGCAAAATAATTTAGGTAAATCGGCTTATTTATCCTTAATTGATCGTGAAGAACGACTCAGTATGCCGCATTTGTACTTACTTGAGCCGTATAATCCGAATAAAAAAGTCATTGTCCTCATTCATGGTTTGGCCAGTAGCCCCGAAGCGTGGATTCGCTTAACCAACGATATTATGGGCGATCCTGTATTGCGGGAAAACTTTCAAGTCTGGCAAGTGTTTTACTCGACCAATATGCCAATTTTAGAAAGCCGTTTCCAAATTTATGCCTTGCTTCAACAAGGCTTTAAACAGGTCAGTCCTTCTGCTGCAGCCAAAAAAGATGCTGTAGTAATTGGACACAGCATGGGTGGTATTTTGGCACGTTTGTTGGTCAGCGATACTGATTTAACTCAACCTGCCATGCAAATGCTTAAAAACCGACGTCTGGAACGCTTTAAATCTGATCCTTTGTTGCAAGCACGTTTGCGCCTTAAACCCATCACCAATTTTAACCGTGCAATATTCTTGGCTGCACCGCATAAAGGTACAGAGTTTGCAGACCGCTGGTTCACCCTTGCAGCACGTAAAGTCATTCGCTTACCGACTGCATTTTTAAGCGCGTTTGCGGATACCTTGCAGCAACATGAAGTCGATTTAAAAAATCTAACCAAAGAAATTGGGCATGGCGTCATTCAAAATGGACCGAGTGATTTAAGTAAAAATTCCAAATTTACGGAATTAACTGAAGATATTTTGCCTGTCAAAGGATTTAAATATCACAGTATTATTGGCAATAATACCGACAGCACTGAGCATCTGTTAATGAATGACGATGTGGTGCATTACAACAGTGCCCACTTAGATGGCGCTGTTTCAGAAAAAATTATTAAAGGCGGACATTCCATTCAGGAAACGCCAGAAGCTGTATTGGAACTGCGACGTATTCTTAGATTACATTTGCAAGATTTAGGCTTGTATAAACCGTAATCCGTCACGGCAAATAAAAAACCGAAGTCTAAGTGGCTTCGGTTTTTTATCTATCATGCTATTTCTCAGCAGTATTAGATTGGTGCTTGTCCCCAATAAGCTTTGGTCAATAAGGCCTCTAATTCGGCATAGTCATATTCGCGTGGATTATAATATGGACTATCGCAGATAATACGTGCCACTTGGGCAGGTGCTGTTTCGGGTAATCCTAAATCTTTAAGTGCCATTGGAATATTCAATCTTTGGTTAAGCTGATAAATCGCCAAGCCCAACTGTTCCCGATCTGACACATTTAAAGCCGCTGCCAGTTGATTCATTGCAGCAATATCTGCATGTCGGTTGTAATACACTGAATACGCCAACACAATGGCGTGGGTTTGCGCATGTGGCAACTGATAACGTCCACCTAAGCTATGGCAAATTTTATGATGAATTGCCATCCCCACCGAACCCAAACACACACCAGCCAACCATGCACCATATAAAGCGTGTTCACGTGCCTGCATATTATGAGGCGCTTGCACAATTTCAGGTAAAGCCTGTGCCAGTTGAGTAATCGCCTCTAGCGCCATTAAACTTACAATGGGATTTTTATCCTGTGCATATAATGCCTCAACTGCATGTGCCATCGCATTCATGCCCGGACATGCCGAAATTTCAGTGGGTAAGTTGAGTGTCAATTCAGGATCATAAATCACAACTTTAGGCAAAACTTGAGCTGCTTTGCCTGTGGTTTTCAGCTGGTTTTCGGTGATGCCATACACCGCTGTCATTTCACTACCTGCATAAGTGGTCGGAATTGCAATAATCGGCAAATGAGTTTCTAAGGCAATCGCTTTGGCTAAACCAATCGCAGAGCCACCGCCTAATGCCAAACAGCAATCTACACCTAAACGCTGCACATCTTGAATGGCCTGATCTGCAACCTCTTTTGGCACATGCATCACCGCATGAGGATAGACCGCTACAGCCATGTCTTGGATTTGTGCCAATAAACGCTCGCCTGCGGCTTGTTGCCCTGCAGTAGTAATAATTAAAATACGCTGATAGGCATAAGGACGTAAAATCTCTTGGATTTTTTGCAGATGACCTACGCCAAAGTGAACATCGATTGGCAATGCCTGATAATGGAATGCTTGCATGTTATTGAGCTTAAATATTGTCGTTACATTTTAATAGCATATAACTATGACTAGGCTACTGAACAGCCCAATTCTGCAACGCTGCTTTGCAAATATTCACATAAAGACTCGAGATAAACTATTTTGCTATAAATACAAAAACCCATGATCTCATGGGTTTTTGTATCATTAAAATCAAATGCGATGAATCAATCAGCTATCAATTTTAATGTAAAGAAAACTTGTACTTTTGTGCTTAGTCAATTTCTTTTAGGCACACTGCAGATAAAATTGGTACACCGAAACATGGAAGCAACAATAAAATCCAGTATTCCACGACGGTAGCTTCACCACTGATCATATTGATGAATAATCCACCAATGATTAATACCGCTGCAATTAAACCCAGAAAAATTCCAAAAAATCTTGCAGGCATTTTACGTCCCCTGAACAATCGAACAAAAGTGTTAAATCTAGTATATACCTTATAATTAAATAAGATATTATTTTTTAAGCAAAGATTAACAAAGCTATACAATCAGCTGCATTAGAAATGTCAACATTGCGCATATTGAAGTATAGTCTCAATGCACTTGTTTATTTGACCTGAGAGGACACGCATGGCATTTGTTGTTTCCACCATGCTTTCATGCCACCTTGCAACTGCGATGCCTGATAACCCATTTTAGCCAATCTTCTGGTTGCAGGAATACTGCGATGTGCAGATAGACAAATAGTCACTACAGGCTTTGTAGGATCTAAAGATAATGCTTTGACATTAGATTCATTCATTTGACTCAAAGGCAAATGCAACGCACCTTGAATATGGCTGTCACAAAATTCTTTTCGGGTACGTACATCTACAATTTGCACATCTTGCTGTTGTTGTAACAAATCCTGTGCGTTTATTTCAGGCACTTTACCCCACGGCAGATACATCATCAAATTAAACATTGCACACTCCAAAGCAAATAAAACTTGAAAATTCCAACAAATGATTTAAACCATAGCATGTCTAATTTTATCTAGCTGTGGCTATTTCCAAAGAGAAATCATATAGACACATTTGCTTACAATAATCAAAACTTAATTAATATATTAGTTTATATTATATAGGATCAAAAAAAATGTGAGTGATTTCATGAAAACACCAGATCAACTGATTACCGAAGCGAAAAGCCAAATTACCGAAATGAGTGTTCAAGATGTCTATGAGGTGTATAGCAAACATCCTGATATTATTTTGATTGATGTACGTGAACCAGAAGAACATCAAGCCTGTGCAATTGATCGTGCTGTGAACTTTCCGCGTGGCATGCTCGAAATGAAAATTGCACAACACCCTGTTGTCAATCATTACTGTGAAGTTGAACGCGCACTTGCCGATTTAGCTGAAAAAGATATTTATTTGATCTGTGGTACAGGTGCACGCTCAGCTTTGGCAACTCAATCTTTGCAGCGTATGGGCTTTGAAAAAATATTTTCTGTACAAGGCGGCATGCAGGCTTGGATTGAAGCTGGTTTACCCACAATCTCAATTACAGCTTAATTGACTAAATTACGAAACGATCCATTGCTTTAGCCCAAAACCACTTGAGTAAAGCAGTATTTTTACTACACAGTTCATGTGATAAACAAAGCTTTATCATTAAACAGTTAAATTTTTTGTTATAGTGTTACATGAAAATTCAATAAAAGACGTATGCAGTGTTGATGATGTGGGGAAGATTGCTCGGATTAACAGCAATCTTGTTACAAGTCGCTGTATTCCTACAGCCTTTATTGCCAGAGAAACAACATTTTTCCTCTGTCTGTAAAACTGTTGCCCAAGCATTATTTTTTGATCAGCCAAGCTCTGCAAATCAGCTGTCTGCAAATCTTCTACAACGCACAGCCAGCACATCTACGTCTGAATCTCATCTAAGTCATACGGCTCATTCACCGCATACAGACAAAGTTGACACACGGCATTCAGCTCAACATGCGCATGAATCATCCAAACAAGATGCACATGAAAACCATGAATGTGAATATTGTTTAGTCTATAGCTTTGCACTTCCCTTACTAGATACCAAGCTTAGATACGTGTTAATCCGAACACAAATTCGGGTTTTGTCTTTTAAAGCATCTTTTACACCCTCACTATTTCAAACTGAGCCGCTTTTTGTTTTACCACAAAGCCGCGCACCACCTTTTATAAAATAAAAACTATTCCATTGCTTTTGCTGTGTTTATAAAGAGCAATGCATTCAATTTTAAATATGGGATGTGTGTTAAATACAGCATAGTAACAATTTTTTATGAATTGACTTGTTTATTCGACCTTTAGGAGGAGATTAATATGCATCTGCTTCAACTTAGTCATAACCATGTAAATCACGATTTAGATCAAAACTCCTGTTTAGATTTAGCCCAACAAATTGTTAAAGTTCGGCAAACAATGAATATTTCACAAACTGAACTTGCGGCAAAATTGTGTATCTCTGCCCGAACGTTGGAAAGCTGGGAACGTGGTGTGCGTCAACCGTCGAGCTCTGCTCAAGCGTTGATTCGATTATTTATTAAATCGCCACAATTTGTGTTAGAAAGCTTGGCTTAACATCTTAACTATTAGCCTTTGGACTGTGTCAAAACATGGTCCAAAGCAATGAAACTTTTGATATTTTATAGCCTAAAGTATTCAATTAAGACTAAAGCAAAGCTTAAATTTCCTTCAAACCCTAATGCGAATCACCTATACTTATAGATTCAAGATTCGCAATAAAAAAACTAAATTATAGGAGCATGAATATGGCAGGATTATCCATATGGCATGTACTGATTTTCGCAATCGTGGTCATTCTTTTATTTGGCACATCTAAACTTAAAAATTTAGGTAAAGATGTAGGTGGTGCTATTAAAGATTTCAAAAAATCGGTTCAAGATGATGAATCTACACATCAAGCTAACCAGCCAAAGACACTAGATTCACAAGATCAGCAAAATACTGATACCTCTAATAAACACTAAGTTAATGGAGCGATGGAATGCTCAATGTTGGCATGACAGAACTTCTAGTGTTTGGCATTATTGCCCTGCTAGTTCTTGGTCCTGAAAAATTACCTGAAGCAGCTCGTTTTGCGGGTAAATGGTATGGTCAAATTAAGCGTATGATTAGCAATGTGCAAAATGACATAGACCGTGAACTCAAGCTGTCTGAATTGCGTCAAGAAATGCAAAGTGAAATGAATCGTATTCATGAGCTTGAGCAACAGATGCAACTTCAAATGCAACAATTACAAGAAGACAAAATTTTTGCCAATGAACAAGATGCCCAAGCTTTGAAGGCTGAGGAAGTACTGCCTAAAACTGTGCAATACCAACTACACATTCAGCAACCTCACACTTTAGTGTTTCTCAAAAAACCGAATTTAACATTTACTCAGCACCATCATCCCACTGCACAAACTTTGCAAAATACATCCGAGGTGTCATAACTATGTCTAACACGCCTCCAAAGGATTCCGATATTCCCTATACACTAGAAGAAATGCCGATCACACAGCATCTTATTATTCTACGTCGGCATCTGATTAAAATTATTGCAATACTGCTGCTGCTGTTCTTTTGCTTACTGCCCTTTGCCAATGAAAGCTATCAACTACTTTCTGCTCCTTTGCGTGCACAGTTGCCTGTTAGTTCTTCAATGATTGCAACTGATGTCACAGCCACATTTATGGCACCATTTAAGCTTAATTTTTTTGTTGCCTTAATGCTTTCTATGCCTTTCATTATTTACCAATTGTGGGCATTTATTAAACCTGCTTTGTATGAAAAAGAAAAATCGCTTGCTGTCCCACTACTCTTAGGTAGCATTTTCATGTTTTATACAGGTATTGCCTTTGCGTACTTCATTGCATTACCTTCGATTTTGCATTTTTTTATTAGCGTTTCACCAGATTCAGTCGCGCCTATGACGGACATCAATAGCTATTTAAGTTTTTGTTTAAAGCTATTTTTAGTCTTTGGCATGACCTTCGAAATTCCAATTTTGACTTTAATTTTAATTTTGATTGGCATTGTAAGCACAGAACAACTGGTTGCAAAACGAAAATTTATTATTGTCGGCTGTTTTTTTATTGCCATGTTTGTTACCCCACCTGATGCATTATCAATGATTATGTTAGCAATTCCGATGTGGTTACTTTTTGAATTGGGCTTATTGATGGGTAAACTGATTGAAAAAAGACGTGTACAGTGAAGCTAATAATTTTCTGAATAAACGCAGCTAAGGTCTAACACAGTTTTTCTCAATCACACTACAATAAAAAACCTTCATTCAAATCCTACATCAACGATATAAAATTTGAATGAAGGTTTATAGAATTAGACTTTATTAAACGGCTTTACGTTTTGCAGTCAATGGCAATAATACCACATAGCTATAGACCAATAGCGCAATGACCATAGCAATATGAAATGCCCAATCGACCCAGTAACTAAGATCAGACAATGTCGCTGAGAAAAATAACGGCAATAAGAAAAAGCCAAGAATTGCTACAATGCCTGCTAGAATTAAACTCATACGATGGTTGAATGCTGTTTGGCGACTGTTAATTAGCCAAAAAAGCCACGGTGCAATCAGTACCGCCAGTAAAAGCACAACCAATAACTTGTTTGCCAAAATGGCTTCCCACATCATCATCAACATTTGGTAGATCATTACTATAACTTCCTGTTCTTAAATCTAATTTAGACACGACCCTTAGCCACTGCCATATAGGCAGGTTTCAGCATCATTTCCTCTAAAAACCAAGCAAAGTAACTTTCTTTCAGTGGATCAACGAAAGGAACTGTTGGGGTTAAATTATTTTCATAATCAAACTCAACCAACATTGCCTTACCTTCTTCTACTAAAAGTGGACACGATGTATAACCATTAAATTTCTGACTTGGTGCTTGCCCTTTCATGACATCAATTAAGTTTTGAACCACGACTGGTGCAGATAATTTTACCGTCGCAGCTGTTTTACCTTTTGCAGTGCCATTGATATCTCCTAATCCAAAAACGTTTGGATAACGAATATGCTGTAAGCTATATTTATCTACTTCTAGCCAACCCGCCGAATTTGCTAACGGACTATTCAACACACTATCTACCCCCATCATTGGCGGCACGACATGTATAAAGTCGTATTGTTCTGTATATTGACCACCTTGCGCATCTACAAACGTTGCAACTTTTTTGGCAACATCAATACGGGTTAATTTACGGTGGAAATTTACATTCACAGGATGATCAAAGGCTTTCCAACGATTTAGTACGTTTTCGTTTACTCTAGGTACACTGAAAATTTTGTCACTTGGACTAAAGAAGTCAATTTTACTCTTGGTCAACGTACCCGCTTCAAGTAAACGATCATGCAACATGAAGGTCATTTTTAAAGGTGCACCCGCACATTTCATATCGGTATGCGCCAAAGTCATAACAGCACGACCACCCTTTTTACGGAATTCGTCAATTTGATTCCATGTCGCAAGTGCAATCTCAGGACTTGCGTAGACACTGCCTACCCCATTTTTCCCTAAATCATCCATAGACAAGCCTTCAATTTGGTCATAGCCCAAACGTAAACCTGTTGCGACAATTAAAAAGTCATAGCCAATACTTTCACCATCATCTGTAATGACACGGTTTTGGTCAGGTTCAAATGCTTTCACATTCGATTGAATCCAATTTACACCTTTTGGTACTAGGCTCGTATTATCATCTAATACTTTATCGGCCGATTTCCAAACGCCCGTTGCAAGCAAGGTATAACCCGGTTGATAACGGTGTGTTATATTGCGATCAATTAAAATAATTTTTGCATTGGGTAATTGTTTTTTTAAGCGATTAACGGCAGCTAATCCTGCAAGACCTGCACCCACGACAACAATAGTTGCAGTACTGGTTTCGTCAGCAGCTTGTGTTTTATGGCTGAGTTGCAAGCCTGTTGTGGTCAACAACCCTACGCCCGCTGCCATTTTAAGAAAATCTCGTCGGTTATTACGAATACTCATATTTCTCCCCTGCGCAAATCCTTTTGTGATGAACCCTTGCAAGTTGGCAACTGTATGCAAAGGTGGATGATCTGTTCAATGTATCTAGTCTGATTTGAAGCCGTGCATTTCATTTAGCACTCTATATTCGGTGATTGAATGGATACAATGATTTAACTGCAAAGTATGCAAACAATATTTCACTTTCATTTTTTATATAATATTGCTTAAAAATCTGATTTTGCATACAAGACCAAAGCATAATTATTAACCAAATTGAACTTCTATACAGCCCCTCCCACTAAAGGCTTTTATACTTTCACTATTTATAATTTGTTTAAATGATATACAATTTATTCTGACATACTTAGGTCTTTACAACAACACTGGCTACAGGCTAAATGTCGATCAACATGCAGTGTTGATCTAAGTAAATCCTCAACATTTTTTAATATTTTGTCATTGCTAGATATTTAGGCATTCCCTCAGAAACTTTTCACTTGAACACATTTTTTGTTTGCTGTGATTTTGCTAACATAACATTCCGTTTCATCATTCTGCTCAACAGTAAAGTAAGATGATCACAGACGATAATTTTAATTATTGTGCATAAATTGACTCATTGCTATGACTGAATCAAACATTTAAATATTCAGATTCAATGAATTAAAAGTACAACTTGCACTTACTGTTAAGGACCCTAACCGCATGAACATGACAGAAATCATGGCTGATCTATCTTCCCACACTCCAATGATGCAGCAATACTTACGGGTGAAGATGGAACATCCACATTCTTTAATGTTCTATCGCATGGGCGATTTCTACGAATTATTTTTTGATGATGCACACAAAGCTGCCAAACTTTTAGGCATTACCCTCACCCACCGTGGTAAAACTAGTGGCAAACCTATTCCAATGGCGGGCGTGCCATATCATGCTGCTGAAGGTTATCTCGCTCGCTTGGTCAAAAAAGGCGAAACCGTGGTAATTTGTGAGCAAATTGGCGAGGTGACAGGCAAAGGTCCTGTAGAGCGTGGAGTAGTACGGATTATCACCCCAGGCACGCTCACTGATGATGCCTTGCTCAACAGTCATCAATCTTCCAACTTGGTCTCTTTATGCTTACAGCAAAACCAAATTGGTATCGCATTGCTGGATTTAAGTGCAGGGATTTTTAAAGTTCAGCAAATGGATTATTTGCCTGAACAACTCGCGATTGAACTTTCTCGTTTAATGCCAAGCGAAATTGTGGTCGATGAAGATATTGTCGATCCGAATATTATTGAACAGGTTAAAAAGCAGCTTGACTGCCCTGTGACCAAACGCCCAAATGTCGATTTCAACCTGAACAATGCACAAAAAACGCTTTGTGATCAATTTGCTGTATCGTCACTTTCAGGTTTTGGTATTGATCATTTGCCCTTAGCCAAAGCAGCAGCGGCAGCGTTAATACACTACGCCAAAGAAACCCAAAAAACGGCTTTACCACATATTCGCAGTATTCAATTAGAACAAAGCAGCGATTTTATTGCGCTTGATCCTGTGACCCGACGTAATTTGGAATTGGTTGAACCATTATTTGAACACGGCACTTCTTTATTCCAACTGATTAACGATTGCCAAACTGCCATGGGTAGCCGTTTACTGAGTCGTACCTTGATGCAACCTTTGCGTGACACGGCATTATTAGATGCAAGACTGGATGCAATTCAAGCCTTAATACAAGGTTACCATGAGTCGCCTGTGCGTTTGGTACTGAAAGAAATTAGTGATATTGAACGTGTGCTGAGTCGTGTCGCACTCGGTAGCGCACGCCCACGTGATTTGGTACAACTACGTCAGGCCTGTGCGCAAATTCCCTATTTGCGTCATGCCTTACAGCCCATTGTTTCTGCACAACAATCCGCACTCATTCAAAACCTGAATGAAGAACTGGGCGATTTTCATGGACTGCATCAACGGCTGATGCAGGCAATTGTAGAAAACCCACCTGTACTATTGCGTGATGGCAATGTCATTGCAGAGGGTTTTGACAGTGAACTCGATGAACTACGCAAAATCCGTGATCATGCGGGGCAATTCCTGATTGATTTAGAAGTCAAAGAGCGCCAAGAAAGCGGTATCCCAACGTTAAAAATTGGCTACAACCGTGTCAGTGGTTACTACATTGAACTCACTCGCGCCCAAGCCGAGCAAGCACCTGAACACTATATCCGTCGTCAAACTTTAAAAAATGCAGAACGCTACATCACCCCAGAGCTAAAAAGTTTTGAAGATAAAGTCCTGTCTAGCGAGTCCCGTGCTTTAGCCCGTGAAAAGATGCTATTTGAAATGCTATTGGATGAATTACGCCAAGACATTGCTCAATTACAAATGATGAGCAGCGCGATTGCACAAATTGATCTATTGGCAAACTTTGCCCATCAAGCACGTTTACGCAATTGGGCACGCCCTGAATATAGCCCTGAAATTGGAATTAAAATTACTGCAGGACGTCATCCTGTTGTTGAGGCCTTGAGTAAAACCGCCTTTACACCGAATGATACTTTACTCGACTACAATCATCGTTTGGCAATTATTACTGGCCCGAATATGGGCGGTAAATCAACGTATATGCGTCAAACCGCACTCATTGCCCTACTTGGCTATTGTGGTAGTTATGTGCCTGCCCAAACAGCCGTATTAGGTCCTATTGATCGCGTGTTTACCCGTATTGGTTCTGCCGATGATTTATCGACAGGTAAATCGACCTTTATGGTCGAAATGACTGAGACTTCACAAATTTTACACCATGCAACCTCACAGTCTTTGGTGCTGATGGATGAAGTTGGTCGCGGAACCAGTACCTACGATGGCTTATCTTTGGCATGGGCATGTGTGTTGGATTTAAGCAAACGCATCAAATGTTTATGCCTATTTGCAACGCATTATTTTGAATTGACCGAATTAAGCAAAGAATCTGGGGTGGATAACTACCACGTAACCGCCAAAGAAATGAATGGCAACCTGATTCTCTTGCACAAAGTTCAACAAGGTCCTGCAAGCCAAAGTCACGGTTTGCAAGTGGCAAAATTGGCAGGCATTCCAGCCAATGTGATTAAAGAAGCGCAAAACCGTTTAAGAATTTTAGAAAAACAGCAGCACAAAAATGTCAATTTAGCCGTTCAAGATGACCTATTTGCACCAGCAACAAGCTCAGCTGAACCAGAAGTGATTGAACGTGTAATAGAGGTAGAAAAACCATCACCTGCTTTAGATTTATTACGCAGTATAGATGTCGATAATTTAACGCCACGACAAGCGCTGGAACAATTGTATGCTTTAAAGGAACAATTGAACGCTTAGCCGCTGTTATTTCTAAAATATTTGAGCTAAACAAAGACTCTCAATTGAGAGTCTTTGTCATTTATAAGTTTTTTTGATGGTTTTATCCCCCTTTTATCAAATTTAGCAGCACTGTCTATATCAAATATCAGTAAAAGCGATTGTTAGTTGTAGTGATTTTTGCCTAAAATAGACTATTCTGAATTAGAACCATATTTTTAGGTAGCTGTCGCCATGACATTTGTTGTCACTGAAAACTGTATTAAATGTAAATATCAAGACTGCGTTGAAGTTTGTCCTGTAGACTGCTTCTACGAGGGTCCGAACTTCCTTGTCATTAATCCAGACGAATGTATCGACTGTGCATTATGTGAACCAGAGTGTCCTGCCAACGCTATTTTCTCTGAAGATGAATTACCAGAAGGTCAGGAAGTGTTTATCGAGCTAAATGCTGAACTTTCACAGACTTGGCCAAACATTACACAAATTGGCGATCAACCTGCTGATCGTGAAGAATGGAATGGCAAACCAGACAAATTACAATACTTAGAAAAGTAAGTTCGTCTTGTTGTGAAAAAGATCAGCCCTGTGCTGATCTTTTTTTATACCTAAAACACACATTTGATTGCAATATTTTCAAATTTTAACCAGCATTTTCGATTAGAATACTGCCACTTTAAATAAATATCTGATTTGCCTAATGAAGAAATTTTTCAAGGCGCTGTTTTCGTTCAGCATTGTTCCCGTTATCTTGGTTGCTTGTAGTTCAACCCCAAACAGAACAACAACGATCACCACGCCCGATGGAAAACGAATTTTCATTCCTCAAGAAAAAATCACCTATGAGCGTCAGGTAGCACCTAAAATTGTGCCTTATTCGTATAATGCATGGGTGGCAGTGAGTGACAATTTACGCCAAGTTCGTGAATATGAACGCTTCTTGGAACACAACGGTGTTGGCAATATTATTCCAAGTTTTGAATTAATGCGTACCGCACGTGACTGGCAACGCTGTGGACGTTCGCAATTTATGATTCCAAGTCGTGAATTGTGGCAAAATCAGGTGCCTACCTTGCGTGTATTTAAATATTTGGTCGCCTCTAAAGTCTTAACTGATTTTGAAGTCACTTCTGTCTATCGAGATTTACCACTGAATCAATGTGCAGGTGGTGCGAACTCATCGCGTCACTTATTTAACTCAGCCATTGATTTTAGAATTGGGCCACAATTCCCGAATGCCGAAGACTATGCCTATATTGAAAGTACCAAATACAGACTGTGTCAGTTCTGGCAGCAATATGGTCAAAGTTTAAACATGGGCTTAGGCTTATACGCTTCAGGACAAATTCATATTGATACACAAGGTTATCGAACTTGGGGGCCAGATTTAAGCCGCCATTCATCTATGTGTAATTTCTAATTCAGTGTTGTTTAGAATTAAATCCTAAAGAGGTCAAATTGACCTCTTTTTTTATTGCGAAATAGATTATCACCTGCTCCATTCCGCGAATAAATTGCACTCTGAGCAGAAAAGTTTACAATGCACACATCGCAACAAAGGTGAGCACGCTATGCAACAAATGTGGACGGATATCGATCACTATATCGAATCACATTTAATTCCCGAAGACCCAATTTTGACGCAAACTTTAGAAAATACCGATGCCAAAGGTTTTCCAGATCACCTTGCAGTTGCGGCAAATCAGGGCATGTTGCTACAAATGCTCATTCAAATGAATCAATGCAAACGTGTGTTGGAATTGGGCACATTCGCAGCTTATAGCACAATGTGGCTAGCACGTGCGCTGCCTGAAGATGGTTATATACTCACGATTGAAGGACGTGATACCCATGCAGCTTTGGGACAAGAAAATATTGACCGCGCTCAATTAAAACAAAAGGTTGAATTAAAAGTTGGTCGTGCTGCAGAAATTCTAAAAGCTCTGCCAGAAGATACTGAAGCTTTTGATTTTATTTTTATTGATGCCGACAAACAAAGCTATCCTGAATATTTGGAACTGAGTCTTAAACTTTCACGCTCAGGTACAATTATCTTTTTAGACAATGTAATTCGTGCAGGGGAAATTTTAAATCCTGACAATCACAAACCAAGCA
The DNA here is from genome assembly GCF_056431365.1 of Acinetobacter seohaensis. Lineage (NCBI taxonomy): Bacteria > Pseudomonadati > Pseudomonadota > Gammaproteobacteria > Moraxellales > Moraxellaceae > Acinetobacter > Acinetobacter seohaensis. Next base: position 253,703 of record NZ_JBWKMK010000029.1, read on the forward strand.
TTGAAGGGATTCGTGACATGTTCAAAGCCATGCAAAATCATTCGCGAATTTTATCGTGCACAGCATTACAAACTGTAGGCAGCAAAGGACATGATGGCTTTGCTTTAGCGATTGTAAAGTAAAGTCCACACAAGGTTAAAAAACAACCTAAAGTAATTTTACATTATATATTATAATGTTACATATACTGTCCATACAGTTATCCACAAATTATGCGGATAACCATGGACAGTCAGCAAGCATTTACATCAGTTCAACTAAACAATCTTTTAAAATGATCTTTTTTGAATCATTTACGATTTTTACTTTGCCACCAACAAAGGAACAGTTGAGTTACGGAAAATATTGGTGGTAATGCTTCCCAAGAAAAATTGGTGAATTTTACTGTGACTAAATGCCCCCAGTACAATCAACTGAATACCATGTTCACGTTGATAATCTAAGATATTTTCAGCCACATCGCCATAACGATATTCCACCACCACATCTAAACCCGCTGAAGTTAAAAAATCTGCAGGTTCATTTAAAACTTCTGGGTGATCACCGACATAGAGCAAATGACATTGCAATAATTTAAGCAAATCACTTTGTGCAATTCGCTTCATCATTTTGATACAAGTTGGGGAATATTCATAAGCAAAAATAAAACGGTTTGGTGCTTTAAAATGCTCTCCGACAGTCATCACAGTACAATTTGCACCACGAATAAAGTTTTCGACATTACTGCCTAATGCCTTATTGCGTTCAGCAGATTTCTCGCCCACACGTCCAATCACCACAATATCTTCTTCGTTCAGCACACTAAAACTTTGTTCTAAAAAGTCGCCTTTTTCTTGAATGTGGGTAGGTACAATGCCGAACTTTTCCTGAATCATACTGGAAATGTGCTGCAATAAATTGTTGCTATAATCGAGTGCTAATTCACTTTGTTTTTGTTCTAATTCGGCTAATTCTTTGAGTAACATGGCATTACTTTCAAAACCAATCACGCCACTAATTTCCCCCAAATGATAACTGGCGGGGTAATAATCCAAAACTTGTAATAACACCAATTCACGTTGAGTTTGTGTTGCAATCCACGCAGCAGCTTCAGCAAGCGCATTAATACAAGGCGAAGAATCAATACAAGCAATTACACGTTTCATTATTGCCTCTCTTACTGCCTTTTGCAGGCTATTTTTTAGTTGTTATTTTTAACTTAACACAACTCGTGTTGCAGGGACATGAAAAAATGTAATGAAGTTTAAAGATTTAGCCTTGCTGCATCGTATTTACTCACGATAACGAATCAATTTGGCAGGGTTTCCTACCACAATTTCCCGCTCCTGAACATCTTTGGTGACCATGCTATTCATACCAACGACTGCATGTGCCGCAATCTTCACCCCATCTTTAACACCAACATGCGCACCTAACCAAACATCCTTACCAACTTCAATGCCCTGTGAACGCACCGCTTGCTGATAAATGGGCTGATCCAAAGCCATGCCATGATCAAATGCATATAAATGACAATATGCTGCGATACGCACCTGATCATGAAGCTTAATTCCAACTCTGCCACCATCTAAAATACAGTGGTGATTAATCGCGACTTCATTGCCAATTTCTAAAGGGCCATGCAAAGTACAATCGGCTGCAATAAAGGTATTATCGCCAATACTGATTTTACGTCCTGGTTCTGCAAAAATATGTGCCAATGGTGAAATAAAACAGTTTTTGCCAATCTCTACCGTTTCCATTGCCATTAAATAAGCTTGATATTCCTGCTGCCAAGCTTCTGCCCAAGCACGATGTTTAGGTTTTAATGACCAATATAACCACGGCATGTAGTTTAAACGGTGTTTATGCTGCTCACGGTACTTCGATAATGGATCAGGTGAATTTGCTTCAGTCATCTTGATCATCCTCAAGGATTTTGAGTTGTTCACGCCCACGGCTAATATCTTGTAATTTTAGTTTTAAAGGGTCTATTTGATCGACTTGCATGAATGCCTTTACCAACACGCCTTCGGCGGTGTAGTCTTCGCTGTACTCAATCTGCTGACTATTTAGCTCGTATTGTAAAATTGCCCACTCATTAAAATGACAGGAAAATTGCACGGTCTTTTTTTCAATCAGTTCTATTTTTTCTGCTAGAGCCAAACATTGCCCTGCACATCCCCCATAGGCACGTACCAAGCCGCCTGTGCCCAATTTAATGCCGCCGTACCAACGATTCACCAACACCAAAACATTAGTCAACTCATTGCCTTCAATCGTGGCTAAAATAGGACGTCCTGCCGTACCTGAAGGTTCGCCATCATCATTAAAACGTAATTGATGCCCGATTTTCCATGCCCAACATTGATGTGTGGTAGATGAATCACGCTGCTGTTCCAAAAAAGTTTTTACCGCTTGCTCATTATCTACAGGCACAGCAATTGCCTGAAATCGACTTTTTTTAATTTCTTCTTCAAAAGTGATGGGCGCAGCAATGGTAAATGGCATAACACTCCAGATCAATCAACCAGTTAAATAAAAACTTGATAATTATAACGTGTTTAGCGCTCTAACGTATTTAGAGTTATAGCTTATTTGGACTGATAACCACCATGAAAAAACCTTCTATCCTCAAAGGTATAGAAGGTTAAATAATGTTTACACGACTTTCTGTTCTACAACTTATGCAGTAAGCATACGAAAACCAATAACGGTTAGAACATTCAAGCTTTAAACAAAAAAGTCTTCACCCAAATAAACTTCACGCACAATTTCATTTTCCAGAATTTCTTGCGGTGTACCCTCTGCAATGACTGAACCTTCGCTAACAATATAAGCACGTTCACAAATGGCTAAAGTATCACGGACGTTATGGTCGGTAATTAATACGCCAATGTCACGATCTTTTAAGGTACGAATGATATCTTTAATATCACCGACAGAAATAGGATCGACCCCTGCAAAAGGCTCATCTAACAACATAAATTTAGGGTCTGCTGCCAAAGCACGGGCAATTTCTGCACGACGGCGTTCGCCACCCGACACACTCATCCCTAATGAATCTTTAATATGCGTGATTTTAAAATCTGCCAGCAATTCTGATAAACGCTGCTGACGTTGCTGTTTATTTAAATCTTTGCGGGTTTCTAAAATAGCCATAATATTTTCAGCGATGGTCAGCTTTCTGAAAATAGAGGCTTCTTGCGGTAAATAACCAATCCCCTTACGCGCACGTTCATGCATGGCAAGGTCAGATAAATCCAGTTGATCTAAATGGATTTCGCCTTTATCCATACGCACCAAACCCACAACCATGTAGAAACTGGTGGTTTTACCCGCACCGTTCGGCCCAAGTAACCCGACAATTTCACCACTTTTCATTTCAAATGAAACGTCTTTAACCACCCAGCGCTTATTATAGTTTTTGGCTAAATGCTTAATACACAAAGTCTGCTGACCGTGCTGGACGCTGTCCTGTGCTGCGCTCGTTTGATCCATTAATCACGCGCTCCCGGGAATGATTTTGAACTTGATGGTGGAATCACAATTTTTACACGACCCGCTTCAGAACCAGTTTTGTTCGGTGTACCAATCGCTTCAACATCGCCTTTGTTCATACTATAACGCAAGGTATTACCACGAATACTGGCTCCATCTTGCTCTAAAAGTGCGCCACCCGTTAAGGTGATAATGCCTGTTTCAGCATTGTAAACAATCTTTTGCGCCTGACCTTTGGCAAGCCCTTTGGCTGGATCAGTCTTTTGCTGGAATTGCGCAGGTCTGCCCGTTGCCGTAATGACACTAATTTCTTTTTTGCTGTTCAGATTAGCAACAATCGAATCTGCCTGCAGTTTCATGGTGCCCTGTTCAATCACCACATTGCCTGTATAAGTGGTGACGCCAGTACGTTCACTAAAGGTCGCACGGTCTGCCAATAAAGTAATAGGCTGACTGCGGTCTGACGGAATTGCCCATGCACCTGCCGATGAAAGCACCGCCAAGCCCACAAGTGCTGCTTGTTTTATCAACGCTTTAGGAGCTGTAAGCTTAGATTTATGGTTCATACTTTCCTCGAATATTAAAAAATTCGTATTGCCCGTCATTTAAATTGGCTTTTAAGCCCTGACTGATAAAATCAGCCTGTGGAGATTGTACAGTCACTTGTTTTTCGGTACTGATTTCACGTGTTTTAGGAAACACATTCAACTCGACTGTTTCAAGCGTCAGTTTGCCTTGAGCGAGTAACTTGGTTGCTAGCACTTGATCTGACAACACAACCTTTTCATTGTCATTAAAACCTTGTGCCTGTTTAGCAAAAAAAGTGGCATCCACCGCGCCCGCTTTATACATAGAGGCATTCAAATTTTCCAGCTTAGAGGTTTTTTGCTGCATGTCTTGCTCTAAACGGTCAATTTGCGCACGCACATATAAATTGCCCTGCTCATCTGTTTGGGTCAGATGAATTTGCTCTGCACTATAAGTCATAGAGCGAGCAGCGTCAGTTTCCAGTTTTTTGCCTTTACCGCTGTAATAGTAATAACCACCACTTACAGCTGCAATTGCAATCGCAGTAACGTATAAAACTTTAGTATCCATAAGTGGGGCTGTAACTCAAACCTTTGAATGTATGACTTAATTAATGAGGGATGCTGAGATATTTTTCAAGTAAGCTTTGGTACACACCTTTGGCGGTTAAAATCATATCGCAGATTTCACGTACCGCACCGCGCCCACCCATGGCCTGTGTGACTAAATCGGCACGACGACGCACTTCAATATGTCCATTTGGCACTGTGACTTTCATCCCTGCAATCGAAAACGCTGAAAGATCAGGCCAGTCATCGCCCATATAGAGACAATCTGCAGGTGATAAACCTAACTTGGCACAGGCTTCCTGCAATGCAGTGCCTTTATCTTCACGTCCTTGGTAGACCAAATCTACACCTAAATCGGACATGCGTTTTTCGACAATATTACTTTTACGACCCGTGATGATAATGACTTTAACACCTGCTTGTTGCACCAGTTTCATACCTAAACCATCACGAATATCGAATGATTTAATTTCATCACCGCTGTTGGTTAAGGTGACAAAACCATCACTTAGAATTCCATCGACATCTAAAACCAAAGCTTCAATATGACGCGCTTGCTCTAATAAAATATAAGATGCCATTGTTTAGTTTACCCCTGCTTGAATCAAGTCATGCATACTGATCACACCAATGACTTTATTGGCATCATCCACCACCACAAACTGATTGATTTTACGGTCACGTAATTGTTCTAAAGCTTCAACTGCACGTGCTTCTTGTGAAATCGTTGCAGGATGTTGAGTCATCACTTGCCCAACTTGTAAATTCACATCAAAGCCCTGTTGTTTATCAATTAAACGTCGTAAATCACCATCGGTGAAAATGCCTAACAAGACGTCATTTTCATCGACAATTGTGGTTAAACCTAGACGTTTGTTTGAAATTTCGTATAACACTTTGTTCATTGGTGTATCTGGTGCAACTTTAGGTAATTCTGTACCGGTATGCATCAAATGTTTCACATGCAATAACAGGCGCTTACCCAAAGCGCCTGCAGGATGTGAACGAGCAAAATCATCGGCAGTAAAACCACGTGCATCAAGTAACGCTACAGCCAATGCATCACCTAATGCCAAGGTTGCAGTCGTACTTGAGGTTGGTGCTAAACCAAGTGGACAAGCTTCCTGAATATTGCCTAATGTTAAAGCGACATCAGCATTTTGTGGCATCGGCCCGCGATCATCACCGCTAATTGTGATTAGAGGAACTTCCAGATGTTTGATGAGTGGCATCAACATCATAATTTCATCACTTTTGCCGGAGTTGGAAATGGCAATTAAAACATCACCCCGTACCAACATTCCCAAATCACCATGCCCTGCTTCACCCGGGTGCATAAAGAAAGACGGCGTGCCTGTAGAGGCAAACGTCGCAGCCATTTTACGACCAATATGACCTGATTTTCCCATACCTGTGACCACAACACGCCCTTTGCAATGCAACATGATTTCGCAGGCACGGCTAAAACGCTGATCAATTTGCGTCGCCAAGACTTGTAATGCTTGTTCTTCTATTCTTAAAGTGTCTAAGGCTACAGATTGGAAATCAATGGTATTTGACATGTTTGGCATTCAACGTTCAACTTAAATTGAGTATTTTCTACACCTCAATAAAAGTGATTTATTGAAGCACATTTAATTTTCGCAATTTTAGCATATCTATGCAATTCTACACTTTGATTCTGCGTGTGTTTTTTGTTTTAACGCATTTTTGTATGCTGTTTTAATTAACTCGCTTTTTGACTCGAGTTTCAAATGAAAAACAATCATATTTGAGCTTAGGCTATTTATTTTATTGATTCAAAGTTGCAGATAAAGCTAAAGATAGAACTAGCTCAGAAGCATATTTCAACGAAAATGCTCTAAAAATTATGGATCAAACCCATCTATAAAGCTGACTGCAAGCAAGCTGTAACAAACAGCCATAAAAAAACGCTTATCTTTCGATAAGCGTTTTTTAAAATTTTGGAGCGGGAAACGAGACTCGAACTCGCGACCCCAACCTTGGCAAGGTTGTGCTCTACCAACTGAGCTATTCCCGCAATATGGAAGTGAATTATAGAGAATTTCATACAACTGTCAACTCTCTATGCTCCCAAGTGCTCAATTAATCAGCACGACGCCATACTGTACCTTGACGGGTATCTTCCAAGACTACACCTTGATCGAGTAAAGATTGACGAATTTCATCGGCACGGGCGAAGTCTTTGGCTTTTTTGGCATCCTGACGCTGCTGAATTAAGTCTGCAATGGCTTGTTCAGACAAACCTAAAGCATCCTGACCAATATCAGACTTCAGGAATTCATCTACATCATGCTGTAGCAAACCTAAAATATTGGTCAAATGACGCAAGGTTGAATAATACACAGCCGCCTGCTCTGCCTGCTGCTCTTTTACCGCACGGTTCAGCTCTTTATTGACTTCAAACAGAACTGCGATCGCTTCTGCAGTGTTAAAGTCATCACGCATTGCAGCATTAAAGCGCTCTACCAAAGCCTCATCTAACTGCTCAACAGTTTGCGTACCATAAGCTTGTTGATAGGCTTTAAATGAGTGGTAGAAACGTGATAAAGCAGTTTTCGCTTCTTTCAAGGCAACATCGGAGAAGTTTACAGGGCTACGATAATGTGAAGACACAATAAAGTAACGGATCACTTCAGGATGGAACTTTTCCATCACATCACGGATAGTAAAGAAGTTACCCAATGACTTTGACATTTTTTCGCCATCGACATTAATAAAACCGACGTGCATCCAGTAGTTTACATACTGCTCACCTGTCGATGCTTCAGACTGGGCAATTTCATTTTCATGGTGTGGGAACATTAAGTCTGAACCACCGCCATGAATATCGAAATGGTTGCCTAAGCAGCAGGTCGACATTGCAGAACACTCAATGTGCCAACCTGGACGTCCATTGCCCCACGGAGAAGCCCAAGACGGTTCATTTTCTTTAGCATGTTTCCACAAAACAAAGTCAAATGGATGCTTTTTATCGACTTCAACATCTACACGTTCAGATGCACCCGCTTGCATATCTTCCAGTTTACGACCTGAAAGACGGCCATATTTGTCAAATTTTTCGACCTGAAAATAAACATCGCCATTGCTTGCAGGGTAAGCCGTGCCTTTATTGACTAAATTGCCAATCATGCTTTGCATTTGGTCAATATATTCAGTGGCACGTGGTGCTGCATCAGGCTCTGCACAGCCTAAGTTTGCTGCGTCTTCATTCATGGCTTGAATAAAACGATCCGTTAAAGCCTGAATACTCTCACCATTTTCATTGGCACGTTTAATAATTTTGTCGTCAATATCGGTGATGTTGCGTACATATTTCACCTTCCAACCCTGACTACGTAAAAAGCGAATGATGTAGTCAAATGCAACCATAACCCGCGCGTGTCCGATATGACAGTAATCATAAACCGTCATACCACAGACATACATGTCGATATGTCCTTCTTTACGCGGAACAAATTCAACTTTTTTTCGTTGCTCTGAGTTATATAGAACAAATGGTTGCATAGGTTTTCAAAATAGGTCTATTAAAAGATGCTCCATCTTAACCTAAGCATTATTTTTCATAAAGTTTTTCGATGTTTTTATTCTGTATGAGGATATTGCGAGTGATGAGTACTCTCTCGACCACACCTTCTCCCGAAGGAGAAGGAACGTTCAATACTAATCTTAAACTTGGATTGATCTTATAAAGTGAGTAAACCTTATGCAGCGTCGCGTTTTTGTACCAAAATCGCACCGACAGAGTAACCCGCACCAAATGAACACAGTACACCATATTCACCGTTATCGACTTCGTGTGCAGTACGGTGTAAGGCAATAATTACCCCTGCTGAAGAGGTATTGGCAAACTCATCTAAAATAATAGGTACTAGACCAGGTTGTGCCGCTTCTTTACCCACCACCAATTTTAAAATCAGTTCGTTCATGCTGGCATTGGCTTGGTGCAACCAGAAACGCTTCACCTCGGTTGGCGCAATCTGATTCTTTTCTAATTGCGCAGTAATCATTTTGGCAACTAAGGGGCAAACTTCTTTAAAGACTTTGCGACCATCTTGATGGAAGCGTTTATCGTCAATATCTGCATTTTCACTTAAGTTTAAAAAACCGAAATTATTACGGATATTATTCGAGAACTGAGTAAACAGGTTCATGTCCAAAATTTCAAAACCTGCTTTGGTTTCAGTGTCTTCCAAAATTGAAGCGGTTGCTACATCACCAAAAATAAAGTGGCAGTCACGTGAACGGAAATCGTTATGACCTGAGGTAATTTCGACATTCACCAACAGTACGCGGCGCGCACCTGCTTTAATCGCATCATGCGCTTGCTTAATGCCGAAAGTCGCAGCAGAACATGCCACGTTCATGTCATAGGCATAACCTTGAATACCAAGCGCAGTTTGAATTTCAATCGCCACCGCAGGATAAGCACGCTGCAAGTTTGAGCAAGACAAAATCACCACATCAATATCTTCTGCGGTCACGCCTGCATTTTGCATGGCTTGTTTTGCAGCAATTACACCCCATTCTGCTTGTAGCGAAATTTCATCATCCCCGCGTTCACGCAAATTTGGACGTAAACGGTTAATGTCCAGAATACCTGTTTTTTCTGACACGTAACGGCGTTTTACCCCAGAGGCTTTTTCGATAAAGTCAGCACTTGAGCCACGACGTTCTTCAAGCTCACCTGCTGCAATTTTGTCAGCATTGAGCTGATTATACTGTTCCACATAAGCATTTAAACTTTCGACCAACTCTTCATTGGTAATAACATCTTCTGGGTGATAAAGACCAGTACCTGTAATGCGAATGCCCATGTAAAACTCCTTCTAGAAATTACTAATATCTTAACTGATTCCGAGCTTTTCCCATACTTTTTGCAGCCGCGTTGCAGAAATTGGCATTTTGGTTTTCATGGGTTGAGAGAACAGCGATATGCGTAATTCTTCCACCATAAAGTACAATTCCTTGAGTCGGGCATCTTGTTTGTGTTTAAACAATTTGTCCATCCAAGGGTCAATTTGGGCGATGGCAGCATCGTCTCTTTGCAAGTTGTTGGGTAAGCGGTCTAAACGTAATAACAACGCTTTCAAATAGCGCGGATATTCGCTCCACACCTCTACAGGCTTGCTATACACAAAGTCTGCCAGATGCATTAAGTCCAGCTGATCTTCAATATCATCCATATTTTTGGCAAACACGGCTTCATCTAGCATAAGGAGCTGACGGCGGATGTCTTGCCAAGCAATATAAATTTCATTAAAGATACGCAGCGTGGTTTGACCATGACTGAGAAAAGTCTTTTTTACCTCAAGCTGCAAGTTTTGAAACTCTTCCAAGTTGACTGGTAAGTCACCAATAATGCTTTGCAATGTTGCATAGATCAACATTTGCTCAAGTTGAGCTTTATCACCCAAAGGCGAATACGCCAAAGCCAAGGGTTTATCAATTTGCTTTTTCAATTGCCGTGATAAATCGCCTAATTGCACATGCAGCAAACGAATCACCCCTTCACGATGCTGATGAATCGCCTCGCGCTGATCATTAAAGGTTTGAATCACCACACCCGATTCATCTTTTTGTGAAAGTTCTGCAAAAGCTTTACTTGGTACCAACGCCTGATATTGCTTAACCACTACGCCCGTGACTTTTTGCGAGGCTTCAAATACAAATCGTTCAGGGAAGGTTTGGAATTCGCCGTGTAACTGTTTTACTGGACTGTGAGTTTCGGTACGGCAACGCGCTTTTAATTCAGATAAATCACGCCCTTGCTCAATCACCCGCCCTTTTTCATCTAACACTTTAATAAACGGCAATAAATACGCATCTACTCGCTCAAAGCTAAAGTCTTTTTCGGTGATGTGCTCTGCGCGTAACTGGAATGCCAAAAAGCTAAAAATGTGCTCGCGTAAATTTACCGCATCAACACGTTGTAGCAACTTTCGAGCTGTGTCTGGAATAGGCACCAAATGACGACGCTTATCTTTAGGCAAAGTCTTGAGCAAGGCTTCAATTAAATTTTCACGCCAACCCAGAACACCCCACGACCAGATATTTTCATCGACCTGTGCCAACGCTTGCACTGGAATTTTAACGGTTGCGCCATCTTCATCATGGCTGGGGTCAAAACGGTAACTGGCCGCCAAGCGCAGCTCACCATTACGCAAATAGTCAGGAAATTGCTGCGTGGTCGGACGATCATTCAGCCAAAGTGCATCATCTTCCACAAATAAATAACGTGGATTTTGCGGCTCTACTGTGGCACGCCAATCTTCAAAGGAACGACGGCTTGCAACTTCTGCAGGTACTTTGGCGGCATAAAATTGATAAATAGTTTCTTCATCAACCACTAAATCACGACGACGTAATTTATCTTCAACCCGTTCCACTTCTTCCAGTTTAAGCAGGTTGTGTTTTAAAAATGGTGGGGTAATGCCCAAGTTGCCTGTGGTTAAAGCATCACGTAAGAATATTTCATGGGCGGCTTCCTGATCGACCTTTTCGTAATTGACAGGACGTTTCGGCTCGATAATTAGACCAAACAGCGAAATCTGATCATAGGCATTCACCACGCCTGCTTTTTTAGACCAATGTGGTTCAAAATAGTGATGCTTCAGCAAATCACGTGCGGCCAATAAAATCCATTCGGGTTCAATTTTTGCCAAAGTACGTAGATACACTTGCGAAGTTTCCACCATCTCAAATGCCATGACCCACGGTGTATTGGTTTTATGCAAAGTCGATGCAGGGAAAATTCGTGCTTTTTGTTGGCGTACCGCCATAAATACATTGCGCTCATCGGTTTTATTGGCAATAAAAGAAAGCAACCCTGTTAATAACGCCCGATGCAGATTTTCATAACTGGCTTTTTTCTCATTAAACGACAGTTTTAAGCCACGCGCCAAATCCACCAATTGTTCATGAGTTTTCTTCCATTCACGTAAACGCAACCAACTTAAAAAATGCTGACGGGCAAAAGTACGACGTTTGTTTTCACTCATGCCATCACGGTTTTCGTGTAAAGTTTCCCACAATTTTAAATAGAATAAAAAGTCAGAATCTGCTTCACGGAACAAAGCATGTTTTTGATCGGCTTGCATTTGTTTGTCTGCAGGACGTTCACGCGGGTCTTGTACCGCCAATGCCGCTACAATAATCAGGACTTCATTTAACACCCCAAAATGCGCACCGCCTAAAATCATACGTGCCAGTCTTGGATCAATCGGCATTTTTGCCATTTGCTGACCAATTTTGGTTAAGCTGCTGCCTTGAAGCTCGCCTTTATTAGCGGTGGATTTAGTGGAATTATTCGGATGATTGTCTCCCTTTTGCGTCGCAGAGCTGCTCATTCCGTCTAAAAGAGGGGCTTTACCCTTCTCAATCATCGCACCCAGTTCAATCAACAGCTTACGACCATCATTGACTAAACGATGATCTGGCGGCTCAATAAAATCAAAATCTTCGAGCGTACCCAAGCCCAAACTTTGCATTTGTAAAATGACCGATGCCAAGTTGGTGCGTTTAATTTCAGGTTCAGTAAACTCTGGGCGACTTAAAAAATCTTCTTCTGAATACAGGCGAATACAAACGCCTGGCGCAATACGACCACAACGTCCTTTACGCTGATTCGCTGCTGCCTGAGATACTGCTTCAATCGGTAAACGCTGCACCCGTGAGCGATAGTTATAACGTGAAATACGTGCAAAACCGCTATCAATCACATAGCGGATATTGGGTACAGTGAGTGCGGTTTCAGCGACGTTGGTGGCAATAATAATGCGACGACCACCACCTGAAGGATTAAAGATTTTTTGTTGTTCCGCCAAAGCCAAACGCGCATACAACGGTAAAATTTCAGTATGACGCGGTCCATGCTTATGCAAGGTTTCTTGCAGCTCCCGAATTTCCTGTTCAGTACTGGCAAAAATTAGAATATCGGCATGTTCAGGATGACCTTTTTCCTGTGCATCGGCAAAGCATTCTTCTACCGCTTGCACCACTGCGCGTGGCAAGTTTTCTTCAAAGTCATCAAACTCATCATCATCACTACCACCAATGCTTAATTCAGAAATTGGACGATAACGTACTTCGACAGGATAGCTTCGACCTTCGACCTCAAAAATAGGTGCGCCGTTAAAATAGTTACTAAAACGCTGCACATCTAAAGTTGCAGAAGTGATGATGACTTTTAAATCAGGGCGACGTGGCAAAAGTTGCTTTAAATAGCCCATAATGAAGTCAATATTTAAAGAACGCTCATGCGCTTCATCTATAATAATGGTGTCGTATTTATTTAAATAACGATCATTGGCAAGCTCTGCTAACAAAATACCATCGGTCATTAAACGGACAATTGAATCTTGCGAACCCTGTTCATTAAAACGAACTTTAAAGCTGATGGACTCACCTAACTTTTCGCCAACTTCTTCGGCAATACGCTGCGATACACTACGCGCAGCAAGACGTCGTGGCTGAGTATGACCAATTAACCCCGTTAAACCACGACCTGCCAACATTGCAATTTGTGGTAACTGTGTAGTTTTCCCTGAACCCGTTTCACCCGCCACAATAATGACCTGATGTTGCTGAATTGCAGTAATCAACTGTTCGGCAGATTGAGTCACAGGTAAATCTTGATTCAACTTGATATCGGGAATGCGCTGCGCACGCTCCAACACTTTTAAATTAGATTTTTCAAATAATTCCTGATATTGCTTTGGATTGGCATCTTTGCCTTTTCGTAGTCGATTTAAACGATGACGATCACGCGCCAAAACGAGGTGGTCTACATTTAAATGACTCTGCACAGAATACGCTTCCTAACCAAAACACAAACGCGTATTTTACGCTGTAATGCCTTTAAGCGAAAGAACAGTGATTTAGAATGCGTATTTAAAAAGTTTTAAATCCCCCCTTGAATTTCAAAATAGCATCCCCATATAGATGTATGTTCACCAATTGCTTGAAATGGGTTGTATTTGAACCTGAAAAATAGGTTGTCATGCAATCATCATCATTTTGAGGCTTAATAAAGACTCAATAATGCAGTAATGAAAGTGTACGCTTTTTACATACTCATTTGTTTTTCCGATGCTAGTAATGTAAAAATACCATTTCAGCAATAAAACAAAATTAGATACTCTATTACCAACTAAATACAAACCTTAATCATGGAGACAATGATGAGCTTAATTAATACTGAAGTTAAACCATTTAAAGCAAATGCATACCACAACGGTCAATTCATTGAAGTAACTGAAGCTGATCTTAAAGGCAAATGGTCTGTAGTATTCTTCTACCCTGCTGACTTCACTTTCGTTTGCCCAACTGAGCTTGGTGACCTTGCAGACAACTACGCAGAATTCCAAAAATTAGGCGTTGAAATCTATGCAGTTTCTACTGACACTCACTTCACGCACAAAGCTTGGCACGATTCTTCAGAAGAAATCAAAAAAATCCAATACGTAATGGTTGGCGACCCAACTTGGACGCTTTCTAAAAACTTCGAAGTATTAATCGAATCTGCTGGTCTTGCTGACCGTGGTACTTTCGTAATTGATCCAGAAGGTAAAATCCAAATCATCGAAATCAATGCTGGCGGTATTGGCCGTGATGCTCAAGAACTTCTTCGTAAAGTTAAAGCAGCTCAATACGTTCACGCTCACCCAGGTGAAGTATGCCCAGCTAAATGGAAAGAAGGTGATGCAACTTTAGCCCCATCTATCGACCTAGTAGGTAAAATCTAAGTTTTAGATTAAACCACTCAAAAAAACCACGCATATTTTGCGTGGTTTTTTTTAATCAGAACATCACCCTTTTCTACCTTATTTATTCATATTTCATCTCTAGAATAGAAAATGTAAAAACATTACAACACTACAATCGAATCTGTACCGGTAACAGTTGTGAGATTTATTTTTGAGGACTGTTCTATGAAAAAATTATTTTTACTTTCAACATTACTAGCATTTTCAGTGCCAGCTTTAGCTGATTTCAACTGTAATGGCAGCATTAAAAATCGAACTATTGATGATAATGTCAAAGTGCATAAACAATGTGTTCTTGATCATGTGACTATTAAGGGCAACCTAATGTTGCATTCCAACTCACATACGGCAATTAAAAATAGTACGATTGATGGCAATTTAGAATCTAAAGGAAACTTTAGTCAGGTTAATGCACATGCCAACCGCATTGATGGCAATATCCAACTCGAAGATGGGCGTAACATCCAACTCACGTCAAACCGTGTAAATGGCAATATTCAACTTAAAGATAATTCAGGCTCAATCGTTGTAAAAAATAACCGCGTGAATGGCAATTTAGAATGTGAAGATAACCGCGTAAAACCGACTGGCGGCACAAACCGTGTTTCTGGTGACAAAGAAGATCAATGTCGTCATCTATAAAATCTAGTCTTTCAATCATTTTATTTAAATGAATGACTATTCATGTGCAAAGCATAAACACCACATCCTAAATGTGGTGTTTTATTTCGCTTCATAATAGTTTTGTCGTTTTTGGCACGTTTAGGTTGCGCAAAAAACTTATATTCAAAAGTTACAATTCTGTAATACTTTTTAGCAAGCACTTCACTTATGTTCAAAATAAGCAGATTTATTCTGTGAAAAATAATATAAAAAATAAAGGAGTTGCTTATGGGTAAAACACTTGCCGTGACATCCTGGACATACAGTGCATCTTCACGTTATTTAAAAATATTTTACGAAAATGGCTCTGGGGATTTATTCCATCCTGTACCACGATTTATTTATGACAACTTATTAAGACGTAGTGATAAAGCAGCTTTTGTGAGTAAATATTTAGCATACGATTTAAGCTTTAACCGTATTTCCATTCAATAATTGATTTTATTAAACTTTGAACATCCACATAACGATCCAATCTAAAAATAGATTGGATCGTTTTAAATAGGTAAATAACTTCAAATATTAATACACTTCTTGAATCAATTTAAAGCGTTCCTGTTCACGGTCATCATCCAAAGTAATACTCTCCGTGAACATATCAAGCGGTCTGGCCCAAATAGAATAATCGCCATATAAGCATTGATAAACCACCAATTTCTCTTGGGTTTCACTGTGTGTAGCCACATGCAGCACTTGATACAATTGCCCTTTATAATGTTGATAAATCCCTTTTTTAAGCATTTTACAATCCCAATCTTACAGAATGGCATTACTGTACAATAAAAACTGTAACCATTCTTAAGATTTCACCTTATCAGAAAAAATGAATCGCATCGGCATATTTTTCTCTAATTTATCGTTCTAATCTACACAACAAAAAAATATCTAAACCCATTACATTATTTGAACAATTTTAAGCTTCAAATTGATTGTTTTTTGGTTATATTCGCATTATCCCATCTTAAGTGGATGTAAAAAAAGGAAACATGATAATGAATAAACTTCTTATTGCTTTAGGTCTTGCTGCCACTGTAGCACTTGTAGGTTGTGCAAAAGAAAAAGCACCAGAAACAGGGGCAACTACGGGTGAACACTTAGAAAACGCTGCGGCTCAAGCTGCACATGATGCCAAAGATGCAACACATGAAGCTGCTACTGCTACAGCAACTGCGGTAGATAACGCAGCGCAAGCAACTGAAAATGCTGCACACAATGTTGCAACAGCAACAGAAAACGCAGCTGATGCGACTGTACAAGCTGCTAAAGATGCAACTGCTGCGACTGCAGGTGCGGTTGAACAAGGTGCTGCAAATGTGAAAGAAAAAGCACAACAATAATTTGATTGTATAAAACAAAAACTCCTGAGCAAGTTCTCAGGAGTTTTTTATTCAGCACGATTTAATTAGGGTCTGTTGACAATTCGTCTATGTTTGCGACATGAGAGATATATCTCGCAAGGTTTTTTAGCTGATATAAGGCATGGGACAGGAAATTTAGTCATTCTAAATGACTGGAACATAACGTAATAGCAGCAAAAAATATGCTTGTTCCCTTGCGCAGCAAACAAAGCAGTGCTTTGTTTTTGCTCATGTGGCTAAAACTTTCACAGATTGCGTTATGAAACTTGAAAATAAACCCGTTATTCCCTGCGTTTCATGCCTAATCTGCTCAGTTTTAGCCTACAGCGCAAGCCATTTATGAAATATCAACAGACCCTGGTAAACCTAAATCCTGCCGCAACTATAACGCCGCTTTTAAATTACAACCATAGCCCATGGTCTGTTGCACTTGGCGATAACTGGTATAACGATTCAAAATAAAATCATAATAAGATTCCGCATTGGCAAAATTTTCAGTCAAATTTTCCTGCTCTGCACGCGGTAATTTTACATCTTTAAGAAAATCTAGATTGTAATGTCCTAAACGATATAACTCAGCAAAATGACCATTCATCATATCGCAATAAGCAATTTTAGTCGGCTTTAAAGCAGTACTGGCGACTAAATGCTGATTCAAAGTTTGTAAGTTATTTACATCTAAAGGGAATTGATGCGCAAATGCGATATTTTCGACTTGTTTAAATTGTTTGAAGTCTTGCGCCAATTTGACATTTAAAGCATCTATACGCTGTTGTAATGCAGTCGCATCCTGAACCTGATATTGCTTTGGATCAATTTTCACTTGAGTTTGTTGTGGATTGCTACAGGCACTTAATCCACATACCACAAGCAAACCACCATAAACGAAAGGCTTCATTAATTTACTCATCAATTCATATATCAGGCTTATTATGCCTGAAAGCATCTGCAAATTTAATGATATCGCTCATCTTAATATTTCATAAGGAAATGACGGATATGATTTGCCAATCTACCTAGAGTTGGGCAAAGTAGATAAAAACATGGAGTAAATAATATGACCTTATTAGAACAACTGAATATAAAGCATCCTATTTTTCTTGCTCCAATGGCTGGCGTTTCTACTCCCGAACTTGCAGCCGAGGTTTCTAATCAAGGTGGTTTTGGCTCACTCGGTTTAGGTGCAAACACGGTAGATGCTGCACGTGAGCAAATTTTACGCACTCAAGAACTGACTGATTTTCCATTTCAGGTCAATTTCTTTTGCCATGAATCAAGTCCACTAGATGAAGTCGCTGCACAAGCGTGGATTGCACATTTTCAGCCAATCTTTGAACGATATGGCGCAACTGCACCGAGTCAACTAAATTGTATTTATCCAAGTTTTAAAGACCATGATGGATATTTAGATCTTGTACTAGAAACTAAACCACAAGCCGTCAGTTTTCACTTCGGGATTCCGCATGCGCATCAAATTCAGGCTTTAAAAGATGCAGGAATCATTACTATGGTTTCAGCAACCAACTTAGCCGAAGCTCAAGCCATTGAAGCAGCGGGAATTGATGTCATTATCGCCCAAGGCATTGAGGCAGGTGGACATCGGGGTATCTTTAACCAAACTTTTGATAGTGCAATTAAAACCAGCGATTTAGTACAACTGATTCGTGAACATTGTACCCTGCCAGTGGTTGCCGCAGGTGGCATTATGAATGGTCAGCAAGCACAGTTAATGCTGAAATTGGGCGCTTCTGCGGTACAGCTGGGTACAGCCTTTGTGCAATGTAAAAGTTCCAATGCCAATCCAGCTTATCGACAAGCTTTATTTCAGCAAAACATTACTCAAATTACCGACAGCATCTCTGGACGCTCTGCCCGTGGTTTAATTAATCATTGGCATACACAGGTAGATACACCAAATCGTTTAACTGTGCCCACCTATCCATATACGTATGATCTTGCAAAACAGTTGCATTCAGCAGCCGTCACACAAGGCGAGCAAGGTTATGCCCCTTTTTGGGCAGGCAGTAATGTCAGTCAGATTCGTGAATTAGAGGCCGCAGATTTAATTAATCAGTTGGTTTTGGAAATGATTCACGCACGCTAAGTTTACGTACGAAAAACTCAACTGTGTATCACGGTTGGGTTTTTATTTTGTATCTAATAAGTTCACCGCTTCAACCTGCACATCACTCATGATTTCACCATGCGCAAGTAGCTGATTAAAGTAATCTTCCACCACTTTATATTGTTCTGCAGTACTTTCTACTTGATACATACTTTGACGGAATTCATTACTTGAACGTAAACCTTTGGTGTACCAAGCAATATGTTTACGTGAAATACGACAACCTGAATATTCACCATAAAATTCATACAGCTCAGCTAAATGTCCAAGTAATACTTTTTGAACTTCTGCAATGCTCGGTGCTGCTAACAGCTCACCTGTTGCTAAATAATGTGCGATTTCCCGAAAAATCCACGGACGTCCTTGCGCAGCACGTCCAATCATAATCGCATCTGCGCCTGTATAGTCCAAGACATATTTGGCTTTTTCAGGACTATCAATATCACCATTGGCAATCACAGGAATATTGAGCATGCTTTTCACTTCTTTAATCAGTGAATAGCGTGCACGGTTTAAATACATATCTTCACGGGTACGCCCATGCAATGCCAATGCAGCAATGCCTGCTTGTTCTGCGCGTTTGGCAACCCGTAAAATATTTTCCTGCCCATTCAAAAAACCTAAGCGAGTTTTCAGTGTCACAGGCACATTCACCGCGGCAACCACAGTATCTAAAATGCGTGCCACCAAATCTTCATCTTGCAATAAAGCCGAACCAGCCAACTTATTGCAGACTTTTTTGGCAGGACATCCCATATTGATATCAACAATTTGTGCACCATTGGCGACTTGATAACGTGCGGCTTCGGCCAAATCATGCGGGTCTGAACCTGCAATTTGTGCAGAAATTGGTGCAAGTTCCCCATCAAAGTTGGCACGATACAAACTCTTTTTACTCATGCGCAAAGTTTTGTCAGAGGTCATCATTTCACTGACCGCATGCCCTGCACCAAAGTACTTGCACAGTGAGCGAAAGGGTCTATCTGTGACGCCTGCCATCGGGGCAACGATCAAATTATTTGACAGTTGATAGGGACCAATATACATATATATTCTTAACTTTAACGATTGGCATAGTATACTGCATCTGCCCTTTGGGCTCATCCATTTGGAACGAGTTTTCCCTATCTATGAAAGACACTGTATTCACTTCTTTGATGAAACCCTTCAGCGTGCTTGCTTTATCATTAAGCTTGGCTGCCTGTGGAGATAGCGCATGGTGGTCTAAGGACAATGAGCCTACCCTTGAAGCAGAACAAATCCGCAAACTCATTCCAAATCGGGTCAGCGAGCGTAGTGCTTGGGCAAAAGATATTTACGATATTTCAGAGCAATTGGGCATTCCACAAACCAAAGAAAATATGTGTACCATCATTGCCGTCGTGGATCAGGAATCCAACTTTGTAGCCGACCCTCAAGTCTATGGTCTGGGTGAAAAAGCAGTTAAAGAAGTGCAAGACCGTTTGGATGAGAAATTTAAAGATAAACTGGGCGAAGCGATTGGCGGTACGGTTGCAGGCTATTTTCAGGATGTACTAAAAAACCATCCTAGCCCTGAAGATAACTATTTAAGCCAAATGCGTCGTGTGAAAACCGAACGTGAATTAGATGAATTGTATCGTGAAATTTTTGACTATATGGCCAAACATTATCACGTATCTGCACTAACAGGTGCTGCCAAACTGTTTGGACAAAATATTGGCGAAAAACTTAATCCAATTACCACTTTAGGCTCGATGCAAGTGCATATTAGCTATGCCAAAGAGCATAAACGTCAAAGCGGCAACATCGCAGAGTTACGCAGCGATCTATACACTCAATATGGCGGATTATATTACGGGATTCATCGTTTAATGATGTATCCTGCCGATTACGATCAACCGCTATACCGCTTTGCTGATTATAACTCTGGCATGTATTCGAGCCGCAATGCAGCATTCCAAAGTATGCTGAATGATTTAACCGAAGCAGAATTAGATTTAGATGGTGATTTGCTGCTTTACACTAAAGATGGTGGTGTGCGTAATGCAAAGAGTGAATCAGAACGCGAATTAATTGCTGTTTTTTCCAAACATAATATTCTAGTCACCCCACGACAAATTCGTGCAGACCTAAAAAAAGAAAAAGAAAAGAAATTTGAAGACACTGCAACTTATTTGGCGGTCACGAAACTCTATAAAGCGCAAACGGGCAAAGAGCCATTTTATGCCATGATGCCGCAAGTGGTCATTTCAGGGCCTAAACTGAGTCGAGATTACAACACCAATTGGTTTGCTACGCGAGTCAATGGACGTTATAAAACATGCATGCAAAAAGCCAAAAATATAAAAATCTAGCCCTATTTGATTTTGATGGGACCCTGTGCAGCAAAGACAGTTTTACAGGGTTTATTTTCTATGCTTTATCTAAGCGGCATATTTTTAAGCAAGGACTTAAAATCTTGCCTTGGATTCAGGCTTACTATTTAAAAGTTTATCCTGCACATGCCATGCGCCCTAAATTGTTTAATGCCATGTTTAAAGCTGCAAGTACAACTGAAATATTAGCACTTGCACAACGCTATGCAGCAGATTTAATGCATGACCTTAACCCACAACTGTTACAACAATTAAAACAGCATCAATTCAATGGTGATGATGTGGTGATTGTTTCTGCCAGTGTGGATATTTATTTGCAATATATTTGTCAGCAGTTAAATGTCGATTTGCTTTGTACTGAAACAGAAATTAAAAATCTACAATTCACAGGGCAATATTCAACACCTGATTGTAGTCGGGAACAAAAGAAAATACGGATTTTAGAACAATATGATTTAGAAAATTATGCAGCTATTTATGCGTATGGTAATAGTGATGAAGATGATGCCATGCTGAGTTTAGCGACTTATTCTTATATGGTGGGTAGTGATCATTCATTGCCAGAAATTGTAACTTATAAAAAACTGGCTTGATTTTGATGAATGATATAATAAAACCACAATTTGAATTGTGGGTTTTTTAAGTTACATGTAGCGGATGCCGCCTATGGTGATTACTTTTTTATACCCAGAATAGAAAATAAAAATAGAGTTTTCTCTTAATAAAATAGCTGATGATTCAGCATAAAAATAACGACTACAACACCTAAAGCAATAAAAAAGGTGACACTTTACAGCATCACCTCTAATTCAAAATAGAAGTATAGTTTTAAACCAAGATCAATCACTTAATCTATTCGTACTAAACAACTCATTTGTAAGTCACTTATTTCTTAAATGGAAAAGCATATTTCACAATACGTTTAAGCACACTGCCGTACTGTTTAACTAAGCTCGCATTGTTGTAGTTCAAGCCATACTTTTCACACACAGCTTGTACTTTTGGCGCCATTTTACGATAGCGACGTGCAGGAATATCTGGATATAAATGGTGTTCAATTTGATGGCTTAAATGTCCTGTCAAAATGTGGAATGCTTCAGAACCTGTAAGATTCGATGAACCACGAATTTGACGCATATACCAGTGACCACGGCTTTCGTTTTGCATCACAGACTTTGGAAATACTTCTACATCCTTCGTAAAGTGACCGCAGAAAATAATGCTGAATGTCCAAATATTACGAATACCATTCGCAACCAAGTTCCCTGTAAACACTGGTAAAGCCGAAGGGCCTGCAATCAATGGAAAGAACACATAATCTTTAAACAATTGTTTTCCAATTTTCTTCTGCATAGGTTGCCATTCTTTTTTGGCTTGGGCTTTGCTTTTACGGCCATTCAAAATTTTACCAATTTCTAAATTCTGAATGGCAACACCCCATTGGAACAGTAAGCAGAAAGGAATACTGTATAAAGGTTGCAATAAATAGCCTGATCTCCAGCGCTGTTCTGGGAACAAACGCACCAAACCATAGCCAATATCATCATCCATACCTTTAATATTGGTATAAGTATGGTGTTTAAAGTTATGGGTTTGACGCCAGTTGTCTGAAGTACCTACCGTATCCCATTCATAACTTGCACCATTGAATTTAGGATCATTCATCCAGTCATACTGACCATGCATGACATTATGACCTAATTCCATGTTTTCCATAATTTTGGCAAAGCCTAACAAGCCTGTACCCAAAACCCATGCTGGCGGGAACCATCCTGCGAACAATAAGGCACGACCTGCCATTGAGCTATAACGAATGGTTGAATAAACACGGCGGATGTATTTAGCATCTTTTTCGCCAATATCATCCAAAACTTCTTGTTTAATGGCGTCTAATTCACGTGCAAGCTCATCTAATTCAAATTGAGTGAGTTCACGGTTTTTAGGATTGCGGAAATATTCTATTTTTACTGGCATATTCATAATCGGAACTCGCTTATAAATCAATAATTAAATCGGTTTGTGCTGAATTGACGCAGATTTTCAATTGGTTATTCGGTTCGCTGTTTTGAACACCATCGACCAAGTTTTTCGTTGAACCTTCAGCCTTGTTGCATACGCATTTATGGCAAATTCCCATACGACAGCCGTATTTAGGTTTAATATTTTGCTGTTCCAGACTTTCTAAAATGGACTTGCCTTTTGGAATAGTGATAATCTTTTTCGATTGAGTCAGTGTAACTTGTACCAAACCAACATCGTCACTTAACACAGGGGTCATGCTAAAAGCTTCTGTTTTTAGCAAGGCAGCCTGTGCAAGTAATTGTTCAGCTTGCGTGGTAAAACCCGATGGGCCACATGCAAACACTGCACTTTGCTCAATTTGCGCTAAGTCTTTTAAATGTTCTGCATTTAAACGGCTGTGCGCCAAACTCGGCTCTTGGGTATAAAGCACTTGAAATTTAAAGTTTGGATATTGCTGTGCCCAAGCTTCAAATTGCGCTTTAAATGCTGCATCTGCAAAGGTTTTTACCCAATACATTAAAGTCACTGGAGTGCTACTAAGACGACCAGATTTTGCCATGTCTTGTAGCAAACTATACATTGGTGTGATACCACTACCCGCTGCCAATAGAATTAAAGGCTGGGCTTGTGCAGGCAGTTGCATATCACCATAAGGCGCACCAAATTCCAAAGTATCACCAACTTTGGCTTGCTCAACCAGCCATGTGCTGACTTTGCCCTGATCAACTTTTTTTACCGTCAATAAAACGTGTTGTGCATCAAGCTGAGTCAAACTATAGGTTCGCTCATAGCGTACGCCCTGAATTGTCACATAAACAGGATGATGCTGCCCTGCTGCGCCAATTTGGAATTTTTTATTGAATTGCAAAGTAAAGCTCACTACACCTTGTGCAGCGGTATCTTTTTTTACAATTTTGCCGAGTGACTGATTCACCGACCATAATGGATTAATTTTTTGCAACCAGAAATTGGCGGCATAAGGGTCTAGTACTGCAGTTGCAATACTGGTTAAGGGAGATTTTCTTTTTTCAGTTAGCTGCATGATTCAGCACCACCCGATGAAATTTTAATTATTATACACATGTATATATATTTGTATATACACCTGTATTGTTTCTAATCATTTCACAAGTACTGGCGCAACCGCTATAATGCCTCTAAGCTTATAAATTATTGAAAATATGACTCAGCCTGCCATGAAAACAAACCATGATGTGACTTTTCCAGAATCTGAAACGGTTCATGAGCCTCTTGTCGTGCGTACGGTTGGGCGTAAAGCTACCATTACCAAACAAGAATTATTTCAGGCAGCATTAAATTTAATTGGCCCACAAAAAAGTATCGCATCTTTAAGTTTACGTGAAGTTGCACGTGAAGCAGGCATCGCACCAAACAGTTTTTATCGTCATTTTAAAGATATTGATGAACTCGCGATTGAACTGATTGATCGTGCAGGTGTGGTGTTGCGTCAAATTCTGCATGAAGCACGCTTAAAAGCATCTAAACAAAACAGTATTATTCGCAGCTCGGTTGAAGTATTTATTGAACAATTAGATACCGATGAAGGCAATTTAAGTCTGCTATTACGTGAAGGTTATACGGGTTCAACCTCTTATAAGCTAGCTGTTGAGCGCCAATTGAATTATTTCCAGCAAGAATTGCAGGATGATTTAATTCGTTTGGAACGTTTGAATAATAGCAAATTGGCGCATCCCGACATTGCAGCCAAAGCCATTACGCAACTGGTGTTTAATATGGGTGCCAAAGTCATTGATATGCCAACTGCAGAGCGCAAAGAAACCGCCGAACAAACCATGACCATGATTCGTATGATTTTAGAAGGTGCGCGTCATTTGGATGATGCCAAAATTCGTTAACATAACACAGGATAAATCGGGCGATTTTCCTGAATCAGGTCACGCCCGTTTGAGCATTTAATTGTTAGACTTCGCTGTTAAGCGTGTTGTTTTTGAATTAATTGCTGCACATGTGTTGCCGTGGTTTCAGGATTTTCCAAAGGAAACATGTGTCCTCCCTCGACCACACTAAACTCAATTCCATAAGTTTTTTGCATGCCTTGCGGTAAACCTTGCAAATAAAATGGGCTATGCCTTGCTGTAATTAAATGCACAGGTACATCTGGGGCTTTGCGTGGTGTGCGCCACCACCATGCAGGTACGGTTCTAAAAATTTCAGCTTCTACCCGTTTTGGAATTGTTAAAGTCACACCACCTCTTTGTGCATCGACTTGTATGCCGCTGGCAAAATAATCTTCAAAACATTGTGCATCAAATTTTTTAAATAAACGGTTATGCCGCAAAGCTTGATAGGCTTCTGCATGGCTAGCCCAATGATCTCGACGCTTCATGGTCACGGCGGCAGGTGTGAGTTGATCTACATATTTCAGTTTAAATTTTTGTAAAATTTCAAATAATGCTGACTTCGATCCAATCACAAAAGGTGGATCCATAATAATCAATTGAGAAAATAAATCTGGACGCTGATAGGCACACATCAGGGTTAATAATGAACCAAAAGAATGCCCTAAACCAATCACTTGTTGCTTTGGAA
Organism: Acinetobacter seohaensis; assembly: GCF_056431365.1. Lineage (NCBI taxonomy): Bacteria > Pseudomonadati > Pseudomonadota > Gammaproteobacteria > Moraxellales > Moraxellaceae > Acinetobacter > Acinetobacter seohaensis. The sequence goes on from NZ_JBWKMK010000029.1 coordinate 279,164, forward strand.
ACTGCTGCTCAATGTCCTGAATCACTTGATGAATCAAATAGGTCCACTTATAGGTCACAGGAAATTCTGCTTGCATACCAATCAGTGGAATTGCCTTTAAATGATAATCTGCTTCAAAACATTGAAAAAACTTTTGATAACTGGCAGAAGGAATACCATTGGCATGGGTAAAATGAATTGCAGCTTTAGTCATTTAAAATACGCTTAAAAGAAGAATATCGGGTCTGTGACTTGATCTATGCGTACGCGCTTACAGATTCAACACTTGGCACATCAATCATAGATAAAAGATCAACAGCCTTTAAACTACGCATACCACTGGGTTTTGCAAATGACCGGAATGCTGAAAAAGATGAATTATGAGTCATTTTAATGACACATAAGCACTGGTTGCTACTTTGTTTAAGTCTGTGATGTGAAAAATCTCGCACAACATTTTTATTGCGATATTAAAAAAGCACCCGCTAAACTGCTCCGTAAAAATGAGGCGCAATGCCCAACTTAAAACGTGCAATTTAGAAGATGCCAAATATTTAAAAAAGTGATTGATTAAAACCGACTCAATACAAATACACCGTCTAGACACCTGTATTGAATGCACTCTTTATGGCTTTACCACCACCATCACCTGAATTGCTTCAGGCGTGACCGACAAACCATCTAATAATGCAACACCTTCTTTTTGCAATTTCTGTAAACGTGTAATTTCATCTTCACGAATACTTGGGTTAAATTGCTTCAAATAGCTTAAACGGTCAATTTCATATTGCCATTTTTTGCTATATACATCTTTAGCTTGTTGCTTAAATTCAGGCAATGCAGCTTTAGCCAACTCCAAAGCCTGTGTATAACGCGCTTCAATCGCGTCACGGCGTGCTTTCACCACTTGACGACAACTGTTGCCATCTAAATGATGTAAATAAGGTTTTAAAATTTCAGGGGCAATTTTTTGCGATAAATCCTGCCCTTTTTCGCTCAATAAGACACGAATGAGTTGCTGTGGCAAGCTTGATGGCAAATTCAGGGCTTTAGGTGCAATGACATCCACTTTGAACCAGACTTCGAGCAACACAGAACCTTGTGGCAAAGCGGCAGATTTTAATACCGCAACGTTGGTGCTACCAAAACCTTGTGTATTGATCATTTCCATCACGCTTTCTGTGAATGGATGCTCTAGGGTCAAATACTGTGCATCTTCACGAATTTGCGCCTGATCACGATAGAACGTCGCGGTCATGCCTTCTTCGTCTAAGGTCAAACCTTGAACCTGCATTTGATCAGTTGGTTTAATAATCACCGTGCCATTGCTTTGTTCATCGAAGTCAATATTGGTCGATGCCATAAAGCGCTTCATAAACATAGGCAACGTGGTATTGTCGTCGTAATCTTCTAAAGCTTGTACAATTTCCTGCGCCACCACAGGACGGCAAGAGTTGTATTCCAACAAACGATCTCGACCCGCTTGAAGTTCTGCTTCCAAAGCTTCACGCTGCACACTGACTGCTTCCAGTAAATCTTCAAATTGTTGTCCTAAATCTGCCAATAAGCAGTCTTTTAAATCGACAATAAAGTTTTCCTGCAAGGTTTGTGCAGTGGGTGAAATATTGCTGAAAATATTGAGTGCTTCGTTATACCAACGGAACATACGTTCTTGCGCAGTACCCACCAAATACGGCACATGAATTTGAATACGGTTTTCTTGACCAATACGGTCTAAACGACCAATACGTTGTTCTAACACGTCAGGATTAGCAGGCAAGTCAAACAAAATCAGGTCTGATGCAAACTGGAAGTTACGCCCTTCTGAACCAATTTCGGAACACAATAAAATTTGTGCACCATAAGAATCTTCTGCGAAATATGCTGCCGCTTGGTCACGTTCTAACAAGCTCATGCCTTCATGGAACATTGCAGTACGAATACCTGCATGTAGGCGCAGCGCATTTTCAAGGGCTTCTACCACAGGGCCGCTACGCGCAATTAAAAGCACTTTTTTATGTTTTAAGTCGCTACGCAAACGCTCCATTAACCACATTACACGCGGGTCAGTTTCCATCCAACTGCCATCGAGCTGTGCTTCTTCTGGCCACATTTGTTCACGTAATTTACCATCTTTAGACCAGTTTTCTGGCGCAGGTAACGGCGCAGGCTGACAATCACGACCTGGGAAACCTTGAATTGCTTCACGGGTATTACGGAACAAAATACGCCCTGTACCATGACGGTCTAATAATTCGTGGATGGCACGGAAACGCTGCTCTGGGTTATCTTCAATGCGATGTCCCAACAAGCCTTCCAGTGCAACCAAATGGCTTTCTTCCAATGCGGCATCTGACATTAAGACTTCGGCAATTTTTGCCGTATGTTGATATTGCGCTTCTTCATCCAAGAAACGGTCTAGTGAACTAAAACGCTGCGGATCGAGTAAACGTAAACGCGCAAAATGGCTTTCTACACCCAGTTGCTCAGGCGTTGCTGTAAGCAATAACACCCCTGCGGTTTGTTCGGCTAATTCTTCGACCAGATCATAACGGTCATTACCACCTTCTTCTTCGCTCCACATTAAGTGATGCGCTTCATCGACCACCAGCAAATCAAAACCTGCTTCTAGGGCTTGTTCGCGTAAGTCATCGTGGTCAATCATTAAATCGACTGAAGCAATGATGCATTGTTCGGTCAAGAATGGATTCAGGTCAGGATCGTGTTCTTTAATAGATGCCGTACGGGTTAAATCAAACAAAGAGAATTGCAGATTGAAACGGCGACGCATTTCAATCATCCACTGATATTGCAGCGAATCAGGTACCAAAATCAGGATACGTTCCGCACGTCCTGTTTTGAGTTGCTGATGGATGATCAAACCTGCTTCAATGGTTTTACCTAAACCAACTTCATCTGCCAATAAGACACGTGGCGCAAAACGCTTACCGACTTCATGTGCAATATAAAGTTGATGTGGAATCAAACCTACACGCGAACCCACCAAGCCGCGCAGTGGGCTACTTTGCATATTGGCTTGCATCAACAAGGCTTCAATACGCAAGTCGTACCATTCTTTATAGTCAATTTGGCTAGCAAGCAAGCGGTCTAATGGTTTTGAAAGTTGGATACTTGCACCAATACGGGTTTCATTCAGTGATTTCTTTTCTTCACTGCCATCTTGCAAACGACGCACTACGTTATAACGCAATACGCCATGACGGTCTTCGACCGATTCAACCGTCCACACATTGCCTTCTTGGTCTTGAACTTCATCATTTACATTAAAAATGATACGCGATAAAGGTGCGTTATTGCGTGCATAGACACGGGTTTCATCACTTTTAGGGAATAAAATGCTGACCGATCGCTCATCTACATCAATCAGAACACCAAGTCCTAATTCCGTTTCTGTGTCTGATAACCAACGTTGACCAATAGCAAACTGCTGCAATTTTTCCACCTTTATTTAGAAGTTAGGACGTATAAATTTTTGCGCAAAACCAGCTGAGTATTTGAGCAAAAATTCAGGGCGTATAGCAATATATTTTGACATAAAGCGCACTAAAAAGAGAGCCTAAAGCACAGGCTTTGCGTAATCTTTTTCGCTTAAAATGGGACTGGGCAAGTAAACTGTACACGTTGCTCAGTTTGTGGATGCAGAAAACTTAATTCTGCTGCATGTAAACACAAACGAGGCATGAGTTGTTGCTGTTCGGGCGTGGCATACAAAGTATCACCAATAATTGGATGACCTAAATATTGCATGTGTACTCGCAGTTGATGCGAACGACCTGTAATCGGCGTCAGTTGCACACGAGTCACAATTTGCCCCTGCAATTCAAATTGCTCCAATGCACGCCAATGCGTTAACGCAGGTTTGTTATGGGTTGCATCGGCAATGTGTAATGGAGGATGTGCAGGATCATAGACCACAGGCACATCTACAGTGCCTTCACCTTGCAGTTGCCCTGCCACCAATGCCTGATAGGTTTTATCGGTTTGGCGTTCTTGAAACTGACGCGAAATTTGTTTTTGCGCCCATTTCGTGAGTGCAAATACCAAAATACCCGAAGTATCACGATCTAAGCGATGAATCAGCAAAGTGCGCGGCTCAATTTTAACTAGACGACTCATCACACAATCTTGCAAATCTGCTGTTTTACCTGGAACGGTGAGTATGCCAGCGGGTTTATGTATCACCATAAACTCATCGTCACGATGAATCAGGTGTTCGCTTAGAAAATTACTCAATTTCAATTCCGGGCCGATCGTGAAAACAAGGCGGCAATAATAAAAAGCCTGACACAGAATTACAATGCAAAATACATCAATTCCCGATGAATTTTCCGATTTACATTCCTGAATCAGACAATCTGCTGAATTTTAAATCAGCCTGCTTTTAGAAATGTGGGTTTTATAGCATGCAGGAGGCTTTGTTGCATAAATATTTTTTAAGATACTGTTTTAAAGGTTTTTAAAATTTGGATAGAAAAATACAATGAAATCATAGTGCAAGATAGTTGCACAACAAAGCCGTTCTGAAGCTATATCTTTGATGGCGGGAGCAAATGAAGTAATAGGATTCATATTTAGTTTGACCAGGCTATTTTAGTGTTTAACAAGACGCTGATCTAAGCCTTTGATATTAAATTGAAGAGTATGTCTTCAATTTAACCTAAAGCATAGATATTTTGGAGATATCTATGCCTTTTAGGACAGTGTTAAGCAGAGGTCAAATTACGCCTTCATTTCCGCAAATGTTTCTTTTGCAGCTTGAATGGTGTAGGCAATATCTTCATCACTATGCGCAGATGAAATAAAGCCTGCTTCAAAAGCAGATGGCGCCAAGTTCACACCACGTTGCAACATTCCGTGGAAGAATTTACGGAAAGCATCGACATCGCAATTCAGCATAGAATCAAAACTGGTGATGTCATCTTGGTCAGTAAAATACAAACCAAACATAGCACCGACTTGTTGCGTCTTGAACGGGATACCTGCTTCATCTGCCGCAGCTTGTAAGCCTGCCAACAATTTTTCCAGTTGCGCAGTTAAATTTTCATAAAAACCTTCGGCACGTAAATGTTTAAACATTTCAATGCCCGCACGCATCGCCAACGGGTTACCAGACAAAGTACCTGCTTGATACACCTTACCTAATGGCGCAATACATTCCATGATTTCGCGTTTACCACCAAATGCACCTACTGGTAAGCCAGCACCAATAATTTTACCGAGTGTGGTCAAGTCTGGTTTAACATTATAATGCGCCTGAGCACCGCCTAAGCCAACACGGAAACCTGTCATTACTTCATCAATAATAAAGACTGAGCCGCGTTCATCGCAGACATCACGAATTGCTTGCAGGAAACCATCAATTGGTTTAACCAAGTTCATGTTGCCCGCAACTGGCTCAACAATCACCCCTGCAATTTCAGCACCAAACTTTGTAAAACATTCTTTTAAGGTGGCGATATCGTTATACGGTAAAGTCAGCGTATGTTTAGCAAAATCGGCAGGAACACCCGCAGAAGTCGCTTCACCTTCACCACTGGTTAAAAGTCCAGAGCCTGCTTTGACCAACAGCGAATCTGAGTGTCCATGATAGCAACCTTCAAATTTGACGATTTTGTCACGACCTGTATAACCACGCGCCAAACGAATTGCGGTCATGGTGGCTTCTGTACCTGAGTTGGTCATGCGAACCAACTCAATTGAAGGCATAATTTCGCAAATAATATCGGCCAAAGTCGTTTCATGCACCGTTGGCGCACCAAAACTCAAACCATCTTCAGCTGCAGCTTGCACCGCCTGAATAATAGCAGGATGGGCATGACCTAAAATCATTGGTCCCCAAGAACCTACATAGTCGACATAGCGTTTGCCATCGACATCGTACAAATAAGCACCTTTGGCTTTTTCAATAAATACAGGGGTTCCGCCTACCCCGTTAAATGCGCGTACAGGTGAATTCACCCCACCAGGTATATGTTTATTGGCTTGTTTAAACAACTGTTCTTGCTTTGGAGATAAGCTCATGGAGGCACTCAACTTAAAAAAATAAATAAAATTAGCTGTCTGCTTTAAGCTTCTGCTTTGAAAAGTGCAGACCAATCATAAACACGCTGTGCAACAGTATGCATCGGACGTCCTAATATATCACTTATCACTGCACATAAATCGGCACCTGCATCAATGACTGGCTGACTGTTTTCAACAGTTAAACCACCAATCGCGCAAATTGGTACATTGAGTTGTTGCTTCGCCTGTGTAAGTGTGTCTAATGTGAGTGTACTTGCCTCAGGTTTGGTTTCAGTTGCATAGACTGCGCCAAAAGCCACGTAGTTTGCACCATCGGCAATGGCTTGTTCTGCCAATTCAATCGAGTTATTACAACTACGACCAATCAATACATCTTGGGGTAAGCGTGCAACCGCTTCAACAATAGAGCCATCCTCTTGCCCTAAATGCACACCAACACCATATTTCACGGCAGTTTCAAGATCATCATTAATCACAAATGGCACTTTGTATTGATCACACATCGATTTCATATATTCGATTTCGTATGCCTGTTGAGCTTGAGGCACATTTTTACGGCGATATTGCAACACCGCGACTTCATAAGTTGCCATCGCCCCTTCTAGTTTTGCCAAAAGCAGTTCGATAGGATCATCATTGGTAATCAGATATAAACCGCGCATAATCTCAGCCACAAATAATACAAGGTCTGCATTATTACATATTCAAACAATATGCGTCAGAACCTCAGGCTCAGTAAGTTTATTTATAGGGGCTCTATAAGCTTCTATTTTGTTTGGGTTTTATTAAGTCAAAATGTTAAAAATACCAAATTCTAGTGATAGCGCTAAAAGCTAGATTTAGCTTTAATTGAACTGCGCAAAACAAGAACTGTAACCAGTTCAATAAGATATGGATCTTAAAATCCATATGGGTGACTACAGCGAATAACGACATATTTATGTTACCCATTTAGACACATGATCATTTGTGCCAGAGCGCATGTGGGGGTGCGACAAATGATCATGTGTCTATATTTTTATAACTTACTTTCAGTAATCTACTTACCATATATTCTTGCTTAAAGATGAATGATTTCTGATTTAACGCAACTTGAAATTTTTCGCATAAAAAAAGCCTAGAGAAAGGTCACTCTAGGCTTGGAAAGTCACAAACTTTTATTACTCAATTTGATGACACATTATTAGAATATTCACTCTATCATTTCAACAAAAAATTAATTTTATTTGTACATTTTTTATGAAAATAATCACATATCGTTTAGTTTTTGCCTAAACGGTATAACTAAGCGCTCAATTCAACTTGGAATTTTATCTTTAGCACGATCTTGCAAACTTAAATGACCACGCAAAACATCGGCAAACATCCGCCAGTCTGAAATAAAACTATACACAGGCTGTTTAAAACTGGCAGGTTTATTTTTTTCAAAAACAAAGTGCCCGACCCATGCACAAGCATAGCCTGCTAGCAAACCATAGAATATATATTTGGCTTTTTTATGTTGAATGGCTTTGCTTACACAATACAATCCAATACAACTGCCCGCCACGTGCAAACGACGGCTCATGATGTTGCGGTGTTCAGTTAAATAAAAACGGTAAAATGTTGAATAATCCTGAATTGGCAATTCAAACTTGGACTCTGGGGTTGGCTCAAATTCGGGCTTTAATGCTGCGTTCATGTTCATCATCCTGATGTTTATAGATTTGAATTATTTTTGCTACGCTCAATGGACACTTTAAACTAAGCCAAAATAAAAACCAAACATTAAAAATCCAAGGTCAAGTCTTACTTCTTGGCACATTTTGGTTACAATCAAACGCACTTTTGCAAAACCTTCGTTCTGCAATTTTCACACATTCATAATACCAATTTGCTTGCCGCTGCTTTGGCGCAACATACTTTACGTTCAGGATATTTTTCATGGTCGAAGTTGAATTAAAATTTCAAATTCCAGTCGCACGTCGTACTGCACTACTCAAAACTTTAGACCCGAAAAAATCGACTCAAACTCCATTAAAAGCACGCTATTTTGATACATCTACGCACAGCTTGGCGCATCATGGCATGGCGTTAAGACTGCGTTTAGAAGGTGAGCAATGGGTACAAACTTTAAAAGCGGCAGGTCAAAGTCATTTTCATAGTTTTGAACATAACCATCCACTTGCGCCAACTGAAAATCCAGATACTCCACCACAACTTGATCTGCAAATTTATCAAAGTATTCCCGAAGCACAACAATTGCTAAATCAAGCTTTGGGACAAAATTGGGATCAGTTGCAACTACAATTTGAAACCGATATTCAACGTACCTCACGACTAATGACCGTTGAAGATACTGACATTGAAATCAGTTTAGATGTTGGTCACATTCGTTGTGCAGATGCTGAAGTTGAAGTACATGAAGTTGAGTTTGAACTGAAACAAGGTTCAATTCAGCAATTGCTGGCTTTTAGTTTTGAATGGGTGAAAAAATTTCATTTATGGCTGGATGTGCGCAATAAAGCAGAAATTGGACATTTGCTTTCTGTGCAGCAAAAAGTCAGCCCTGCGGCTCAGAGCAAAGAATTTCAATTCAGTAAAAAAGACCATGCCGACCAAAATTTACGCCTGTTAATTGCACAACAATTACAGCATTTATTGCCCAATATTGCCGCAATTTCTGCTCAAGTTGCCGAACAAAGTCATATTGATCAGGCGCAGTTCGCTTTGCAACATTTACAACTAACACTATCCTTATTTAAAGATTGGTCGAAGCATTTAGGCGATAAATGGGCAATGCAAATTGCAGCATTTAAACAACATTTTGATCACCTGCAGCATTTGGAACACATGCAAGCCACACTCGGCGCATTTTTACAGAACCCGACGACTGCAGAGAACCTAAAAAAAGATACCTTGTACGCCCAAGAAAAATTGGTCAATTTAGTCCGTTCAACGCAAAATGTGCATCACTATTTAGAATTATTGATGTTTAGTTTAGCCGCGAGCGATCACTCAGGTTTAGACTTAAAAACTGCCGCACAAAACACGTTGCAACAGCAATATAAGCAGTTGCATGAACAATTACAGCACAGTGATATTCACGATTTTGAAAGTTTAGATCAACTGGCTTTGCGTATTCAGGAACTAAAATTTAGCTTCCCCATTTTGACGCATATTTATGATGTCAAAAATTTGCAGAAATATAGTAAAGCTTTGAATGATGCACAGCTTGCAGCACAGGAATATCAAGTGTTGGCATCTTCTGCAGCATACATTCAACAAACTGAATTGGAAGCGAGCGACTGGTTTGTTTTAGGTTGGCTCACTGCAAAACAGGAAGTGTATGCACAGCGTTTATTGGAAGCGACAGAACAATTTATGGTGAGCCGTAAATTCTTAAAATAAGTATCCTTAACATCCTCAAAGCACACGCTAAAAATACTGCAATACAACGGCAGCCTTGTGAATATTCATTCGGCTGCTTTGTGTTAAAAACTGAATACAAATTATTTTATTTTTCAAGCTTTTGTTCACAGTTCTCCCCTTGTTCATTTATAGATTTACACTATAGTAAAGAGAACTTATCTTGTTTCATCGAGGGCATTCCCGATGTGTGAAATAGAATTAAAATTTCAAATTCCACACAACTATCGTGCGGCATTTGAAAAAGCATTTAAAAAGAACAAACTGGTTCAACAACAACGCTTATGGGCTAAATATTATGATAGTCCTGAACAGCACTTAGCCAAGCAACGCATTGCCCTGCGTCAGCGTTTAGAGGGCGATATTTGGAAACAAACTTTAAAAGCGCCTAGTCCACAACATTATGAACGCTTTGAGCTTGAACATGAATTAGGACATGATGCGCCTGAATTGTGTGATTTGGCATGTTATGAAAATCATAAACAAGCACGAAAGATTTTAAAAAAAGCCTTAGACGGTTCAGAGGTAGATTTAACCCTGCAGTTTGAAACCGATGTTTTACGCTACAGCCAATTAGCACATTATAAAAACAGCCAAATTGAAGTTGCTTTTGATTTAGGTGAAATCCGCCAAGGCAAAAATTCGGTTGAAATTTACGAAGTTGAGTTTGAACTGAAACAAGGTGAAATTGCAGACTTAATTGCCTATATTCAGCCGTGGATTAAAAAATATCATTTATGGCTCGACACACGCAGTAAATCGCAGCGTGGCAATATGCTGTATAACAATGAAACCATGATTCCTGTACAGCAGCAAAGTACCTTGCAATTGCAACACCCCGAAAATATGCATGAGTTGTTGGCGCAAATTACCCAGAATTGTTTGGCACACTTGCTGCCAAATGCAACTGCGATTGCCAGTCAAGATTATGCCAGTGGGCATGTGCATCAAGCGCGTGTTGCCATTCGACGTTTACGCAGTGCCTTAAAAATTTTTGCTGAATATGATGCGTTGGCAAATAACAATTGGGAAAGTCAATTGGCGACACTTTTTCAGCAGTTAGGTTCGACCCGCGATCAAGATGCTTTGCGCGAAAGTCTGATTCCGCAACTTGAAAATGCAGGCTCACCTATTACCGAACTACCACCTGCAGCATCTGAAAACATTGCGATTGATGCAATTTTCCGCTCACCGACCACAACCTTATTACTGTTACAACTTATGAGTTTTGCACATTCGGCTGCGATTGCAGATGCAGAATCAAAACCATTCAAAAAAGTATTACGTAAACGCTTGCAGAAAACGCATCAACAAATTTGTGATGATACAGGTCATTTCCAAACCTTGGATGTGGAATCTAAACACCGCACGCGTAAGCGTGTAAAACGTTTACGCTATACCGTGGAGTTTGTGAGTAGTTTATTTGCAGAAGATGACGTCAAAACGTATTTAAAAACCCTAAAACCATTACAGGAAACTTTAGGGCATTTTAATGATTTAATGGTGGCACAAGGTCTATATGAAAGCCATGCTCAAACTGAACCGAAAACATGGTTTGTATTGGGTTGGATTGCGTCGGAAGAACGTCATATTTCCATACAGATTGAACAGGATTTACAGCAGTTTGCTGAAAGTCAGCCTTTTTGGTCGTAGTTGAAGTTTGATCATCAATCAATGATCACATTTAAGCTCAACAGGGATTCATTTCATGTTGAGCTTATTTTTTATATCTTAGATTAGTATTTAATCTGCAAATTCCAAACTTTCTAAAAGATTAACGATATTTACCAAATACTTTCCATGTTTGGTTATCTGCCAAAGGGTCTTGATAACTGTCACTGCGCTGCTTACGTGGCTTATCTCGGGCATCGACCAGTTCAAAATGTGGTTCGACACTTAACACAATACCATTCACATAAAAACGGGTGCGCGTGTAGTCACTTTGCCCATGCTGAAACACATAAGTACGCAAATCAATAAACTCACGATGTGCCACCAGTGCTGCACTGTCATCGCTGTCTAACCAACGCTGCATAACCTGAATTTCCTGCGGTTCAAATTGCCCACATTTTTCAATCAGGCTGGCAATCCCTCGAAAAGTTTTCGATTCTTTGGCGCGAGTTTTATTCACTCGAATCCGATCGACATGAAAATAAAATAAAGGCAAGTTCAAATGACTGGGCAAATGCACCGCATCAATGACTTCATCTTGCATAAAAGGTTGAAATAAATCCTGCGCGCGTTCAATCAACCCTGTCCATTGCTTATAGTATTCTGCTACTTCTGCGCGTGTTCCATAATAAATCGGCAAGCCTTCAACATGGGCAAGTTGCACGGGTGGCCAAATATTTTGACGTAATAAAGCAATGTCGCTTTTTAAACTTTGTACCGCAATCGCATCTTGCATCAACCACTCCAATTTTGCTTAGGCTATTTTTAGCTTAAGGCAAAGGTTTTGTTTCTGCAAGGCTTTGCCTATAATGAAACATTCAGATTTTTAGCTTAGGAAAAATTCATGGTTCAAAAGATTGAAGCAACCGATGTAACCGAAGAAGAAGCATTAAATGCGGCTTTTTTTGAACGTGCCGATGAATTTATTAAACAGGCCAATGGCTTCTGTCATTTTGAAAAAGGCTCCACAGTAAAACCTGCCGAAATTCGTGGTCAGGTGAGTGCTGCCATGTTATTTGCTACTGCACGTTTTAATACTTGGGTGGCAGCCAATAATTTTAAAGATGGCAATGAAATGCGCGATGCCAAAGACCAAGTTATGTCATATATCTTGCAGCAATTTCAAATGATGCTTGAAGATAACTATGATGAATATTGCGAACAGTTTGAAAACTATTTGCGCTTCCGTCACAACGAAGAATTTCATACCCATAAACATGATCACGACCACTCGCACGATCATTAATTTTGCATATAAACAAAGCCCTACGGGGCTTTTTTATTGCGGCTAATTTTCAAACTTGTAGATTTCGATAAATAACACTTCCCTTTTGTAACATGATGGCTTTGAATAGTGAAATAATAGCGTCATAAAAACAGGATCATTATGCAGAATCTAGGATTTGCACTCATTGATGCACATATTCATCAGTGGGATCCGTATAACACGCCACACAGCGCACGACTTGCTGTTAAGCTTTTGGGCAAGCATCCCAATTTGCTAGATAAAACCATCCGCCTGATAAAACCGAAAACACTCATTGAAACTTTGGGACGCACCGAGCACGTCACATCGCCCTATTTACCTGAGCATTATGCCCGCGACTTAGGTTTTTATACGGCTGAAAAAGTTGTGCATATTGAAGCCAATTGGCACAACCATAAAGGCAAAGGTGTAGTTGGTGAAACCGAATTTATAGAAAGTCTGGATTTTAAAAATAATGGTTTGGCTTTGGGCGCGATTGTCGCCACTGCAGACCCGCGCGATTCTAATTTTAAGAAAATTCTAAAATTACATCACAAAGCCTCTCCAAACTTCCGTGGAATTCGTAAAATGGCAGCCGTGCATGAAGATCACGGGATTTTCTCTTGGGCAGACGAACCACATTTATATCGGAACAAAAAGTTTCTAAAAGGTTTTGAAGCTTTAGCGCAATATAATTTAAGTTTTGATGCATGGACGTATTCGACTCAATTGGGTGATGTCTTAGCACTGGCCAAACAATTTCCCGAAACTTCTATTGTACTTGACCATTTGGGCACACCCGCAGGGCTGTTCGGGCGAGTTGGCACACATACAGGCGTGACCAAAACAGCACGGGAAAATATTCTGTTTCGTTGGCAAGAAGATATTGCCGAGTTGGCACACTGCCCAAATGTTTACAGCAAAATTTCAGGGTTATTTATACCTGTTTTAGGGCATCAATTTCACTTGCAAAAACGTGAAGCCTCAAAACAGGAAATTATAGATTTGACTGCACCAATGATTCAGCATGCCTTACAAAGCTTTGGAATATATCGGTTGATGTTTGCTTCCAATTTTCCAATGGATCGAGTGAGCACGTCTTTGGTCAATTTAATTGATGCAACCAGTGATATTGTTGCGGCTTATCATCCAAATGCTTTGCAGCAAGTGTTTCATCATAATGCCAAACAGTTTTATCGCTTATAAAACTTTAGCCAATTGAGCATAGATAGCAAACTTGAATACAAAAAACGCATCAACATGGATGCGTTTTTCTATCTGCTCAAATTTAAATTGAATCTTTATTTAGACTGCGGCTTTAACGGAAGCACCTCAACATTGGCTTGACCATATTGATCGGCGGCTACTTCAAGCAAATGCTCTAAGCGTAAATATTTCTGAATCACAGCATCTACATCGGCTTTGCTGAGTTTTGCTAACGCTTGATCACGTCGTTCACGATAGTGTAAATCACGACCTTGTTCTAATTGCGGTACCAACATACGGTGGATACTGCGTTCATCTTCCAAGGCAGTCACACGTTTCTTCAAAATATCGGCTTTTGCAGCTTCAACTTCTTGCAAGCTGACACCATCACGGCGCAAGTCCTGCAGCACTTTATGTACCGCCTGTGACACTTGAGCCGACTTGCCTGCACTGTATTGCGCAGAAATACTGAGCGCACCCGATTGTTCAAATTCACTTAAACTCAAACCACTACTAAAACCATAAACCAATGCATTTTTTTCACGTAATTCTTGCGCCAAACGTGAAGACAACTGCGATTCGCCCAAAATATAACTCAACACCATCATGGCAGGTGTATCAGGATGATTCACACCCAAAGGTAAGGTCAATAAACTTTGATAACTGCCAAATTCGCGCTGTTCTGCCAATACATGCAACTTTTTCGCAGGATATGCCGTATAGGCTGAATCTAAGCGTTGATACGCTTCCGTATTGCGTGATTGTCCTAAACGCTGAACTAAAGTTTTTTTGATTTGTTTCGGATCAAACTCACCTGTAATGGCAATCTGTGCATGATTCATGGCAAAAAATTGACGATATAACTGCTGCACCTGCGCTTGGGTTGCAGCTTGCAGTTGTTGCTTCGCAAATTCAGGCTCGAAGTGATAGCGTAAATCGCCCTGCGGATAAATTTCAATTAAACGCGCCATAGTCAAAGCCGCCACAGTTTCAGGCTCGGTGTAAGGTCGTTCTAAACTGGATAAACTTTGAGAACGAATTAAATCAAACTGACTTTGCTCAAAACTTGGGTTTTGCATGACATCTAAAACAAAGTTAAAAAACGCATTAAACTTTTCTTTTTTTGCCACAATTTGAATATGAATTGCATTGGCATCGGCTTGGGCAAACGCTGAACCGCCTGCAGCAATCGACTGATCGGCAATGTCTTGCAAACTATGCTCTTGAGATGCACGCAGCAACAAATATGCAGTTAAATCTAAAATTTCGCCCTGCTTAAATAAAGATTGTGCCGTACCAAAATTCACTGAAATGGTGGCATAGGTTTTATCATCACGAGTTGCAGTTGGAAATAATGCATACTTGGCACCATTTTTTAAGCTGCCACGCTGAATCTTTTTTTCATTTTGAATCAAAGCTTGTTTAGATTTTTGCACATAGTCTGTCACTTCTTGCTGATAACTTTTCACATCTTTCAAAGGTGTAACAGGTGTATCTTGCTGATCTAAAGTTTTTGCTGTATTTAGATTATTTTTTGCTGTGAGTGCCTGTTTTTGATCTTCAGGTGTGGGCTGAATATCGCCAATGACCCGATGCTGTGCAGTGAAGAACTGTTTTAAACGCTGATTTAGTTCATCCGCATTTAACTGTTGAATATTGTTTAAATCACGCCAATATTGTCTCCAATCACCCTGATAAGCCACAACATAATCACTCAAGCGACCACCCAAAGCCACCGCATCATTCATCACGCTGTCTGCCTGATTTTGGATCAGGTTTTTCACACGTTGTAACTCGGCATCATTAAAATTCTTTGCCTGTTCGATGCTTTGATTCAAGCCAGCTTGTACTTGCTTGGCATCATGATTGGGTGCATACAAAGCCCCCATCAACACCAAATTAAAATCTTGATCTAGCCATATGCTGGACTGCACCATGGTACTTTTGCCTGTTTCTACCAGTGCTTGATACAAATGCCCACTCGGTTGCAATGTATGTAAATATGGTGACAGCACCAAAGCGGTTTTGATCTTTTCGTCATTGCCATTTAAATACAGATTAAACTTGGCCAGTTGACTGCCCTTTTGTACCACAAAATTTCGTTGCTGAATTTTGTTGCTGTCTAATCGTGGCACTTGTACTTGTTTGGGAATTTGTCGTGCTGCAATTGGACTAAAATGTTGATCAATTTGTTTTAACACCGCTGCCTGATCAAACTTGCCTGTCATCACTAAAATAGCATTATTAGGCGCGTACCATGTGCGGTAAAATTGATTTAACTCCTGCATTTTAATGGATTGCAGTTCGTTTAAATCGCCAATGGGTAAGCGTCCGAAATACTGATTACCATAGGCTGATTTCCACACCTGATCTAACAAGACTGAAAACGGTTGATCCATCCGCACTTCACGTTCACGCTTTACAATCGCAATTTCGGCAGGCACATATTTTTCCTGCATGACCAATTTATCCATGCGTTCCGCTTCAAGATAAATCATCTCATTGACTGCACGCGTTTCAGGACGAATGATGTTGGTGTATTTGGTCGAGTAATAGTCGGTGCTGGCATTGTGCATTAAACTATATTGATCTAAACGGCGCTGAAATTCCTCGGCAGGCACATTTTCTGTACCTTTAAATGCCAAATGTTCTAACAAGTGTGCCAAACCACCTTTGCCTTGTGGGTCATTCAATGAACCCGTTAAATACACCATATTCATAAAGACTTTATTTTCTTTCTGATTGGGTGCAAAAATGACTTTTAAGCCATTATCAAGTTGATATTCTTGTATTTCTTGCTGAGATTTTACTAAAACTGGCTGCGCGAAAACCACGCCATTGAATGCCAGTACACATAAAGATAAAGTGAGAGTTTTAAAACGTAGCAACTTCTTTTTCCCGATTGATTTCATTCTATTTTTTGATTTGCCATGAAATATGACAATTTTCAACTTGAGCGCAAACAGCATAACAAGCTGCAATTAAACCCACAGTAAATATTTGCAAATGATGTGATTTAAAACCGAGCAAAAAATCTAGCAGACTTCTCTCATCTCAGCTTTATCTCTAAAATAAAGTAAAGTGAAAACTCAATTCATTTTAAATGGATGAAAGAAGTCTAATGCGAGGTATGGTTTAAATCATAATTTCGCCCTGCAAATATAGCTGTGCATAACCTGAAATTTCGATACGATCATTAGGCAAAATCTTACAATACAGTACGCCCCCTCGGGCTGAAGCCTGATATGCCACAAGTTCGGTTTGCTGTAATTTTTCTGCCCAAAGCGGTGCAATCGCAGTATGAATTGAACCTGTAACAGGGTCTTCTGCAATCCCCATAGCAGGTGCAAAATAGCGCGATACGCAGTCATACTGTGTATTTGCAGATGCAGTAATCGCAACATCAACACTCGACTGCGCCGTAATGGCTGTGCGCAATTGTCCCAATTGTTTTAATAATTCAAGATTAGGCTGTTCATCTAGCACATCTTGTACCGATTCATATTCCACAATATAGGCTTGAGCATTGATATAGACGTTTTTAAACGGTTTAGTTAACGCTTGACGCAAAATGTCGGGATAATCTGTAACTTGCTGTGCAGCACGAATCGGGAAATTCATGCAAATTTTGCCATCTTGCTGTTGCTGAACTGTAAAAATCCCCAAATTTTTCACATGAAATTGAATTGTCTTTGCCTCGGTATAATCCTTAAATAAAACAAAGCTGCTGGCAAGTGTAGCATGTCCACAAAAATCGACTTCTGTTGTGGGTGTAAACCAGCGAATTTCAAAGTTTTCAGCATCTATCATTTTGACAAAAGCGGTTTCAGATAGATTGTTTTCCAATGCGATATTTTGCATTAAATCATCAGCTAACCATGTTTTACTGACAAGCACCGCGGCAGGATTACCTTTGAATAGTTCGTGGCTAAAAGCATCGACTTGGTAAATTTTCATTAATGAACTCATGATCCTAAAAATATATACACTTATTTCATCTTAAGTTCTTTTCACTATAAGTGCCTAGCCAATTTCTATACTTTCAATCTGCCTAGTAGTTTGATTTTGGATTAATTCGGCATAAAGCGAGCTGTAATATCTAGTAAGTATGTTATTGGCTGTGATGCCAAGTTTGTAAAAGCTGCCTTCTTTATTCCAATATTTGATTAAGTAGAAGATTGCTTGTCCAGCGTTTAATACGGCTTAATCGAGGAAAGACGGTCATTTGTATTCATTAGCTTTCATTTCGTAATAGCATCTTTATAGACCTATTAACAGGACTTGTATCAGGTCTTTAAATTGATTATATTGTCTGTACATATTGTGGAGTGATGCTAATGAATAACATTATTCACAGTCGATTTGTGGCTAGTGTTTCAAAGCTTAAAGAAAACCCAATGAAAGTCGTCAATGAAGGATTTGGTGAAGCTGTCGCTATTCTAAATAGAAATACCCCTGCTTTTTACTGTGTTCCTGCTGAGTTATATGAAGAAATGATGGACTTAATTGAAGATCGAGAGCTTATAAAACTGGCTGAACAAGTTGATACTACAGAAACAGTAAAGGTATCTATTAATGACCTACGAGCTAGAGTTCGCAGACGCAGCTCTGAAGAAGTTTGATAAACTAAATCCACAAATTGCTGAACAATTTATTAAAAAGTTGGAAGCAATCTTAGATTTTCCCAAGATACCTAAAAATAAGTTACGTGGATCTTCTGATCTTTATAAATTAAAGCTTAAATCTGTAGGATATAGATTGGTGTACCAAGTTATTGACGATAAGGTTCTTGTATTAGTCCTAGATGTTGATCGGCGAGATACTGTCTATAAAAATATGTAAGCTAGATTAGCCCTCAATTTCAGATTGTAGGGCTTTTTAGCGCTTAGCTTTCTAGTTTTTAATCGTTGTGATACTGCTGCTCATTTTGGCAAGCACACCAAAAAAATATTTATCAATAAGCAATACTTTCCCCCATTCTTATCGCATAATAGAGCCATCTCAAACGCACTGTATTTGCGATTTAATTGGAAATCGCCCGTTTTTCCTTTTAAATACTCTCAATTTTCCCAATTTATTGAATTTAAAGAAGCATTTCTTATGAAAATCGTCATCTTAAATAAACCATATGACGTTCTCTCTCAATTCCGTGAAGATGAAAAACATCTCACCATGTCGGCTTTTGTTGATGATCCAGACTTACGTTTAGCTGGTCGTTTAGATATGGATTCGGAAGGCTTGGTGTTCTTGACTGATCATGGCGGCTTGAATCAGTTTATTACCAATCCAGCCATTAAAAAATACAAAACCTATTTGGTTCAAGTCGATGGTGATGTCACTGAAGATGCCTTGGCACAATTGCGTAAAGGCGTGGAACTGAAAGATGGCATGACTTTGCCTGCGCAAGCGTATAAAGTCGATGAGCCTGAATGGTTGTGGGAGCGTGATCCTCCTGTACGTTTCCGTGCTTCTGTACCTACTTCGTGGATTGAAATTTCAATTTGTGAAGGTCGCAACCGCCAAGTGCGTCGTATGACGGCTGCGGTTGGTTTTCCAACTTTGCGTTTAATCCGCACCAAAATTGGTTCAATTGACTTGGTACAATTGGGTTTACA
The DNA here is from genome assembly GCF_056431365.1 of Acinetobacter seohaensis. Taxonomy (NCBI): domain Bacteria; kingdom Pseudomonadati; phylum Pseudomonadota; class Gammaproteobacteria; order Moraxellales; family Moraxellaceae; genus Acinetobacter; species Acinetobacter seohaensis. Next base: position 298,334 of record NZ_JBWKMK010000029.1, read on the forward strand.
ACCCGGTGAAACTAAAGAAATCGAACCGTTGTTGTATCCTGATTTTAAAGATGTGCCTGCTGCTGAACCGTATCGCTCGCGTTCTTATGTGAAAAAACCTGGTGGTACGGGTGGCAAGCCAATCCATCAAAAGAAAAATAAAGATGGCACTACCAAGAAAAAATCAGGTACGCCACGTATTTGGCAAATGGAAGAAAGTGAGAAACCTCGTCGTAAGACCAATGGTACTACACGCCCTAATACCAAAAGCCGTGGACGTCGGGCACGTTAATGAGTTGGTGAGTCAAAACTCAACTTGTTCAAGATACAAAAATGGATGCCGAAGCATCCATTTTTTTATAGCTGAACTTTAAATTAAACTTTAACTCAGCCTTTTAACCACTGTTCTACTTTTGCCTGATCTGTAACGCTTAATGCCACTTCTGGCAATTCAATCTGCGCAGCATTCAGTTCAAAAGTCATCAACTCATCACGGCGGAATGCATGAACAGTATAAGCTGCATCCTGTTTGGCATATTGCTCAAGTGATTTTACAGATGCCTTTAAGCCATCAATCGCAACAATCACATCAAGCGCAGAAAGTCCTGCTTTTGCCGCAGCACCTTCACGATGGGCAGCTTGTACCAACACCCCTTCAGGTTTATCTGCCAATTTTAAACCAAACGGCAAAGACTTATCCTGTTTTAGCTGATAATCAACGCCAAATTCAGGCAATAACTGATCGAGCGGCAATTCATCAGTCGTGTTAATTAAATGATGGATTTGCTCCGACCAATCATCTCCTGTCAATTCTTTACATAATTCAAAGATAGTGCGCTCATGCACTTGAATGCCCTGTTGCGCATTAGCGTACAATTTCTGCATTAAGGCATCTAAGCTTGAACCACGTAAACGCAAGCCCAAATCTAAACATAAAGCCACCAAACAGCCTTTGTTATAGTAGCTGGTTCCTGCATTGTTCGAGTTTTCATCTTGACGATAGAACTTGACCCAAGCATCAAAACTAGATTCTGCTACCGTTTGAATCGCACGACCCGGATTTTGCAAATAACGATCAATTTGTGCTTTGAGCAACTCCAAATAAGCCGCCTGAACAATTACACCACTACGCAGCAATAACAAATCATCGTAATAAGACGTAAAGCCTTCAAAAATCCATAACAACGATGTATAACCTTCCTGATTCAGATCATAATTCACAAAATTTTCAGGACGAATGAATTTCACCAACCAACTGTGAAAATACTCATGGCTGCACAGACCTAAAAAGCGCTGATAATCTTTAGAAGGTTGTTCAGGCTCGTTGGCTTTCGGCAAATCATCACGCGGTGTAATTAAACTAGTACTGTTTGGATGTTCTAAGCCACCATAGCTATTGCCTGTTGCCATGGTCATAAAGGTATAGTTTGCAAATGGCGCAGAACCAAACATAGTAATTTGTGTGGCACAGATTTTTTCAATATCTTGCTGCATACGCGCAGCGTTCATTGCATGTTTGCCCGAAACCACAAATTCGTGTGGAATATCTGCTGCGGTAAAACTAAAACGGGTTTGTTCTGCCAATTCAAACGGTGCATCAATCAGTTCGGCATAGTTTTTGGCTTTTAAGGTATAACGCCCTTTCACCAAACTTTTTGCTGCCAAACCTGTCGCAAGCTGAAAATGCTTCAGCTCGTCTGGTAAAAATAATTCAACTTCAATAGCTTTATCTTCTTGCCCATCTAAGCCCAAACAGGCACAAGCTGGATTGACATATAAACGCGTCTGATCGACATAAGCGCCACGCACCGACAAATCATAAGCGTAGACATCATATTCCACCGTAATCAATTCATGATCGGTATTAAATAAGCGCCATTTATTCTTTTCAAATTTCTGAATTTTGAGGATACGCCCTGCTTCATCATAAGCACGTACCGATTCAAGATGTTTGGAAAATTCACGAATTAAATAGCTGCCTGGAATCCACGTAGGTAGTGATAAAACCTGAGTAGGATTAGCCAAAAAACGCACGGTGACATGCATAAGATGCTGACGATAATCGTCAAATTCGATTTGATAATGCAACATAATGGGCAATACAAAATGTATAAATAAGAACTTGGCCACAAGCTTAACATTTTTTTAGCAATTGATGCGTCAAGACGAGATTTGTCTGCATTTATGGCTAGCCAACTGCGCAAAAAAGGCATAGCATGCCCTAGTCTATTGACATTGTTTTTGCTGCTTAAAACCATTGTGACACCAATGGATTGGTGTAAATAAGGAACTTCTTTGAAACGTGTTATCTATCTGATCGCGCTGCTCTGTTGGCTATGCAGCGCAATCACGCATGCCGCATTATTGAATATTCAAGCTGAAAGTGTAGAAGCCGAAGCATGGGCAATTTTAGACCCACAATCTGGACAAGTGATTGCAGAGCACAATAGTCACGTACAACGTGCACCTGCTTCACTCACTAAAATGATGGTGGCTTATATTGTGCTCAAAGATATTCAGGCAGGTAAATTAGACCGACATGAAATTTTGACCGCAACACCTGTGGTACAGCAAGTGATGTGGGATGAATCACAAATGTATCTAAAAGCAGGTGAACAGATTTCGATAGATCAGCTATTGGCAGGCTTAATTATTATGTCTGCTAACGATGCTGCACTGACTTTAGGTGAACGTGTTGCAGGTGGTGTGCCGCAGTTTATCGCCCGAATGAATCAGGAAGCGCAAGCTTTGGGCATGCAAGACACACACTTTCAGAATCCATCTGGTGTGACTATGCCTAATCATTACTCTTCTGCGGCAGATATGGCACGTTTAGCACAAGCGATAGTGATTGAAACACCCGATTATTTGGCTTATTCAAAACAAACTAGTTTTACCTACAATCAGCACTTTCACCGTGCGACCAATATATTATTAAAACAAGACCCAAGTGTAGATGGGTTAAAAACAGGCTACACCAAAGCTGCAGGCTACAACCTTGTCTTAACTGCAAACCGCCCAACACTGGATAGTGCTGCACCTGAGCGTCGTTTAGTGGTGGTGGTGATGGGAACCAAGAGTGCGCAAAAACGCGCTGAAGTGGCACATCAATTATTAAATTTAGCCTATAGCTATACCCGTAACGAAGTCGCGATTAAACCCAAACAAATGATTGCAGAATTGCCTGTGGTGAAATCGACCTTACGCATGTTCAAGATTGAAAGCAGTCAGCCAAAGTTTGTGACGACATCACTGTATGAACAGCCATATGCAATTAACTTGGCGCAGTTTGATCAAAGCACTCAACGTCTACAACTTGTGAATGAACAAGGCGGATTAGAAACACTTGAACCTGCACAGCGTACACAAACGCATGTCAATATTGAATTGTCTGAAAAATTGCTGACTGCGCCATTGGCACAGGTCATGAAACTGGCAACCGTACACGTTTATCAAAATAATCAATTGATTAACAGCTTTGCGATTGAAGAACAGGTCAACATTGTTGAAGCCAATATTTTTGAAAGAATCATGATGTGGTTTGGCAGTTTGTTTAATTTCTTTAGCCATCAACCTGTAGAAGATGAACAAACTTCACTCGGTTAGAAGCCGATGATCCTCAAGAATTAAAAGTCACCAAGATGGGCAATGTCCCATCTTTTTTATTGTCATCGACACATCATACAAAGGGCTTAAATTGAGCCTGCAATAAAATCTGCAAATTTATAGGTATGACGCATAAATTTGCATTGAAATTATAAAAATTGCCCCGATTAACTAAAAAATGTCATAAAAAACTCGGAAAAGTGAAGAATTTGCAGAAATGTCTATAACAAATTCCACGTTTCACTTTATGATGTACCCTTAAAAAATTGAATGGATCAATAACATGACTGCTATTGCAAATGACCTCGTGGTTTCTTTCCACTACACATTGACTAACGCAGAGGGTGAAACTCTCGACAAATCTCAAGGTGAACCACTTGCCTATTTGCATGGTGCAGGTAACATCATCCCTGGTTTAGAAAAAGCGTTAGAAGGTAAAACAGTAGGTGAAAAATTTACTGTAAACGTACCTGCAGCTGAAGGTTATGGCGAATACAACCCAGACTTAGTACAAGAAGTTCCTGCACAAATGTTCCAAGGTGTAGACAACATCCAAGCGGGCATGCAGTTCCAAGCGCAAACTGATGATGGCGTTCAAATCGTAACTGTAAAAGCAGTTGAAGGTGACAACGTAATTGTTGATGCAAACTTCCCACTTGCTGGTCAAGATTTAACGTTTGAAGTAGAAATCGTTGAAATCCGTGAAGCTTCTCAAGAAGAATTAGATCACGGTCACGTACACGGTGCGGGTGGTCATCACCACTAAGATCAGTATTGATCGAAGCAAAAGGCAAAGTATTTTTACTTTGCCTTTTTTGTTTGTCATTCTAAAATTCAGGATAAGCACATGACTGAAAGATCCTTTCAGGCAGACTATTGCGGAAAGATCATTACAGGAAAAATCAACACAGCACATTGTCGTTTTATTGGACAATTAAACCCTTCGCATTTAAGACAATTTTACCCAGTCATGCTTATAATGAAGTCACCTTTCTAGCGCTCACATCAAGCATTCTTCCCATGCAAAACTATAATTTAGTTTGGTTCCGACAAGATTTAAGAATTTCAGATCACACCGCACTTTGGCATGCTAGCCAAGCAGGAGCTTGTATTGGCGTGGTGATTCTTTCGCCTCAGCAATATCGTTTACATCACGATGCGCCCATTAAAATTGACTTTTACTTGCGTCAATTAAATGCACTAAAAGACGAACTCGCACAACTCAATATCCCACTGATTGTTCAAATTACACCATCTTGGGCTGACATTGCACAAACACTGCTCCAACTATGCCAAACATTGAAGGACTCTCATCCGATTCAAAATATTTATGCCAATATTGAATTAGGAGTGAATGAACTAAAACGTGATCTTGAAGTTCAACAAACCTTAAACCAACACGGTCAGGACTTGATTTTGTACCATGACCGTACGCTTTTTCCTGTGGGTACGGTGCGCAATCAGAGCATGAAACCTTATCAGGTATTCAGTGCATTTAAAAAGTATGCCTATCAACAGTTGAGTGTCAGTATTCCGCGTTGCTTTCCTCTGCCACAAGCTCAAACGTCGATTCAACTTCCTGAACAATATCTCTCTACTGTACCAAGTTTAGAACACTTAGGTTTCGACCCACTTCCAACGGCACAACAAAATTTATGGGCAGTCACGGAACAACATGCACAGCAATTGTTGGATGATTTTACGCGTGAACAAATGCAAGATTATCAGCAACAGCGTGATTTTCCAGCGTTGTCTGGTACCAGCCAATTATCTGCGTATTTAAACTGTGGCATTCTCTCCATTCGGCAATGTCTGGCTGCGGTTTTTGCGCATTCACAAGGACATTTTCATCTTGAAAATACAGGGCAACAAACTTGGTTAGATGAATTACTGTGGCGTGAGTTTTATCAACATATTTTGTTTGATTATCCCAAAGTTTCAAAGCACCGCCCTTTTAAAGATCAGACCGCACAGGTGGCGTGGCGAAATGATCCTGCAGGTTTAGCAGCATGGCAACAAGGAAAAACTGGCATCCCCATTGTGGATGCAGGCATGCAACAACTTTTGCAAACGGGCTGGATGCATAATCGAGTCAGAATGATTTGCGCAATGTTTCTGTGCAAAAACCTGTTAATTGACTGGCGCTTGGGCGAACAGTGGTTTATGCAACATTTAATTGATGGTGATTTGGCTGCCAATAACGGTGGCTGGCAATGGTGTGCCTCGACTGGTACAGATGCAGTGCCCTATTTTAGGATTTTCAACCCTGTGAGCCAATCACAAAAGTTTGACCCCAATGGTGATTATATTCGCACATGGCTACCTAAACTGGCTCATTTAGATGCCAAAAATATTCATGAACCATATGCGAAAAATCCAAATCTAAAACTGGATTATCCGCATCCAATTGTAGATTTAAAACTTAGCCGATTACGTGCCATAGAAGCCTTTAAACAGCTTTAAGAGTACAAACAGGAGATTGGTCAGTCTCGCCCCCATCTGCCATAGGTTAGCATGATGGGAGATTCAACGATTAAACCGACAGTTAGGCGGCTTGCTCGTCACGTTTAAAGACCAATTCGCCTTTTAAAGAACTGTCTGCATCGAAATAATAACCTTCACTATTGAATGCTTTTAAGTCTTCTGCGCGTTCTAATTTATTCTCGATGATAAAACGTGCCATCAAACCACGGGCTTTTTTGGCATAAAAACTGATGACTTTATATTTACCATTTTTCTGATCTAAAAATACAGGTTTAATAATTTCAGCCTGAATTTTTGCTTCCTGCACCGACTTATAATATTCATCGGAAGCTAGATTAACTAATAATGCCGACTGGTTATGTTTTAAATCTTGGTTAATTAAATTGGTGATGATATCGCCCCAGAAACGATACAAATTTTCACCGCGCGCATTATGCAACTTAGTGCCCATTTCCAAACGATACGGCATCATTAAATCTAAAGGACGCAATAAGCCATATAAGCCAGAAAGCATACGCAGGTGTTGTTGAGCAAACTCAATATCTGCAGCAGACAAACTATAAGCATCTAAGCCTGTGTACACATCACCTTTAAAAGCAAACATGGCCTGACGCGCATTGGCAAGATCAAATTCTGCTTGCCAGTCACGAAAACGCTCGACATTTAAAGTGGCAATTTTTTCACTCACACTCATTAAACTGGCAAGTTCAGTAGCAGAAAGTTTACGCGCTACATCAATTAACTCTTGTGAATGTTCAAGTAATCTAGGTTGAGTATATTCATCGCTTGGTAATGCAGTTTCATAATCTAAAGTCTTGGCTGGAGAAATTAAAGCGAGCATAAACCACCTAAATAAAAAATACTGCGCTCACTATAGCAGCAGCTTTCAACAAACTCCAATGCGTGTTTTTGTTTAACCCTATCGGAAAAACACGTTGCGTTGTATTGCTAGAAGATGATCTCTTAGATCAATCCAACGTGGAGGCTGAGGTGCTTTTATTTCAGTGTCTGCTTTAAAAAAACATTGATTCACTCTGATCAGTTGAGCTTATTTTTTTTATAGTACTTGCAACATTTCTCTAGGCAATAAAAAACCCACTTAACTCTCCCAAATTAAGCGGGTTAAATAAAAATTATTTTGTTGTATTGTTCTTGCTGCTTAATATACGGTTGCGATGTGTCATTTAGATGACATTTCAATTAAAAAATGAATAGGATCTGTTGACATTTGCTGTATAAAAAATAGCGAGATAGTAAAATTCAATCGCCAAACCAAATTCACTACTCGCTATACCTCGTACAATGTTGAATGATCAACACTGGTCTAAGTTAAAAGCTATTCTCGCAATTTTAATATTTATCTCAAATCAAATTTGAGAAATTTTTTTGAGGCAATCCTATATCGTATTAGAACAGGATGCCCTTGGAGAGATTTACCCGAGGTTTTTGGTAATCCAAACTCAATTTTTAAAAAGTACAATCGCTGGTCTAATAAAGATAAGATAATGAAAATATTTAAAATATTCTCAGAGAACGCTGATCGTGAATGGATATTTATTGATGCTACTCATGTTAGAGCACACCAACATTCAGCAGGAATCCCTAATCAGGATATTTCAAAAAGTGTTGGGGGTAATAGTTCTAAAATTCACTTAGCTGTTGACTCTCACGGTAACCCGATCGAATTTATTATTTCAGATGAAACCACCCATGATGTCAAAGTTGCCCCTATTTTAGTCGAACAATTAGATTTAACTGACACTGAAATAGTCTGTATGGATAAAGGCTATGATTCTGAAATATTAAGAGAGCAGATTAAAAATTAAAGTGCTAAAGCGAATATACCGAAGAAATCAAACACGAAATCAAGTAATGATCATATGGACTGGTATTTATATAAAATCAGACACTTAGTTGAGAATGCTTTTTGCCGTTTGTAGCAATTCCGAGGAATTGCTACACGGTTTGATAAACTAAAGCGAAACTTTCGAAGCGCAGTTGCCTTAGCTTGTATTTATCTGTGGCTGCCTTTATGAAATGTCAACAGACCCTATTTTTAATTTAAAAATCAAGTATAAATTTTAAACATCCAACGTCTTTGCAGCTTGGTTTAACCTTTCCATTCAAACTCACTAAAAGATTGGTCTTCTTTCAGAGTATTTTCTACCGCTTGCGCCAATTGATTTAATAAACTTTGCTCGGTAATTCGTTCTAGCCAGTCTTGTTCCTCATTTGGGTATGAAGTAATTTCACAAACAAGATGCCCATCTTCACCACGGCTTTGACAGTTTACTGCCAAAGGCAGCGCATGTTGATCTACACTTACAGCGACTTGTGCACCACTCTGCGGCAACGTTTGAAAGCCATAATGAGATAAGTTTTGTGAAAGTAAATTCGCCACATAATTCTGTGCCAGAGTGCAATCTTGTAACTCTTGTTTATTTTCACAATTCGCCATAAATTTTAATTTGCGCATGCTCGAACCCAAAGGCTTTTTTCTTGTATGGGTTTAGCATAAGCAATAAAACGCAAACAGCCAAGCAAAAGCTTGGCTGTTTCAGCATAAAGTCTAGGCTTTGCGACTCTTCATCGCAGCCCCTATCGTTTTGGCTTATTCTGTCACTTGAATATTCAGACCTGCCACACCTGCAAGCTCAGTAAAGGTAGGGAAACTTGTTGCTACTGTTTCTGTACCTACGATTTTAATTTCACCAGAAGTACGCAAGCCTGCCATAGAGAAACTCATGGCGATACGATGGTCATGATGTGATTCAATCTCGCCGCCTGTAAATATCGCTGACCAGTCGCCTGCTTTGCCTTTACCCTGAATGATGATGCCATCGTCAGTTGGTGTGCAGTCAATGCCCATGGTTTTTAAACCATCTGCCATCACTTGAATACGGTCTGATTCTTTTACGCGCAATTCTGCAGCACCTGTCAGTACAGTTTGACCTTCAGCACAAGCTGCAGCAATGAACAATGCAGGAAATTCATCAATCGCCAATGGCACTTGATCTTCAGGAACATGAATCCCTTTTAAAGTACGTGAACCACGAATACGTATATCTGCAATTGGTTCACCGCCTGCAATACGTTCATTTTCCACGCTCAGGTCTGCGCCCATTTGTTTCAGAATTTCAATCACCCCTGTACGAGTTGGGTTAATGCCCACCGCTTCTAAGGTTACATCTGAATTTTCTGTAATGGCTGCACCCACCATAAAGAACGCCGCAGATGAAATATCAGAAGGTACTTGAATATCTGTACCCACCAATTTACCGCCGCCTTGCAATGAAATACGGTTACCTTCAGTTTTCACTTCATAACCAAATGCACGTAACATACGTTCGGTATGGTCACGCGTTGGTTCAGGCTCAGTCACTGAAGTTTCACCTTCTGCCCAAAGCCCTGCCAATAAAATACCTGATTTCACCTGTGCAGATGCCATTGGTAAATCATAGTGAATACCTTTTAGCGCTTGCGCACCTGTAATAGATACTGGCGGTGTGCCACGTTCACCTGTCGTTTGGATTTGCGCACCCATTTCACGCAATGGTTTTGCAATACGCTCCATTGGACGCTTGGTCAATGACGCATCACCAGTCATGACAGAATCAAACTGCTGTGCAGACAACATGCCTGCCAACAAACGCATAGATGTGCCTGAGTTGCCCATATAAATTGCGCCTGCAGGTGCTTTTAAACCTTGCATGCCTACGCCATGAATGGTGACTTCACCATTTTTAGGGCCTTCAATGCTCACACCCATATCACGGAATGCTTGCAAAGTCGCCAATGCATCTTCACCTTCAAGGAAACCTGTCACATGCGTAGTGCCTTCGGCAATTGCACCAAACATAATGGAACGATGTGACACAGATTTGTCACCCGGTACGGTAAATTTACCTTGGAAAGTCTTAGCACCCGGCAAAATCGTAAATTGTTGTGTCACGTTATTGTTCTCCATAAAAGGTTTCTTGGTGAGCATATGATTAAAATGCTGTCGTGCCGCTTGTGCATGTCCAAGCAAGCCCATTAAAGCATGCGAGTCTTCTTGTTCAATCAGTTGGCGAATAATCGCGAGTTGACTTTCAAAGCCATCCACTGCTTTTAACAGTGCAGTTTTATTGGCAAAAAAAATGTCATGCCACATTTGTGGATCGCTGGCAGCAATACGTGAGAAGTCACGAAAGCCACCTGCAGCATAGCGGAAAATGTCTAAATTATCTTCCCGATTTGCCAATTGTTCGACCAAATTAAAGGCCATTAAATGTGGAAGATGACTGGTATACGCCAATACCTCATCATGTTTTTCCACATCCATGCAAATTACTTCGGCTTTGGCGCTTTCCCACATTTGAATCAGTTTATTGACTGCCCACGGCGCACTGCTTGGCAATGGTGTCAAAATGACTTTGTGATTGGCAAATAAATCAACCTTGCCTGCATGCACGCCTGTATGCTCTGCCCCAGCAATTGGATGCCCGGGAACAAAACCTGCAGGTAAATGTTCTCCAAAAACCGCTTTGGCTGCAGCCACGACACTGCCTTTGGTGCTGCCTACATCGGTCAGAATTACATTATCTGCCAAATGTGGCTGAATTAATCGCAAGACTTTTTCTGTGGCTTGCACAGGTAGCGCCAACACCACTAAATCTGCGCCTTGTACCGCATCTACAGGATTGTTAAAGCCTTGTTCAATTAATCCTAATTCCAAAGCATCTTGCAGCGTTTTTTCAGAACGGGTCGATGCCACAATATGCCGACTTAAGTTTTCTGCCAGCATTACACGTGCCAAACTCGAGCCTATTAGCCCGAGTCCGATAAATGCAACTTTTTCAAACAATGGTTGCGCCATGTTTTATGCCTTCGCTTCCTTGCCCAATACTTTGGCTAATGCACGCAGGAACTTGGCATTTTCTGCTTCTGTGCCAATTGAAACACGTAAATGGGTCATAATACCCACAGGACGTACAATTACACCTTCTTTCAATAAGGCATTAAAAGTTTGACCCGGATCGGCTTCTACATCTACCAAAATAAAGTTAGCACGTGAAGGCACATAATTCAGACCCAATGCTTTAAAGCCTGCTTCCAATTGCGCCATGCCTGCTTTGTTGGCAATACGTGATTTTTCGATAAAATCTTCGTCTTTTAATGCCGCAACCGCAGCCACCATTGCCAAGTGATTGACGTTAAATGGTTGACGAATACGGTTTAAATAATCGGTCACTTCTGCAGAAGCTAAAGCAAAACCAACGCGCAGCGCCGCCAAACCATAGCACTTAGATAAAGTACGGCTCACGATTAAGTTTGGATATTGCTCAAGGAATTTAAGGCTATTGAAGTTCTCTGGAAAATATTCCACATAGGCTTCATCTAATACCACAATCACCCGTGCAGGAACTTTTTGCATAAAGGCTTCAAATTCAGCCTCTTCAAACCATGTGCCTGTTGGGTTATTTGGGTTGGCAATAAAGATTAACTTGGTGTTGTCTTGAATTGCTGCCGCCATAGCATCCAAGTCATGTGAAAAACCTTTGGCAGGCACTTCAATCGCTTGAGCATTAATCGCTTGTGTCACCAAAGCATATACTGCAAAGGCGTGTTGGCTATACAACACTGAATCTTGATCTGAAACGAATGCGCGAGCAAACATTTCTAGCAAATCGTTTGAACCATTGCCCAAAGTAATACGGTCATGCGCAAAGCCAAATTGTTTTTGAATTTGGTCTTTTAAAATAAAACCACCACCATCTGGATAGCGACCAATTTCAGCAATTTCTGCTGCAACGGCTTCTTTGACTTTGTCTGAACAGCCCAATGGGTTTTCATTTGAAGCAAGTTTGACGATATCTGTAATCCCCAACTCACGCTCAAGTTCACTGATTGGTTTACCTGGTTGATAAGGCTTTAACTTCGAGATGCCTTCATTGGCTGGGACAAACGACATTTTACACTTCCAGTTGACTAGGTGGTGAATGTGGCGCGCATGACAAACATGCACACCACTGAATTAAATACGATTACAACACGGCAGCAGGATAAGAACCCAAGACACGAACTTCTTTCACCAATGGACGGATTTCTTCAATCGCTGCACGGACATTGTCTTGCTCGACATGCCCTTCTAGGTCAATGAAGAATACATAGGCCCATTTTTCAGGCAAGGCAGGACGTGTTTCAATACTGGTCAAGCTAATATTATGCTTCGCAAATGGCGCAAGAATCTCAAGCAACGCCCCTGCGCGGTCATGTGCAGACACCAACAATGAAGTTTTGTCATTGCCACTAGGTGGAACTTTCTCACGACCAATCACCAAGAAACGTGTGGTATTTTCTGGATTATCTTCGATATTGCTATGTAAAATTTCAAGTTCGTAAATATTGGCCGCAATTTCAGAAGCAATTGCAGCAGAATGCCATTCATTACGAATACGGCGTGCTGCTTCTGCATTGGAGCTGAGTGCTACACGCTCTACACCCGGATAATGTACATCTAACCATTTACGGCATTGTGCCAAAGTTTGCTGATGCGCATAAATTTGTTTAATGCTGTCTTTACGAGTGTTTTCTGACACAAGGAATTGGTGATGAATACGCAATTCCACTTCACCAATCACATTTAATGGCGATGATTTAAAACAGTCTAAAGTATGGTTCACCACACCTTCAGATGAATTTTCGACAGGCACTAAACCATAGTGCGCACTACCTGCTTCCACTTCACGGAAGACTTCATCAATAGTAGGCAAAGGACGCACAATCGCGTCTTGACCAAAATGTTTAAGTACTGCGGAATGCGTATAAGTACCAATTGGCCCTAAAAACGCAATACTTTGTGGCGCTTCAAGTGCCAAACATGCCGACATAATTTCACGGAATAAACGTGCCATGGTCACATCAGACAACGGCCCTTCGTTGCGTTCCATAACATTACGTAAAACTTGCGCTTCACGTTCAGGACGGTAAAACAACGGGCTCTCTTCTGCTGCAAATTTTGCTTTCGCCACCGCTTCAGCAAGTCGTGCTCGACGGTTAATCAGCTGCTGAATCTGTTGATCTACAGAGTCAATATCTTCACGGATTTTAGCGAGATCAAGAGAAGTCGTTGTGTTCTGATCGTCTTGGATCATTGTTATGTCGCCCTTCATAAACATTTTGCAAATAGTATAACAATAGTTAGCTTTCAAATGTTGCGCAATACAACTTTCAGTGTTTCAGATTTAAAAACATACAGTTGATCAAAGCATCACCAATCTATACATTTAAGCCGCAACTTTGCACAACGTACTGCTAAAACTGGGTAACTACGCTTTTCCCTTTTACATCTTTAATTCTAAGCGGAGTAATTTTATTTTTAAGTGTAATTATCAATCAGCTCATTGCTTTTAAGTCTGATCAAAATCATGATTTTCTCGTTTAACTCATAAAAAAGAGCCAGCACTAGGCTGACTCTGGTGATGATCATTGAGCTTTATTCATTCGGGTTTTAAGGCATTGATTTAACGCCCCAATAAACCACGCGCGACAATTTCTTTCATAATTTCATTGGTTCCACCGTAAATCCGCTGGATTCGTGCATCGACAAAGAAACGAGAAATTGGATATTCCGTCATATAGCCATAGCCACCAAACAGTTGCAGCAATTGATCGGCAATTTTCATTTGCATATCTGTCGCAAAGCTTTTTAAAGCGGCTGCAGTTTCGACGTCCAGTTTGCCCTGCATATACAATTCGACGTTTTGATTATAAAAAGCAGCAGTTGCCAATTCATCAATCTTAGCCTGTGCCAATACAAAACGGGTATTCTGGAACTGACCAATGGCTTGTCCAAACGCCTGACGCTCTTGCACATATTGTGTGGTCACATCAATTGAACCACGAATAGCACCCAATGCTGTGGCTGCAATCGCGGTACGTTCACGTGGCAATTCTTGCATTAAATAGGCAAAACCATGCCCTGCCTGTCCCAACAGTTGGTTTTTCGGCACTTTGACATTGTCGAAGAATAGCTCTGACGTATCTTGTGAATGCAAACCAATTTTTTCCAAATTGGTGCCTTTTTTAAAGCCTTCCAAGTGAGTATCGACCAACATGAGCGACACGCCTTTGGCACGTGCTTGCGGATCAGTTTTTACTGCCAAAACCACCAAGTCTGCATGCTGACCATTGGAAATAAAGGTTTTAGAGCCATTCAGTACATAATGATCTTCTTGCAAAATGGCATTGGTACGCATGGCTTGTAAGTCTGAACCCGCACCTGGCTCGGTCATGCCAATTGCACCAACTACTTCACCCGACACCATTTTAGGTAGCCAGTATTGTTTTTGTTCTTCTGTACCAATATGCAAAATGTACGGCGCAGCAATTTCAGAGTGACAGGAAATACCTGTAGAGAGTGCGCTATAACCTGCACGTGCCGACTCTTCGACCAACATTAGGGAATAATGCGTTGGAACACCATAGCCGCCATATTCTTCAGGCACATCAATACACAAAAAGCCATTTTCACCTAACAGATTCCACACACTGCGCGGCATGATGCCCTCACGTTCCCACGCTGCATAATGCGGTGCAATATGCTCCTGCATAAAACGTCGAAAGTTATCTCTAAATAATTCTAAATCAGCATCATAAGCCAGCATATCCAATCCTTTATTTTTCAATTGTTGTTTTCAACAGTATCCATGCTATGCATTTTTATACAGGCTGTCATGTGTTATCCCTACAGATTGTCTTACTTTACAGTCAAACTTTAGTCGTCATTTCAGATGTGCAAACGCATCTTGTGGCAGCTTTTATCAACTGAAGCTGTGAATAGTGCTGCAAACTGTTGCCGAAGTTTATACACTAGTTAAATTAAAATTGATGTGATGTGAACTCGCTTATGCCAAATACAAACCCCAATAAAAGAAATATTTATAAAGATGCAGAACATCCATTTGCACAATTTATCCGTATTATTGGCAAAGGCAAAACAGGTGCACGTTCACTGACCTATGATGAAGCCTATCAAGCTTTTTCTATGATTTTGCGCAATGAAGTGTTGGATGTGCAATTGGGTGCTTTTTTAATGCTGCTACGTGTGAAGGAAGAATCTGTAGAGGAATTAGCAGGTTTTGTGCAAGCCACACGTGATCAACTGCAATTTAAACCGCTTCAGGTAGATTTAGACTGGTCATCTTATGCAGGTAAACGCAGACATTACCCGTGGTTTTTATTGGCAGCGCTGACTTTGGCAAAACATGGTTATAAAGTGGTGATGCATGGTGCTTCAGGGCATACCATCAACCGTTTATATACCGAACAAGCGCTGCAATATTTAGATTATCCAATTTGCCAAAATGACCTAGAGGTTGAGCAGCAATTAGCACAGTGTAATTTTGCTTATTTACCATTGGATGTTATTTCACCAATTTTGAGTGAGCTGATTAATTTACGCAATGTGATGGGTTTACGCTCACCCATTCATACCCTTGCTCGTTTAATCAATCCTTTTAATGCCAAAGCGACTATGCAGGCGATTTTTCACCCTGCCTATCGCAGTTCGCATCAACAAGCCGCATTTCAGTTAGGTTATCAAAACAGTGCGGTGATTAAAGGTGAAGGTGGAGAATTTGAGCGCAATCCCGATGCCAAAACTTTAATTTGTGGCATCAAAAATGGCGCTTTATATGAACATGAACTACCTAAACTGACCGATAACCGTAGCCCTGTCGAAGAAGAACTGGATTTAGCCGTGTTTAAAGCCGTCTGGTTAGGTCAGCAAACGCATGAATATGGTGAAGTTGCCATTATCGAAACTATGGGCATTGCTTTATATACCATGGGCGTATGTGATGATTATGCAGCAGCGATGCAAAATGCCCAACAGCTTTGGCAAAATCGTCACAACTAAAAACTTATTGAAGATACAAAAAAGACACCTATCTCAGGTGTCTTTTTTATCTTTCATTATTTCTGAAAGCAGTTTTGCATCATTTAAACAAAACGAATCGGTTTAAATTCTTCATGCTTGTGATGATCGTCATCACACTGCTCGCCTTCTTCTTTAGTGCCACGGTCAATATAGCCACTACGCTCAGTTTCAGGCAGGTTTTTCATTTCCCACGCATACACTGCTTGCATACAAATTTGACGTTGCTCTTGGGTCAGCGCAACACCATTAGGCCACTTGCCAATTTCAATTGCCGTTTTTAAACGTCCAACAATTTCAGGATCGAGTACGGCAAGCATTTGTTCAATATTCATCATTCATCCTGCTGTTGCATTGATTCAAAATCTTGATTCCACCCTAACTTGGTTCGACAAGCCATATAGAAGTCATAACCTGGTGGATGTAATAAATTTAATTTATAAGGATGTTTGCGGATATGCAAACTATCTCCAACATTTAATGAAACACTATGTTGACCATCGGCACTGACCATCGGCAACACACGGTTTTCACGAATATTGATTTTAATTTCGCTGTGCCCACCCACCACAATTGGGCGTGAAGATAAGGTATGAGGATGCATAGGCACCAATGCAATTGCATCCATGCTCGGATGCACAATTGGGCCACCACCCGACAAAGCATAAGCCGTTGAACCTGTTGGGGTCGAAACGATTAAACCATCACTGTGCTGACGATAGACATATTGCCCATCAATATTCAGTTCAAAGTCAATCATGTGAACCGACTTACCCGAATGTAGCACCACATCATTTAAGGCAATGGCTTCATAAATGATTTCGCCTTTAGAGCGCACTTCCATTTCCAGTAAAAAACGGCGGTCTGACTGAAAATGCCCTTGCAAAACCTGATCAAGTTTAAAGATTACTTCTGTCGGTTTAATATCGGTTAAAAAGCCTAAACGCCCGCGGTTCACACCAATTACAGGGGTATTGTATTTAACCAAAGCGCGTGCTGCATGCAGCAATGAACCATCACCACCCACCACAATCACCAAATCGACCACTTCGCCTAATAAAGCACGGCTAACTGTTTGGGTATTGTTATAAGGTACAAGTTGAGCAGTGTCAGAATCAAAAACGGGATGCAAACCCAATCCTAAAATATGGTCGTGAATCAGACATAATGTTTCTACAACAGAATATTTGTCTGGACGACCAATCAGTCCAATGTTCCGAAAGTTCTTATGTGAAATTTGCACCTGCGATATCGCTCCGCTACGATTCGACGCCTATCATAGCACTAACCTAGTTGATTTAAAAAAACTTTAGTGATTCAAAATTCTAATTTTTTAGTACACTATTTCTCATCATTTATCGTTATATTATCAAACTTTTTCATACACAAATTTTTCGCAAAATAAGATAACTATAAAACGAGAAAAATCAAATATATTTAAAATTTCTAACAAGCTAAAACAATAAAAAATCTGTATGCTACACACTTCTAACCACATCTTTTTTTACTCTTAAATTCTAAAGAATATATCGGTCATTTTTATGAATCTTAATAAATATTTAGCCATTTACGGAGCAGGAATATTTTTTGCTGGACTTATGTTTTTGGCTAAACATGATTACTTAAATTTCTATCAAGAAAAAGCGCAAGAATTTAACACTAATAAACCCGTAAGTTTTGTTCAGCCTATTGAAAACAAGGGTAGTCTTTCTCAAAACACCCTACCAAATCAGTCAGACAAAAATCTTTTGGAACAACTTAAAGTAGATATAGAAGATACAAAACTGTCCTTCCCTTTGCAAAATGAAGATAAATCAACCTTTATAGATGTAATTCTCATAGATAAAGATGTTGCCTATACCATTATTACCCCGCTAACAAAATCTGATTTTACCGCAGAATATATTCGCTTGATTACTGAAACCAATTGTAATGATGAATATTTGCAACCCTATTTAAATGCAGGTTTTAGTTTTACTTATAAATTTTTTGACCTACACATGAATCGTATCTTGGACTTAAGCACCAACCTTAATCACTGCGAAGGTTTACAACAAGCTAATACTATTTAATTAAATTGAGCATAATTTTTCCCTTCAGTCACAGATTAATTATTGCAAATTCAGTAAAAGCTTCGCATGATTAGCAAAATTTATCAGGATCTTATCGCGATTTATGAAGTCTGAGCGTGGCATAGGCATAATTGCATTACTATTTTGCATCATCGTTATTGGTGGATTTATTGCATTTAGTATCTACTTGATTCGTCTGGATAATATTGTCAGAGACAAATTTGAAGGACAGCGTTGGGATATTCCAGCCAAGGTTTTTGCACGCCCGTTAGAAGTGTATAGCAATGCACCTGTCAGCCAGACCGACTTTACTCAAGAACTGAAACTACTTGGCTATAAAAATACAGATAATTATGCTAAATCAGGCAGTTATGTCAGCGATGGTAATACTTTATTTGTGCATACCCGTGGTTTTGACTTTGGAGACAGTGTCGAACCTGAACAGGTTTTAAAAGTCAGTTTTGCCAACAATCAAATTAGTGAAGTGAGCGCCACCAAACCATCTAATACAGGTATTGCACGTTTAGAACCGATGTTGATTGGCGGAATTTATCCACAGCACAATGAAGATCGTGTGCTGATTAAACTGAATAAAGTACCTAAACCGCTGATTGAAGCCCTTATTGCCACTGAAGATCGTAATTTCTATCAACATCACGGCGTTTCAATTCGTGGTACTGCACGTGCTATTGTCAGTAACGTCACTGGTGGCAAACGTCAGGGTGGTTCTACCCTTACGCAGCAATTGGTGAAAAACTTTTATTTAAGCCCAGAACGCACCTTAAAACGTAAGGCCAATGAAGCACTCATGGCCATGCTGATTGAACTACATTACAGCAAAGATGAAATCTTAGAAGCCTATTTAAATGAGGTGAATTTAGGTCAAAACGGTAACTATTCTATTAATGGTTATGGTCTAGCTTCACAGTTTTATTTTGGTATGCCGTTGCGTGAGCTAAACATTTCACAACAAGCCTTTTTGGTCGGTTTGGTACAAGGTCCATCATTATATAATCCTTGGCGCAACCCTGAAGCTGCCAAAAAACGTCGTGACATTGTACTAAACAATATGTTGGTGATGGGTTATTTAAACCAAGAACAATATGAAAAAGAAACTGCGCGTCCCTTAAATGTCATTACAAAACCGACTGTTGGCCCTGCCCGTTTCCCTGACTTTTTAGATATTGTTCGCCGTCAATTGCGTACCGAATATCAAGAAGGTGATTTGACCAATCAGGGTTTGCGTATCTTCACGACGCTTGATCCGATTGCACAAACCAACGTACAAAATGCTTTTAAAGCATCGGTTGAGCGTTTAAGCAAAGCCAATCCAAAGCGTTTAAAAGATTTACAAGGCGCGGTGCTGATTTCTCATCCTGAAAATGGCGAGTTAGTGGCAGCGGTAGGTTCTACGCAAGATTTTACGGGTTTTAACCGTGCCTTGGACGCCAAACGTCAAGTTGGCTCACTGCTCAAACCGATTATTTATTTAAGTGCAATTGAGTCTGGTCGTTATAATTGGGCAAGTCCTGTAGAAGACAGCCAAATCAGCATCCCAATTGATGGTAAATCTTGGACACCACGTAATTATAGCGGCAGCGATCATGGGATTGTGTCTATGTCACAAGCCCTATCTCAGTCTTATAACCTATCTGCAGTTCGTTTGGGACAGGAGTTTGGATTATCTACCTTCCGTAATCACCTCATTAAATTTGGTGTACCAAGTGATGCTGTTCCGCAATATCCATCTATTTTCTTGGGTGCGGTAGATTTATCACCAATGCAAGTGATGGACATTTACGGTAACTTTGCCACAGGTGGTTTTAAATATCCGACCAAAGCGATTCGCACCGTAGTCGATGCCAATGGACGTTTACTGGATCGTTATGGTTTAACCGTACAACAAACTATTGATCCTTCTGCCGCCTATATTTTGAATTATGGCTTACAGCAAGTGATGAGTTCTGGTACAGGTCGTTCAGCTTACAATAGCTTATCGACAGATTTAAAATTGGCAGGTAAATCAGGTACAACCAATGATACTCGTGATTCATGGTTTGCGGGCTATTCAGGCAATTATTTAGCCGTTGTATGGCTTGGTTTGGATGATAACAAAGTCACAGGCTTAACAGGCTCGTCTGGTGCTTTGCCTGTCTGGAGTAATGTGATGCAGCAATTGCGTCAAAAACCTGTCAACTTACGTCAGACTGAACAAATTCAATGGCATTGGATTGACCGCAGTTCTGGGCATTTATCTGCACAAGGCTGTGAAGGTGCGATGTATATTCCAGTGAATCGTAATAATGTACCACGTCAGGCAACCGCATGTGGTTTTTCACACTATCAAGTTGAACCCGTTTACCAACCCGATACTGAAACTCAACAAGCAGCTCCTGAAACCAGTGACAGTATCGAAAATTATATCCGTGAAACTGAACCTGTATCAGATGACAATACCGATGGTCGTGTCATCTCAAGCGGCAGTTATATCAATTAAACTTGAGGATATCGATTGGTTACGCTTATGAAATTATCACGTTTAAGACAAGTTTTTTTCACCACATTCGCTATGGGTGCGATGGCAACGATTGTAGCTTGCCAGAGTTTACCTGAACCGCCTGCTCCTCAGCCTGTGCCTGAAAAACCTAAAACTGTGACGACACCAGAAGGTGTGGTGATTCGTCCTTATGAACGTGAAGAAATTAAGCGTCAATCGTTGCAAGTGGTGGTGCCACAACAAACCGTGCAACAAAAATTAGAGGATGGTCGTAGTTTGCCTGCTTTTCAAAAGTTGATGCAGCAAACCCAGACCGCTTATAAACAAGGTCAATTCAATCAGGCCGAAACAGCAGCTTTGCAAGCGCAGCGACTTGCCCCGCAAGCGGCTGAAACCTATTTATATTTGGCTTTAATTGCCAACCAAAAAAAGCAACCTGCCAATGCAGAAGCCTTGGCACGTCGTGGTTTAAGCTATGCACAAAGCGATGCCATGAAACGTCAATTGTGGTTAGTCATTCAAAAAGCAGCACAGCAACAAAATAATGCCAAAAGCCTTGCGCAAGCCCAACAAGCTTTGAAGGATTTGTAAGGACGATGATTTAATAAACTAAAAATCGCTGAGTGTGATTACATCAGCGATTTTTTATTTGTCAAACCAGAAATTCAAATAAAACGTACGCCTGCAATGCCATAGGCATGATGCTGCTCTGCCGTAGCAAAATCATCCTGAGTTAAGCCACCCAAAGCAAAAACAGGAATATCGACAAACTCAGCAATCTGTTGGAATTTTTCCCATCCTAAAGGTGTGGCATCATGATGCGTAGTAGTTGCTAAAACAGGGCTGAGCAAAATTGCTTCACAGCCAATTTGCTGTGCATGTTGTGCCGAAACAATGTCATGACATGCTGCAATATAACGCTGCCCGACTTTTAAATCGCCCTTTTGTAATTGCATCAGTTGCGATTGTTTTAAATGAATTGCTGCAATGGCGTGTTGCTGAATCGTATTTAATTGCTTCCACAATTCCAAATTGACAATCACTTGCCCCAGTTGCTCAATGCAATATTCTGACAATTCGACCTTGCATGCAGCATTGGGTTCAACCCGCCAATACAGCAGTTTTTGCTTAGGCAAATTTGCTAAATGTTTTAAATCTTCACTGACTTTAATTGCCTGTTGCCACACTAGTCGTTGCACAATTGCACGATTGGCTTGTGGAAAATTCAGCTCTAAAAGTTGCGGACGGCTAAACCATGTCCAAGGCACTTGAATATCTTTTAATAAAGCTGCGGGTACAGCAGCCTGAAAAATATGCAGATTGACAATCACATCATCATATTCATGGCAAATAATATCAAAAGCATGCCAATGCTGTATGCCAACACCAACTTCTTCAAACACTTCACGGCGGCAAGCATCTACAGGAGTTTCGCCTGCTTCCACTTTCCCACCTGGAAATTCGTGTTTATTGCCCTGATGTTGTTTGGCTTCGCGCCAACCCACCAACACTTTGTTTTGATGAAATAACAGCGCAATTGCCACATGAATATTTGGCTTGGACATGAACCCGATTCCTTTTTTGCAATGTACGTTTTACTGCAAATTGTAGACTTTTATAAAATTAAAAATAATCCGTTGACAGGTTTACATGATAATGATTATCATTTAAAACAATTCTTACACACCACGGAGTAACTCAAAATGAACGCCCCATTTAACTTATTTTCACGTCATTCAGACACTCAGCATGCCCTACCTATGTTACATTCAAATAACTTGTTCGCGCTAGGACGCGAAATTCGTATTTTGCATGCAGGCGAAGAATATCGTTTACGCTTAACCCGTAACAATCGTCTTATTCTCACAAAATAATTAAAATAATCAACACAATAATAAACGTGGAAACAGCAGTATGAATCAGCGCATACTGCTTTTAAGTTCTGACTTGTTTAATTTTAACTTGCTTCCTAAAACCAATCATATTTACAACTGGGCTTTAGGCAACAAAATACGCACTTTTAAACCACCTTGTTCAGCACGTGAAAATTCAATTTTTCCTGCATGCAACTCTATAATTTTCTTACAAATCGACAGTCCTAAACCAGAACCTTGAGTTTTACTGCCTAAAGCACGGTAAAAGCGTTCGCCCAAACGTGCCAAAACGTCATCAGTCACTGCATGACCATTGTCGGCGATGCAAATTTCCTGCATCAATTCATGCGGTTTCGCTTCAATCCAAATACGTCCTTGAGGTGCTGCATAACGCACTGCGTTGTCAATCAAGTTGCGCAGGCAGCTAAATAGCAATTCAGGATTGCCTTGCACTTGTATCGGTTGAATATCTGACTGAATCTGAATGGCTTTTTCCTGAATAAACGGCGTCAGACTTTGTAAAACTTCCTGCACCAAGTCTGCTATAGATACCGCACTTTTATTTAACGATGCCGCATCTGTCGGGTCTAAACGTGCCAATAACAGCAAATTTTCCAATACTTGTGTACCACGACTGACATCACGCTGAATTTGCTCTAAATCTTGTGCCAACTCAGGTTGTTGTTGGTATTTACGTTTTAGCACCTGCAAACGCAATTGAATGGCAGATAAAGGAGAGCGTAATTCATGCGAAGCATCTGCTGTAAATCGCTGTTCTGCAATTAAAGACTGCTCTACTCGCCCCAACAATTTATTCAATTGCTGCAGCATGGGTTGCAGTTCTTTCAATTCAGGTTGTGTGGGGATAATTGGCGTCAAATCATGTTGATTTTTTTCTGCAATTTGTTGGGAGAGTTGCTGAATCCGCTTAAATTGACGACCAATCATAAAATGCACAATGGACCATTGCAGCAACCACAACAGCAATAAAATAGCGGCATAACCTAAACTGGTTGCAGCAATTTCCTTGAAGCGATATTTAAGCGGCTGCGCGACAATCACATGCAAGCCATCTTCCTCTGCCACATAGCTGCGCCAAATTTGTCCATCTTGCCAGTGAAATGAAAAACCATGCTCAGATACCACGGCAAGCTGAGACAAGTGAAGCTGAGAAATGTCATGTTCATCTTCAGAGGTGGTCAAAATCAGATCATCTAATCCCAATTGATAGGCAATATGAAATTGCTCACTCAACTCATCGACCTGATTGCCTGCATGGTCACGCAAGTCTGCTCGCAGCAACATATCGGCTATTTCATCCATAATCTCGTCATGCACACGCATGGTCTGATAACTGGCAACCGCCAATAATAAAATCAGGGCGAACCCACCCGCCAAAACCGAGCTTAAAACGGAGCTTTTAACCAGTTTGGATTGTAAAGAAATGACCTGTTTAGACATGCGGAGATCAAACTGAATTAGTTATTTTGCTGCATACGATAGCCTAAACCTCGTATGGTTTTAATGCGGCTACTGCCAATTTTTTTGCGTAATTGATAAATAAATACTTCAATCGCATTACTTTCAATTTCATCGCCCCATGCATATAAAGACTCTTCGAGCTGTTCACGAGTCACCACATGCTGTGGGTTTTGCATCAGTTTATGTAAAATCTGGAATTCCTTAGCTGTTAAATTGACCTGTTGATCATCCACTTTCACTTGTTTACTTTGTGTGTCTAAAACCAAATTGGCAAATTCAAGCTGCTGTGTCGGATGACTTTGCGCATTGCGTAATTGACTGCGTACCCTCGCCGATAGTTCTTCAAGACTGAACGGTTTGATCAAATAATCATTGGCGCCTAAATCAAGTCCCTGTACCCGATCTTGAATACTATCGCGTGCAGTAATAAAAATAACAGGTGTATCCTGTTGCTGCTGTCGTAAAGCGTGCAGAATTTCATCACCACTATTTTTAGGCAAACCTCGGTCTAACAACACACAATCATAATGATGCTGCTGAATGGCTAAAATGGCATGATCGCCACGCTCAACCCAATCAACATTATAGCCATCCATTTCCAGCCAAGTTTTTATGCTTTCTGCTTGCGATACATCGTCTTCAGCCAAGAGTATGCGCATATCATTCTCTATTATTTATGCTTCAAAATTTTATGATTTGAAAATACTTTACATGATAAAACCACATACACCTTAAAGCGTATGTGGCTTTTGAGTGAAATCAATTCTGTGTAAGAAATAATGCTGTTTTACACAGCGTAGATTTAGAAACGAACTTGATCCACATCTATTTCAATACGTTTTGTAGGCTTGTGATCAATATCCACTTCACCAATTAAGGTAACAGGCGTTTTGGCAGAAACTGCTTTGCCATTCCATAAGTCATCATCAATATCGACCGTAATAGTGCCTGTGTTATCACGGAACTGATATTTTTCATCACCAATAGATTTCACCACATAACCTTTTAACTGCACTTTGCTGTCATCTTTCAGGCTTAAAGCTTGTTTTACAGTTACATTTTGATGTAGTGCTTGGGTGTTAATGCTGTCGTTTGCCATGGTGATTGAAGCCATTGCCATTAAACCTGCCATCAACATTGCTTTCATTGTAAATTTCATTGCTTCACCTTTTTGTGTTGCTCATTTCGTTATGGTGATTAAAACAAAGCAAGATGAGCTGAATCTTAAGATTTCCATTTTTTAAAATTCATCGTAAAAAGTTTGAATCTGCTAATTTAATGGCACGACTCGCAACACTTCCTCTAAAGTGGTCATGCCTTCTAAAACTTTGCGTGCGCCTGCAATACGCAACGGTTCAATGCCCTCTTTTTTAGCTTGCTGACGTAATTCATTTAAATTGGCATTGGCACTGATGAGCTGTTTGGTGTCTAAACTTAACGGCATAAACTCATAAATTCCGACCCGACCTTTATAGCCCGTTTGACGACATTCATCGCATCCGACAGGTTTAAACACTTGTGCAGGCATTTCCATAATGTAGTCAAAGGTCAAATGTTCCCAGTCTTTTTCATTTATTGAGCCTTCCTGCTTACAATGCGGACATAGCTTACGCACCAAACGCTGTGCCAAAACGCCTAAAATTGTGGCAGCAGTCAAAAATGGCTGCACGCCCAAATCATGCAAACGAGTCAAACTTGACGGCGCATCATTAGTATGCAGTGTCGATAAAACTAAATGCCCCGTCAGTGCCGCTTGAATCGCCATATTTGCGGTATCCTGATCTCGAATTTCTCCGACCATAATAATGTCAGGGTCTTGACGCATTAAGGCACGCACACCATCAGCAAAACCTAAATCAATGGCGGTATTGACCTGCATTTGGTTAAAACTCGGTTCTAACATTTCAATCGGGTCTTCAATGGTGCAGACATTGACTTCATCGGTGGCCAATTGCTTCAGTGAAGAATACAGCGTGGTGGTTTTACCCGAACCTGTAGGGCCTGTAACCAAAATAATGCCGTGACTATGTGCAGTCAGTGCATGCCATTCATTCAACAAACGACTATCAAAACCCAATTGCTGAAAACTGCGCACCAATACTTCTGGGTCAAAAATACGCATCACCAGTTTCTCACCAAACGCCGTTGGCAAGGTCGATAAACGCAGTTCGGTTTCTTGCCCTTTTGGAGTGCGGGTTTTTAAACGTCCATCTTGCGGTTTACGTTTTTCGGCTACATTCATACGCCCTAAAATTTTAATCCGTGAGATGACTGCGGTAAGCGTATTCGCAGGCATGTTATAGATGGTGTGCAACACGCCATCAATACGAAAACGCACTTTGCCAGTGTCTTTACGTGGTTCGAGGTGAATATCGCTTGCGCCTTGTTCAAAGGCAAATTGCAGCACCCAATCCACCAACTTCACAATATGTTGATCATTGGCATCTGGGTTTTGGGTATCGCCCAATTGCAATAAAGCCTCGACCCCTTTATTTTCACGGTCGTGTGCAGAAGATTTTTGTGATGAATGTACTGCACGACTCACTTGGTAATATTCAATCAAATAGCGCTGTAATTGATCTGGGCTGAGTAAAACCCGCTGAATTTTTTTGGGCAATAAACTATGTTCTAAGTTGGCAACCCATTCTTTTTTATAAGGTTGATCTGTCGCAATTAATACCGCATCTGCAGTCACTTCCACCGCTAAAATACGGTTACGCAGCGCAAATTCCTGCGACATCACAGCAGTTAAAGCAGCAACATCGGCTTTTAACGGATCAATAATATAGAATGGCAAGCCTGATTTATCAGCCAGCCATTGGCATAAACGGTTTAAAGTTAAAGTGGTTTGGGGATGACTTTGATCGACCAAATTAAAGTTGGCAATCCATTGTAACGGATGCCATTTTAATTGATCACGTTGACGATGCGTGGTTTGTACCAAAGCCTGATCACGTTCGGTAATTTTACCATCTTTGACTAATTGTTCTAAGCACCAAGTACTGTCTATTTCAAAATTAAAATTCATTGTTATATGCCCCAAAATCTGGGTTTACTATAGCAGAGTTTGCTTTCAGGGCTGAATGACTTCTTTAATACAGTAATCTTGTATGGTTCG
The DNA here is from genome assembly GCF_056431365.1 of Acinetobacter seohaensis. Classification (NCBI taxonomy): domain Bacteria; kingdom Pseudomonadati; phylum Pseudomonadota; class Gammaproteobacteria; order Moraxellales; family Moraxellaceae; genus Acinetobacter; species Acinetobacter seohaensis. The sequence goes on from NZ_JBWKMK010000029.1 coordinate 325,365, forward strand.
ATTAAGCCATAATTTTAGAGTGAAAATAGATTCATAAATGGCGATAAACACAATTCAAATATATGATGTTTAAAATAACACCTTGTATTTGGAATGTTGCTGTGGATTTTCTGACTCCTCCATCTTTGGTTACAACCAATTTTCCCGAACTGCTCACCATGTTTGCAGCAGCACTCGGCTGTGGCTTACTGATTGGATTAGAGCGCGAACGCAGTAAAAAAAATGGACAACATCATCATTTTGCAGGCGTACGCACCTTTGGAATTTGCGCATTATTAGGTGCAATTTGCTTCTTATTGGGCATGAGCATTGCCATTGTAGGCGCACTGATTGTTGGCGGAATAGGCTTATATTCCCTCAAAAATCAAGCGGAAGATGACCCAGGTGCAACCACAGAACTGGCCTTCGTGATGACCTATTTTATTGGTGCATTGTGTTTATGGAATATTCCATTGGCAGCAGGTTTATCGGTTATTTTGACAGGTTTACTCATGACCAAGCACACCATGCATGGCATTGTCAGTCAGTGGATTACCGAAGCTGAACTACGTGATGGCTTGTTTTTACTGGCTTTGGTGTTAATTGCCTTGCCACTGACGCCTAATACTGCACTATGGGGCAATGTGCTTAATCCTTATGTGATTTTAAAATTATTGATTTTAATTCTAAGTGTGCAGGCTTTGGCGCATATCGCCAAGCGTTTACTCTCAAGCAGCAACGCCCTCATATTATCTGCAATTGCTTCAGGTTTTGTATCAAGCACCGCAACCATTGCCAGTTTAGGCATGGAAGTACGCGCAGGTCGTGGCGACGCACGTGCCAATGCAGGTGCAGCGCTGATGTCTTGCGTGGCGACTTTAGCGCAAATGTTGATTATTGTGGCGGGTGTCAATCTGATTTGGTTTAAGTTATTAATTATTCCAAGTTTGGTCGGAATCGCGATTTTGGTTGTAGCGGGTGTCTGGTTGCTCAAAAAACATAAAAGTACGGCAACGGCAAAGCCAGAAACCGATACCCGTATGTTTAGCCTTAAAGAAGCCGCAATTATTGTGGCGACATTGACCGCAATTCAAGCGATGGTATACGGCTTGGAACAAACCCTTGGGGATGCAGGTTTAATCATTGGTACCCTGCTCGCCTCGTTATTTGAGGTTCATGCCGCAATTGCAACCGTGGTGATGCAAGGTCCACCGAGCCAGCAGGTACTTTTGTATGCCTTAATTTTAGGTGTGGTGGCACATGCGATTGCCAAATGCGTCAATGCCGCGCTCATTGGTGGTTTGCGCTTTGCACTGTATTTCGCCCCTGCCCAAATTCTGCACATGCTGGCGTTGGTGGCTATTTTATATATGCTGGTTTAATCGACAGCGATTAAAACAATTTTTAGGATGTGTACTGCGTGCTGATCGACACGGAAACTGACATCAAAATCTGCAAAATTCATGGTGTAAATTCGTTCAGCATCATCCTGATATGCAGGTCGTGGATCTAAAGACAAGACCTGTTCCAATTCCTGCACAATTTGTGGTTGCAATACGCCTGAGCCGAGTAACTGATTTTTTTGCGCTTCTGCTGTGTCCATCCATAGCACTGTTTTTCTTATGGGTTCATCTTGCGCATAACCACTTTGTGCATCAGGCACAGCATCTGAATATTGGATATAAGGTTTAATATCCAAAATAGGCGTGCCATGCAACAAATCTGCTCCTGTCACATAAACTCGCAGTGACTTACCCACTTTTTTGACCTGTTTAAATTGCACTACAGATAAACCAATGGGTGCAGGTCGATACATGCTGCGCGTCGCAAACACACCTATTTTTTGATTACCACCCAAACGTGGCGGACGCACTTGTGCACGAAAACAGGGGTTTTGCTGTTTCTGTACGGTTGGATGAGCATCGGTTTGGTTTTTATTGTCGTGAAATTGCCAGATTAACCATAAGTGACTAAACGCTTCGATCCCTTGAAATGCCAACACATCGTTATAAGGCGCTTGCATTTCAATATACGATTCGACCTGTACCAGATTTGGTTGACGAGGAATACCAAATTTTTCTCGGTAGGGAGAGTGCATAAATCCGATTATTGGCATTTTTAGATCAGTCTTCATCACTTTTTCTGATAAGCTCAATTAAATATATTCAGTTTATAGAGAATGATTTTAGATTAGAATAGCAAGCTGTTCTAATTTGATAATTTATTGAGACCTTTAATGGCTGCTTTCAACGTCGAAAAGATTACTCACGTACACCACTGGAATGACACTTTATTCAGTTTTAAAACGACTCGCGATACCGCACTACGTTTTAAAAACGGTCAATTTGTGATGATTGGTCTGGAAGTCAATGGCAAGCCTTTAATGCGCGCTTACTCGATTGCCAGTGCTAACTATGAAGAAGAGCTAGAATTCTTCTCAATTAAAGTACCTGATGGCCCTTTAACGTCTATTTTACAAAAAGTAAAAGTGGGCGATGAATTGCTGGTTTCTAAAAAACCTACAGGCACTTTGGTACTGGATGATTTAAATCCTGGTAAAAACCTATACTTACTTTCTTCAGGTACAGGTCTAGCTCCATTTTTGGCAACCATCCGCGACCCTGAAACTTATGAACGCTTTGAAAAAGTGATTGTGGTTCACGGTACACGTTTCATTTCTGAATTGGCTTATCAAGATTTAATTCTAAATGAATTACCAAATCACGAGTTTTTCCAAGAACTTGGTATTCGTGAAAAACTGGTATATTACCCAACCGTTACACGTGAAGAATATCCAAACCAAGGACGTGTGACCACGGCAATTGAATCGGGTGAAATCTTTGAAAAAATTGGTTTACCACGTTTTAACCCTGAAACTGACCGTGCCATGTTATGTGGTAGCCCTGCATTCTTAAAAGATGTTGCAGCATTACTTGACCAACATGGTTTAAAAGAATCACCACGTATGGGTGAATTGGGCGATTACGTGATTGAACGTGCTTTCGTTGAAAAATAAAAGCTGTTGAATCTAAAAAAACCGAGCTAAATAGCTCGGTTTTTTGTCATTAGCATCAATTAACGTACACTGCGACCTTCTTGGTTAGCACGTCCTTCACAGTGTGCACCACCACCAATTACAAACCCACGCTCTGCCTGACATGAACCAATCATACGACCACTCGAATCATAAGTTGTCACTTTTGAAGCACAACCTGTCATCAAAATAGCCGCTGTTAATGCGATTAAACTAGAAATTTTCATTGTATTACCCCTCTAAAAAATTAGTCTTGTTGCAGTGAAATCTGCGAATTATTTGGTATGGTTGGCAATAAACCCGTGCGCTCATCTACTTTAGAATAGTTAATGCCTTGTATGTTGGCACCACCATAACACACAGCTTTAGCCCCCAAAATAAAGCCCTGTGTAGCGACACATGAACCAATCACTTGCCCTGCAGTATCATAAGTCACTACTTTAGAACTACAGCCAGCCAAAGCAATCAGGCTTGCTATAGAAAATAATTTAATTAGTTTCATTTAACCCTCAATTTAAAAAAAATTAAATATTATTCATCGTGTAAATTATTTTTAAATACATCAATTTATTTTTAATTTTAGTTATATATTATTTTTTGTAAATAGCAATTTGGAATAACTTATCGTTATTTTTACTTCAAATTTTAAAATTATTGCGACTACAAAAAATTAAAAGCACTCCATCTAAATCACTCAAATCAGATGGAGTGCTTTTTACGTTTATTCTTTATTCTGGTACATTCATTCTTCGTTCAGCCAAAGCTTGCTGAATCACATGATACCCCGCTGTTAAGCCCAAACTCGCCATAATCACGGCTACCACAAGATCTGGAATCAAACTACCCGTACCAAATACACCCACTGCCGCCAAAATAACTGCGAAATTACCAATCGCATCATTACGGCTACATAACCACACCGATTTCATATTCGAATCACCATCTCGAAATGCATATAAAATCAATGCAGTAACCACATTGGCTAATAAGGCGATGATCCCAATAATACCCATGGTTATGGCTTCAGGTGGAATACCCTGTATATAGGCATAGATAACCTTGCCCATCACCACCACACCAAACAAGGCCATCGTGATGCCTTTGACCAAAGCCACAGTAGCACGCCAATACAAACTTGCACTTAACACCGCAAGTGAAATCCCGTAATTGACAGCATCTCCAAAGAAATCCAGTGAATCTGCCCATAGGGATGATGAATGGGCATAGGCACCACCTATCAACTCGATAAAAAACATGCTGAGATTGATCACCAATGCAATCCATAACGCGGTTCTAAATTTACTATTCGGTTTGATTGGCGCAGGTTCATGACTACACGTACATGCCATAGACACACCTTCTTTCAAAATGAAACTGTTTCGATTATGCTCATTTAAAACTATAGACTTAGTCCAAGGTCAAGTATGGCACAATATTTAATTCATGAATTAGCTAAAAAAGTTGGAGTCAGCACAGATACAATTCGTTTTTATGAAAAGAAACACTTACTCACCCCAAGCTTTCGTGCCGAAAATAATTATCGCTATTACAACGATGAGGCACTCAAGCGTTTGATTTTTATTAAGCGTTGCCGTGCTTTAGATATGAACTTAAAAGAAATTGAAGCCTTAATTGAATTAGAAAAACAGCCGAAACAAAACTGCTGCGCTGTGAATGAATTGATTGATGAACATTTAAGGCATGTAGAAGATAAAATTGCCGAGTTGCAGCATTTTCAGCTACAACTTCAGCAACTTAGACAAGCCTGCACCACGCAAACAACCATTGATGATTGTCAGATTTTAAAGCGACTTGAAGCCGAATAATCGCTCTCTAAGCCTTTTGTAATGCAGTATTTACGTATCCAAAATTGGATTATAAACACTTCTGATTAACACGCTTCGATAGCTGCTCGGCAGTTTCCACACGTTCAGAATAACGATCTACCAAATATGCTGCTTGCCCGCGAGTCAGCAAAGTAAATTTATATAACTCTTCCATCACATCGACAATACGGTCGTAATAGCTAGACGCTTTCATGCGGCCATCTTCCTCAAACTCTAAAAAGGCTTTAGGAATAGAAGACTGATTGGGAATGGTGATCATCCGCATCCAACGTCCTAAAATACGCAATTGATTGACGCTGTTAAATGACTGCGACCCGCCACACACTTGCATTAAAGCAAGCGTTTTACCTTGTGTGGCACGAATTGCGCCCGCGGCAAGCGGAATCCAGTCAATTTGTGCTTTGAAAATCGAACTCATCGACTGTAATGTATATATAGTTACTATGGAATTTATGATTAATCACTTGATTTATATTAAAAAAATAAAGAAAAAACCACTTTCATAATCAGTTGTAAAAATTCCATATAAATAACAAAAAAAACTACTTTTACCCCCCAAAAATTCCATACAAAAAAAAGGCTATTTGAATTATGAGGTTGAGTAATTAAATTATTTAAACTCATATCCATCTTCAAAAAATTCAATCAAAGTTGGAATATGTACTCCATATTCTGTTTTCATTTTTTGTATTTAGTTGAAAAATTAAAATCTAAATCCTTACTTGATAACATAGCAACAAGACTATTTGATTCAATAGTAAATGGTTTGGGTGAAGTTGACTTGGTTGAAATGCTTGTTACTGCTCTCTTTATAGGCTTCGACATGATTCATCATGTCACTTAGGAAACTACCTGTACCGCAATAAGGATTAAAACAAGTAGTATGGAAAATCTTAATATTTTGTTTTTTATAGATATTAATAAATAACCATAAAATTCCTAAAAACTATAGACATAATATTGCAAAAATCATCACAAGAGTCTATTCAAAAAACTTCACAGCCATGTTATCTAATCTTTCTTTCACGACCTCCCAATCAGGCATAACTTGACTTAGAAGTTGATAGAAACGCTCGCTATGATTATGTTCAACCAAATGACAAAGTTCATGCAAAATCACATAATCAATGCAAATTGCGGGCGCTTTAACTAGATGCGGGTTCAGTGTAAGAAGACCTGATGGTGAACAGTTCCCCCACTGTGTTCGCATGGTCATCAAACGAATATCAGGCTGAGTTTCAACCCATAAGGCCTGTTCTAGAATACGTTGCAAACGTACTTCAAATATGACTTTTGCTCGCGATCTATACCATTCATCTAAATGAAATTTAATACTTTCAATATCCGTATCTAAGGTGTTTACCTCCAGTCTTCCCCTCAGAAGTTTTACACCTTTTGGCTTGGTATCATCATGAATCACTTTTAATTGATACTGTTTACCCAAATAAAAGTGGCTTTCACCACTTTTATATTGGCGAGGTGTGATAAATCTGCTTTGCTCACGGAACTCTCGTAATTGTTTATAGATCCAACGACTACGCTGCTTTACAGCTTCAATGATTGTTTTATCATCTGCATTTAACGGTGCCGATACAACTACCCGACAATCAGCATAGACTTTAATCAGTATCTTTTCAGTACGGCTAGGACTTTCAAGCACCTCAAAATCAACAACTTCATCACCATAAATGATGCTTAACTTTCTCTCTGGCAGCGTATTCATCCTAGAGCCCATTCAAACCGACCCGAGTAATTTGTACGATCATTTCCACAATTTTTTTGGCTTGATCCATACCACTACCAATGGATTTACATTCACGGAACATCTGCGGTAATAGTTTTTTACGGATATCTGCTTCAATATTTTGTGGATTAATTGAGTTTTCAGCTACAGAACTCATCACAGAACGATCAACCTCAAAAGCGAGTTGAATCCACTTATCTTGATTCTGTTGATCTGTTATCGAGAATGCTTCAGGTAATAGTTTCTTAAATACACCATAATAAGCTTGAGCATGCTTATTATCACTGAACACATCAGGGATTTCATCTAAACGACGTGCCTCAACTTGCTCTTCAAACTCTTTAAACAGCATGTGTTGCTTCAATGGATGATCAAATTCTTTCTCTGCTTCTTCAATGACTTGACGTAACAGTTTAGAGAAAGCCTCCTGAGCATAAGGATCATCACGCAATTGCTGTTCAATCATCTTCGTTACACGAGTTTTGATGATATCCGTTTCATTACGTGTTTTCTCTTCACTCCAATCTTCAGGTTGCGCCACTTTGCCCATCTTGCCGACTTCATAGACTCCATCAGGGTCCTTAACTTCAATACCCACAACATGCTTATCAAGAAGTTTTTTGACTTGCTCAGCATATTGATCATAGTCAATCGTCTCTCCAGCATCTCGTTTCACAATCTGACGCAAGCTTGTAAATAGTTTGACTGTTTCTTTGTAGTGCTGACGATCTGCATCAGAAAAGCTTTTATCTTCAAAGAAGGTTGCTGACTGCAACGCAACTTTTAAACAACTGGCGAATTCTGTAAGTGCTTCATAAAAATCATCACGTACTTTCAAGTGAATATCAACCAACTCACCCTCACGTTCTTCAATGCGTGGGACTAAAATTTGGCGCAACTGCTCTGGATCATTTTTATTTTTTACACCATCAAAAATTGCCCAAAGTGCTTTATACAAACGAGGTAAACGTTTGTATTCGGAACTCATTTGAGTATATAAGCCCGTAATATCATTAATATCATAGCCACCTTGGGTACGGGCAGCGAGATCTTGATAATCAAGAATTGTGGCATCTAATTCTTTTAAAATGCCTCGATAATCGATCAATAAACCAAACTTTTTCTTTGGATGAAGTCGGTTTACACGAGCAATTGCTTGGATAAGATTGTGCTGTTTTAAGTTTTTATCGATGTACAAAACTGTATTTTGAGGTTCATCAAAACCTGTTAATAACTTATCTACCACAATCAGCAATTTAAGTGATTCATCTTTTTCAAAACGCTCAATCACTTGTTTTGTGTAGGCTTGTTCATCCTGAGTACCGACATTCTCTTTCCACCATTGAGTCACTTCAGGTGTCGTTGATTCATCAACGTCTGTATTCCCCTCACGACTGTCTGGTGGACTCATTACCACGGCTGATTCAAACAAGCCTGCTTCATCTAAGTACTTTTTATACTTAATCGCTGAAGCCTTACTATCGCAAGCAAGCTGTCCTTTTAAACCATCATCAATATTTTTAACAAAGTGATTGGCAATATCTAACGCAATCAGGCGAATACGATCATCCGCAGTATAAATCTCACCTTTTCTCGCAAATTTACGTTTTAAATCTGCTTTTTGCTGATCGTTTAAACCTTCTGTAATGCGTTCAAACCAAGTATCAATGGCACGCTCATTTACATCTAAATCAGGGATACGCTCTTCATACAACAATGGTGTCACTGTCTTATCTTCTACGGCTCTTTGCATAGTATATGCATGAACAATAGGTCCGAACTTATTCACTGTCTTTTCATCTTTAAGCAATGGCGTACCTGTAAATGCCACGAATGCTGCATTTGGCAGTGCGAGCTTCATTCGCACATGATTTTCACCACCTTGGCTTCGATGTCCCTCATCAATCAAAACAATAATGTCTGAACTTGTGTTAACACATTCAGGAAGTTTGGTTGCAGAGTTAAATTTCTGAATCAAAGAGAACATGATTCGCTCAGTACCTTTGCCAATTTGTTCAGCTAAGCGTTTACCTGAAGTGGCCATGGCATTTTGCTTGTCTCTTTTTCCTGCCAGTTCACCACCTGATACAAAGGTTTTACTCAGTTGATCTTCTAAATCAACACGGTCAGTGACAACCAAGATACGGCATTGTTTTAAAGCCTCATGCAAGATCAAAGCTTTACTAAGAAAGACCATGGTAAAAGATTTACCTGAGCCCGTTGTATGCCAAATCACACCACCTTCACGACCACCTTTGCTGTTCTTCGTACTAATACGCTCAATGAGGCGTTTGATACCAAAGATTTGCTGATAACGAGCAACAATTTTTCCTGCTTTCTTATCGAAAAGCGTATATAGACGAACCATTTCGAGTAGTCGTTCAGGCTTTAATAGACTAATCAGCAGTTGATCTTGACCTGTAACAGCTAAGTCTCCACCTGCAATTAGGCTTTCATACCAAGTTAAGTCATCGACTGGACGATAAGAAAATAGGCTCTGTTTTTGTGAAATAGTTAATTTCTTATTTTTAAGCGCATACATCTCTGCATCAGAAATATCTTCTTCTCGCCACGCTGCCCAAAACTTAGCAGGGGTATTACATGTGCCGTAACGCCCTTCATGTCCGTTTAGTGAGAGTAGCAGTTGGCTATATGCAAACAGATGTGGAATTTCATCAGGTCGCTGATTACGAAGCGTCTGAGAAATGCCTTCATTGATCGTTGGACCTTTCTTTGCCTGACTATCGGGGCGTTTTGCTTCAATCACAACTAAAGGGATACCATTTACAAAGCAAATGATATCGGGTCTACGTGTATCTACACCGCCTGAGCGTGTAACAGGAAATTCTTCAGTATATGAAAATTCGTTGTTATGAATGTTATGCCAATCAATCAATGGAATCGTAGGGCTAACCTTTTTTCCATTCACAAATTCGGTGACAGGAATGCCATAGAATAAGTGGTTATACATTTTTTCGTTGGCAGTCAGTAGGCCTTCATTCAAAGCAGGACTACAGATTTCTGCAATTAAGTTATCAACTGATTTTGGCGATAGTGGATATTCTTTGCCCGCAAATGGAAAAGTACGTTTAGAGAGCTCTTTACGTAAAATTTGGCGTAATACTACTTGGTCTTGTTTTCCATCACGGGCAGCGAGTGCCTGTGATGGGGATAAGAATGACCAGCCCAAGTTAGTCAACAAGGCTAAAGCAGGAATTTTTGCACTATATTCTTCTTGAAACTTGGGCAAATAAGAGTTCATATAAATTCAACTTATCCTAATTGTTTAAAGACTTCGTCAAACCACAGATTTTCATTTGTAGCCCTTGTCATTCGATCTACCAAAATCACTTTTACACTATCCATATTACTATCTAGCCGAAGCTTTTTCTTAATTTCTCTAGCTGTCTCTTTAGGATCCACCGTAATGATAAAAAGCTTTTTATTATGCTTTTCAACAAGCTCTCTAAATAATCCATTAATATGGCTATCATCTTTATTAAAACCGAAACCTATTGAGATAATCGCATCCGTATCTTTATAAGCATCAAATAACTCTACATAACGTCTCGACATTTCTACCGAGGTTAAAGGCTTCAACCCACTTTGGGTTAGCATAAATGGAACTAGAATTTGCTCACTCTCATGTGCGTCCTTATCATCAACCTGAATAACTTCGTTTTTATAGGGATTATAAAAATCCTTCGTACTGCCATTTAAATGAAATACTTCAATAGGTGGTATATCTAAATCATCTGATATTTCCTTAAATAGGTTATTGTAATTAGATGTACCAACCACTCCCACCTCTACACCAGAATCCACTAAACTTTTTACATCATGATAGTAACCATCATCAGGTAGATCCGTTGGCTTTTGCTCAATAATATAATCATGAGCAATTTCCATAAAAATGGCCATTCGTGTAAATTTAGCCCACTCTGTTGAAGGCGAAAATAAATATCTAAAATGATCATCTATTAATTTTTGATAATCCAAAACGCTACAAAATATATTCTCTAAAATTTGCTGAGTTATCGCAGAAAATAAATCAATTACTGTAGCACTTGCAGTTGTGTCGAATGTTCTTTCTTCATTCAACAATAGCTCGAGAGCTGTCGAACCAACTCGTTCAAACTCCAAACGAAACATACCAAAAATATCATCAAAAATTGGCAAGTCATCAGGTGCAGATTCAAACAACTCCTCATTCAAATTTTGAACAAAGTCTTGACCATATGCACCAACTAATAATTGTAAGAAAGCGATTACATATCTTCTCAAATCATCGCAGTTTGGTTTTGAACGAATAATTTCTAAGGCAGCTGAGTAATATTCCGTTCCAAAGAGTTTTACATCATTCGTTAACTTTTCATTAATTTTGATATCTTGGTCATATAGAGTTTCTCCAACATCCTTTCCCATTTCATCAGAAAACTTATCTTTAAGTAAGCCTTCTTCAATTTCTAGCTGACTGCAAGCCCAAGTAAACTCATTATCAAAGTCATTCAATTTTCTGATAATTTCGTTTCTTTTATATTGGATTGATGACTCGATGATGCTAGTAAATTCATTTTTACCGAAAGCAAAAATACTCTTCTTTTCATAGCCTTTTGGCAACCATGTATTTGCGTAAGGACTACGAGAATTAATTTTTAGTAATTTTGCTCTGAATGCTTTTTTATAAGGTGTTGGATCTTTTCGAAATAAATCGATTGCAAACTTTCCACCACTTGGAAGGCCATAACTAATTTCTGCACCAGCACCAAAGAATAATCCTACTTTCATTGTGAACCCCATCTTAAATATTATTAATTTTTTCCAGTTTTTGTAATTAAGCCAGCAACCCCATCTAATCCTGGCATAGTAGGTCCTGACTCCGAAGCAAGCAATCCTGTTTCTGCGCGGCTAAATAAGGCTTGTAAAATAATCTTTCTCGACTCTTCATCAGCATGAGTTTCATTACTTAATGCTAAATAGACATATGTCAATTGTTGTCGCTCTTCGGCATCACGTTGAAGATGAAATGAACTAAATGCTAAGCGAGACAACATTCTGATCAAGAACACAAATGCAGAAATAATGACAGCCAAAAGTACTGTGCCTTGAAGGCTATGTAATGAAACTGTCATTTCTTGTCCATTGAGCCAGTGTGTAAACAGATATGTGAAATATCCAACTCCTCCGCCCAATACTACAGCAAGAATTATTGACCAAATTATTCCCTGACATCTTAAGCTCTTTGCCCGATCTTCCCAGTATTTTGCTGGTTTCTCCAATCTCAGTTTTTCAACATAAAGTTCTTCTAACTCTTTATGACGATTTATCGCATGATCTGTCATTTGATTAAAAAAGGTAGAATGATCTGCAATGGTTGAATCAGAACGATTTCTGCACTCAGCAAACCAATCATTGAACTCGCTCTGAGAGTTTTTATTCCAAGTCAAATAGTCCTTTCGAAATTCTTCAAAATTAGAAACTTGTTTATTACGTTCCTCTTCAAGATCATGTCTGAGAGTAGAAAATGCTTTTTTCTCAGCATATCGTCGTTTAACTATTTGACTTTGATCTTGTAATAAAAATTCATAAGCCATTATATTGCCAATAAAAGTTGGCAAAGAAGTTCTACTATTCTGAAATGTAATTACTTTGGTCGTTATCGCATTCCAAAATGCTATTCCAGATTCTTCAGAATACCTATATGCATTTAATAATGATTCAGTGCACGAATTACCTCTGTATAGCCAATGCTGATTCATCCAACTGAGAAATTGGTCTTTAGTATGATTAAAATTTTGTTTATGTTGTTGAATATTATTGGGTTGGGGACTTTGCGAAACTAACTCTTCAAAACTTTCTAATGCAACTAAAAAATTCTCAATTTGTTGTGAGTAAGAGTTAAAAGGGGATGATAAATTTTTCCCTAAATTGCTTTTCTGTTCCAGCCAATATTTTTTTTCAGCGTCAAAAAAAGTTTTAATCTCTTCTAACGTCGCTAAATCAAATGATTGCCCTAACCGATCCCTAATATTTAAATTAATCTCCATATCAAGCCACCACCTTGACACGTTTTTTGCCTGTCAAAAGTTGTTGCATGAGTGCTTTTTTCTCTTGCTTCAAACAATCAAGTTTTTTCTGCAAAGTATCAATTTCTTGATCTGCAATAGTAAGAACTTTAGCAATCTTCTTTTGTTCATCTAAACAAGGGACTACTAGTTTCATTTTTTGAAACATAGGCAATCGAAGAGATTTAACTGTTGATCCTACTGCTTGAGAAAGAAAATATGCTCTAAAGTAGTCAATTATATAAAAAAGAAATTTACCATCACACTCAGGAAATTCCATAATGGCGTATGTTCTTTGATGTAAATCAAATTTACCTACAAAATATTTAGGAACGAAGTCTTGTCCTTCACCAGGCACAATTACAGCCTCACAGTCAAAAAGGTACATATCACTAGTACGGATATCTTCAGATCTATCAAAAAAGGCATACTTCCCTGAAAGGGTTGAGTCTTGTCTATTTGAACTACCAGTGGTGATTTTTGCAATATTTCCTAGTAAGACCTCTGACCATTTCTCATGAAATCTTTCGCCATTCTCATCAAGCAGACGCTTCTTACCTGTCAGCACCTGTTGCATTAAGGCGTTTTTCTGCTGCTGGCTATTTTCAAGCAATTTTTCAGTCGCCAAAATCGCTTGATCCCAAGTTGAAAGGATTTGGGCGATTTTTTTCTGTTCGTTTAATGAAGAAGGCACCAAGGTATTAACTTTTCTAAGCTCAGAAAGTGAAATTTCCTGTAGTGCTGAACCACCAACTCGTCTAATTAAATCAGCACGGAACCTAGGCGACCGAAGCTCCCATAATAAATATTCTGGATGGATAATCCCTTTTTTAGCTGAAATCCTCGCTAAACCTCTTGTAATATTTGCACCGACGAGGTTAGCGTCTATCAGTCTAACTAATCCAACCCCTCCACGTAAGGCCATCACAATTTCATTATCTTCTAAGATCGTTTTTTTGTATGCCTGATTGATTTCATGTGATGTTTTTATCATCTCATTTGGGTTCATTTTTTCAGTTGATAGGTCAACAACACGAAGACAAGGAATACCATCTTCGATATTTTCACCTGTTTGAACAATCCCATACGAAATCGGTTTTGCACATAATTCACTTAGCTGATAGCTTTTCCATTCATTAGGCACCATAACCCAACTCCTCTAAGTACTTCGCCATTTGAACTTCAAGCTCAGCAAGTTGAGTCTTTAGCTGCTCACGCTCAGCACGTACAGCAACCAAATCAATCTCAGCTTCTTCTTCAAACGTATCCACATAACGAGGAATATTTAGGTTGTAATCATTGTCTTTCACTTCCTGCAAAGTCGCCAAATAAGCATACTTATCTACACTTGCACGAGAACGATAGGTTTCAATAATCTTGGCAATATTTTCTTCAGTTAAGTTGTTTTGATTTTTACCTGACTTAAACTCACGGCTTGCATCAATAAACAAAACAGAATCATCAGACTTTTGCTTTTTGAAAATTAAAATCGCAGCAGGAATACCCGTACCGTAAAACAGCTTTTCAGGTAAACCAATCACCGCATCTAATAAGTTTTCGTTAATCAACTTCTCACGAATCTTCCCTTCAGATGAGCCACGGAATAACACGCCATGCGGAACCACAACGCCCATACGACCCGTAACAGGCTTTAGCGTCTCAATCATGTGTGAGATAAACGCATAATCACCTTTGGTCTTTGGTGGTAAACCACGACGGAAACGATCAAACTTATCATTCTCAGCTTGCTCATAACCCCACTTATCTAATGAGAATGGAGGGTTTGCAGTCACAATATCAAACAGCATCAAATCGCCATTCTTATCCAATAGTTTTGGATTACGAATCGTATCGCCCCATTCAATTCTGTGGTTATCTTCACCATGCAAGAACATATTCATCTTAGCTAGTGACCAAGTTGAACCAATTGCTTCCTGACCATAGAGTGCATATTCTTTGCTGTTGTGATTGCTGACCACCTTACGACCACACTTCATCAACAGTGAACCAGAACCACATGCAGGGTCACAAATACTGTCGCCTTTTTGTGGATCAAGTAACTCCGCAATTAAGTCCGATACTTCAGGTGGTGTATAGAATTCACCGGCCTTTTGACCACCACTTGCAGCAAAGTTTTTAATCAAAAACTCATACCCGTTGCCAATCACATCAAGTGAACCTACACGGCTTGGTTTAAGATCCAACTCAGGTACAGCAAACACTTCTAAAAGATCTTTTAGAATCGTATTTTTTTGCTTTTCTTCGCCCAATTTATCAGTATTAAATGAGATATCTTGGAAAACGCTTTTGCCTACATCTTTCAGCTTTGTACCATTAGCCTCTTCAAGTGCATGTAAAGCCATATCAATGCGTTCACCATTGCCGGGCTCAAAGCGACGCTCATGCAAGGTATAGAAATTAGATTCACGAGGCAGTACAAAACGCTCGTTTTTCATCATTTCTTCAATCAGCTCAGGTTCATCACCATATTCGTTTTTATAATTGTCGTAGTGGTCTTGCCATACATCAGAGATGTACTTTAAGAACAGCATTGTCAAAATATAGTCTTTATAGGTATCTGCACTCACCGTGCCACGGAATACATCACATGCCGACCAAAGGGCTTTATTGACGGTATCTTGATTAATTTGAGTAACCATTATTTGTTTCCTTGGAGCAGTTGTTTAAACATGCCCATCATCATTTGTTCACGATTTTTAAGTAATTGTTGGGTCAAGATCTGCTCTTGCTCCCAAAGACGGTTTAATTCGATTATGCGTTGCTGAATGTCCAAGCTAGGGACTTCAACCTCAAACTGGTTGACTGTTGATACGCTAAGCATCGGCATCTTAGAACCCTGACTTTCTTTACGTAACTCGTATTGCACATGAGGTTGATTCAAGTACCAGCATAAGTATTCAGGCAGTACATTTTGATTTGGCATTAGAATCAAAAACTGGCTACTCACAATGAGTGGAAGTGCTTTTGATTGATCTAGATGGCCTACAAAATAATGTGCCTTGAGATACTCTCCACGACAGGGCAACAATACAGACTCAGGCGATACGATGGCATTATCTTTACCTTGCCAATCAATTTGTGGTAAGGCATCAGCAAAAAGCGTATACCCACATGTATCCGTTGCAATGTTACGAATATCTTTGATCTGCAATACATAGGCATTACCTGACTCGACTTCTTCAACCTTTTCACGGAATGTAAAACCCGTTCGAATTTCTGCAAGATCGCTAAGTTTTATGAATCTCTTTAACTTTGACATAAATATTTACTCTGAAAGAGAGTGAGCCATCCTTGGCTCAGTCCATTTATGATGCTTTACTCAAATTTTCTTGAAGCCAATTACTGACTTCTTTAGTTCCTTTTGAATCAAGGTTGTACCAAGCAGCTTCATTTTGTAAGCGAGTCACTAATAGCCCATCATCACTATCCATAACTTTGAATAGTTCCTCTGCAATTTGTGATGCTGTTTTTTCAGAGACAATTAACCAGCATGACTCTAGTGGATGACACCAATTGCCTAGAGACATAATTTTTTTATAAAGCTCTTCATAGTTACGTTGCTTACGCAGGTCATAATTGATCTGATATACTTTCACTTGTTCTTAACTCCTAATGTTTAGTCGCGTTATTGGTTTTGAATTTGATGACAGGCGGCCACCTGTCATCACAAATTAAATACAGTAGGTAGACTATGCAACCCGTGTTACATCAGGATAATGGGGCGTTTTTTACTCAATGTCAATTGTTTTTTTGCAGTAGAACACCTACTAAAATGAAAAACCCCTAAATAAATACTACCATTTTCATTGCAAAATATTGTTTTTAAAAATAATTTTTATTAAAACCAAGCTAAATATATTTCTATTCAAAAAAATTAATGATTTGAATATCTAAAGCTTTTGATATTTCATAAAGCTTGAGCACAGTAATGTTAACCTCACCTCTCTCTATCCGCCCCATATAACTACGATCTAAACCACACATAAGGGCTAACTTTTCTTGAGAAAGGCCTTTTTCTTTTCTAGCCTTACGAATTTTTTGACCTAGTAAACTTGCTAATTCTGTCATTTGATTTAAATGCTCAAAAAACAGAACTATCATCATTTACGGATTAAACATCCACGGACTATAATCCTCTTTTTAAAAAGTGAAAATTGTTCAGTTATGGCAAGAAATACTCATTTACCACTGTATGATGATTTTTTAGATTTATTCATAAATCACGAAGTCAATAATTGGCAAGCTAAAGATTTTTGGGAGAAAATGCTGACATCTAGACCAAACATGCCAAAAACTGCTAAAAGACGTATGTACTCAGGCCTAAAAATCCTTCTAAATTTTAAATACTTGGAAGCAGATCCCACTACATCTTCAAAAAATTCCTTTCGTTACAAGGAAACACCAAGATTAAATGATTTAAGAAATAAATATAAAAAACAAAAACTTCAAGATATTTTTATGTCAAAAAAAAGTGATTTATTGACAGAGTTAGAAGAAAAAGAGAACAATATCGAATTCTTAAATAATTTATTATCTAATGATGCTACGCTAGAAAAATATTTCATTACCCATAAACATGAGATTGAGAAAGATATAAAAAAAATAAATTCCAATATTAAGTGGCTTTGTTGCACAAAGATTTGAAATGCAAAGCGCCCCTAATTGAGCCAAATTTAAGGCGTAACTTGGGTAAGTGGTCGACCTAATTCCGTAAATCTGTTAAGAACTGCTACACGTGCATGGATCT